>PBLS01000086.1 GCA_002721825.1 Magnetovibrio sp.
CGTAGGTACCATAAATCCTTTGCTTGCGAAATTGATTGGGCGACTACTGCATCAATTATCAAGTCTCTTTCTAGGGCGGTGGCGAGTAAATCCTCCAGTTCTCTCAGTATTGTGTCATCATTTCGAAGGCTGGAGACTTCAATCAAAGCGTAATGGGGGTAAGTGCGATCAAATGGATTCACGGCACCCTCAATATTTTGAAAAACCAGGCTCATAGAAAATTCGTTAGCATATTCAAATGCAGATAAGGTATCCCCAAGTTTTTCTTGGGTGCGAGACAACAGCATCTGAATTTTGCTAATGCTTGATGTGCTAATTAACGCAGACTCCCGTCGGTTTGGCTTTGGGTAAAGCGTTAATACTGCACTTGTGATTATTCCGAGCGTACCTTCTGATCCCATAAATAAATGCTTGAAATCATATCCTGTATTATTCTTGCGAAGTCTGTTCATACCGTTCCATACAGTTCCATCAGCAAGTACGACCTCAAGGCCTAGTACTAGGTCGCGCGCGTTTCCGTATCGTAACGTCTGTATACCACCTGCATTTGTCGATAGGTTGCCACCAATTCGACAGCTTCCCTCGGCTGCTAGACTCAGTGGGAAAAGTCGTTCCACTTTATCTGCAGCATTTTGTAGGTCGGCAAGAATGCAGCCTGCTTCTACGGTCATAGTGTTGTCTGTTGGATCAATATCGAGAATTCGTTCCATCCGCCTCGTGGAAAGAACTATTCCGCCATGTGGGATAGAACCACCGACTAAACCGGTATTACCACTTTGCGGAGTTATGGCTATTTCGGCATCTGCACATATACTTACTACCGATTTAACTTCCTCAGTTGAGGAAGGGGAAACGATCAAATCGCATTCTCCCTTCCAAAGACCACGAGGTTCTATCAAAAACGGCTCTATGTCTTCATGGTTGTCGAGCCAACCGTTTCGACCTACAACAAGCTTGATTGCATCAAATGCAGATGAACTTTGATATCTAGTCATTGTTTGAATATTGCCTTTGAAGGTGTTGGGTGACAAGAAATAGAGGAATAATACGAACTAAATATGAATTAGGTCAAACCACTGAATTGATAAAAATAATAGTATTTAATTTCAAATTGCATTCATAGGATGTGCTAGGACTGTCGTTTTGGGTATCATTATTTTGCCCGTGTTCCGTGTAAAGTACTGCATTTCTCAGTGAACGAAGGAAAAGGTAATGACTGGCGAGATCCGAAAGAAAATAGATTTTGCGTTTCTAAATGCGGGGCATTTTTTTGATCACTTTCTCATTTTGATTTTTGCTACTGTTGCGATGGTCATAGCTACGGATCGTGAGGTGGTAATTTCTGGTGTAAGTAATGAATGGAATATGAGTTATGCCCAATTGATACCCTTTTCAATAGCAGGTTTTATCGCTTTTGGTTTGTGTTCACTGCCTGCTGCTTGGATTGCGGATCGGTGGAGCAGGCCCGGAATGATTGCGGTTTTTTTTATAGGGATGGGTACTGCGACTATAATAAGTGCGTTTTCTACCTCGCCCCTTCAACTAGGGGTGGGAATTTGTCTGATTGGTGTATTTGGCGCCATATACCACCCAGTTGGCATAGCCATGGTTGTTCAAGGCCGAAAAAAAACAGGTATCCCCATTGCTATGAATGGAGTTTTTGGAAACCTTGGAGTTGCAGCAGCGCCACTTGCGACGTTGTTGGTTGTTGAGCACTGGGGGTGGAGGGTAGCTTTTCTCCTTCCTGGTATATTATGCGTTCTAACTGGACTTGCTTATTTAGCCTTTCTTAAGGCTTCCCAAAATCAATTGAATAGCAATGATACCGCGGTGTCAGAGCGAAATGATGACAATATATTGAAATTAGAGCGGGGCATTCTGATAAGGATATTTAGTATTATATTTTTTACCGCTGCGATAGGTAGTTTTATATTTCAAAGTACTACCTTTGCTTTGCCAAAAATATTTGATGAACGCCTTACAGGACTTGCTACAAGCGGCAAGGAAGTAGGCTGGTGGGCCTTTATGGTTTTTTCCATTGCATCAGTAGCCCAGCTCATAGTTGGTTACCTCGTTGACCGTCATGCGGTGAGATGGGTATTCGCTATTGTTGCCTTTTGTCAGATGATTTTTTCTATAGTTTTGGCAAACTTAACAGGTGTACCTGCTTTATTATTTTGTATAGCATTTATGCTCGTAGTTTTTGGTCAAATACCTATCAATGATGTATTAATAGGCCGTATTGCTAGAAGTGAATGGCGCTCACGAGCTTATTCGTTTCGCTATATCATCTCGTTTGCTGTCATGGCAACAACTGTGCCAGCAATTTCAGTGTTACACGGTAACTGGGGCTTCTATGCTCTTTTTGCGATTATGGCAATTTTAGCCGGTTTGATTTTCTGTGCCGTTCTATTTTTGCCCGCTATTGGACTGAGTGCGGGTGGTAAGCAAGGCTCATAATTTTATGCACATAAACAGAATCTTGAAACTACCGTATGCCAAATGGCCGCCAATAGGAGGTTATTTAATCAAGATGCAGGAGCAAGTTGGAGAAGCGGCTGAAAATATTTAGGAAGTCTGATCGACTATCGTAAAGGTGTTCTCACGATACTTGGTGAGTTTGCTGTTACACAACCAAGGGGGTGAACAGCTTAAAAAGTGGGATATCCAGTTAACTGTTTGTAGGTGGATAGAGATTTATTGCTAAAAACACGTTCAGAGCAGTGATAGCCAGCCTATATAGAATTAATCAATAAAAACCGTTGTGATTGCTGGTATAAGAACGATTGCCAAAAGACCAAGTGCAATAATACCGACAAACGGTATGGCTCCTTGAAAGACTCGTCCTATGGGCTGGTTGGAAATTGCACTTACAACAAACAAGTTCATTCCAATGGGAGGAGTAATGACTGCTAGCTCCATATTTATGATCAAAATTATTCCAAAATGAATGGGGTCAATCGCAAGCTGCTGAAGGGTTGGCAATATAATTGGGACAATTATCAGAATAACGGAAATAATTTCGAGAAAACAGCCCATTACCAAGAGAAGTAAATTAACCATTAAAAGGAATATTAGTGGCGAGATATCGAGAGTAGCGATCATCTCAGTAACTTGGTTTGGTACACGTTCATATGATAGGATGAAACTGAGTACGGAAGTGGCCGCCATAATGATTAGAATAGTTGCAGACATACTGCCCGCTCGCGCAAATACATCAATTAGGGCTTTAAAATTTGTGTTTTTGTAGATCGTTATTGATAGGAATAATGATAAGAAGACGGACACGGCTGCGGCTTCAGTTGGCGTGAATATTCCAGTATAGATGCCACCTAGAACAACTACAGGGAACAGAAACATTGGAATGCCCTTAATAATAGCTTGGCGACGGGATTGCAGTGTGTCGCTGAGAATTGAAGTTTCTGGATAGTGTGACCGAACTGAATCGACAAGACCAACGACAAAAATGCAGAGCATTAAACCAAGCATCAGGCCGGGTAGCATGGCTGCCATGAAGAGATCGCCAATAGATATTTCAACGACAGCGGCATACACGATTAATGGGACGCTGGGGGGAATTAAAATGCCAAGGCCGCCGCTTGCAGCAACTAGCCCAATTGCGAACCGTTGTTTATAACCGTTTTCGATTAATTTAGGAATCATAACGCGGCCAATAGCAACAGCAGTAGCAACACTTGATCCACTAATAGCACTGAACACCAAAACCGAGATCACCGTGACTAAAGCTAGACCGTTACGTACTCTTCCAAAAAGTGCATTGCTGGCGCCAACTAGCGCGTCGGTTGCTCCACTGCGAGATAGGATTTCTGCCGCAAGGATAAAAAACGGAATGCTGACAAGGCTAGAGCTATTCAAAAACCAAAACATGGTTGACCCAGGGGTCGATGGATCCATCCCCTGAATGCCCATGTAAATTAGGCATGTCGCCAGTATCGAGAAGGCAATTGGAACGCCGCTCAAGAGCAGCGGTACCAAGCTAATTCCGGTAATAGCAGAAAGGAGGCTGCTCAATGCATCAAATCCTTTTCATTGCCAAGGTTGTCGAGCTGTACAATGCCAAGAATCCGTAACGCTGCGCGAATGCCAATGATTAAAAAACAGGGTGGCATCACTATCATGACGAGCCAAATTGGAAAGCCTAGAGAAGAGACCGAAGTCTCGCCAATCATATATGAAAATATTACCGATTGTGAGGTATAGTATGCGAGGCTCAGTGCTGTAATACATAGTAAGCAGTCCGCAATTCTCCATAAAACCTTTGCTACCGATGGAGAAAGATAATTGTGTAGAATGTCGATTGAAATGTTCTGGCGATTGCGATCTGCTCGAATTAACCCTATAAAAACCAGCGCGATGATGAAATATACAGAGATCTCTTCGAGGGTGTTAAAAGATAGATCGAAAACATAGCGCGCGACTACCTGGACAAAATTAAGAATAGCCGCAGTCGCCAAAAAAATGACGACCGCAGCTATTTCAAGCTTCGCCAGACATTTGTCCAAGAAGCAAAGTGTATTCAAATTTTTGTCCTTTGTATTCCAACAAATTTAGATTGATTAGTTACTTGAGTGCGACGGCTTTTGCCAAGAGTGCTTTGACTTCATTATCAAGACCATCGTGAACAGGCTTCATCGCTTTTTGCCATCTCGCAATCTCTTCCGCAGATGCTGGTATAACCTCAACTCCATTTTTTGCAGCTTTATCCACTGAAACTTTAATCTCACTATGAATAGCGCCCTGGTTCCATTTAGTAGCAGCCTTTGCAGCAACAGTTATGTTACCCTTTTCTTCTGCGGATAAGTTGTTAAAGAACTTCTTATTCATAGCAAAGATATAACCACCAAAAACGAGCTTCACATCCGTAATGTACTTTAACACTTCGTCAAGTTTAAGTGAAACCGCAAAGCTCGGCGTTGTTACAGCTCCATCAACAACCCCATTCTTTAGGGCTAAGTACACTTCATTCCCAGGAATGACGGTCGGGTTTGTGCCCAAGGCAGAAAGCATGGCTTCAAGCGTTGCCGAGGGATAGGTACGAATTTTCAATCCTTTGAGCTCACCTAGTGTCGTGACCCGTTTCTTTGACGTGAATAGAACAGTTGGTGTCTCGTACCAAAAGCCTAATGCTTTCAAACCTTTTTTATCAAGATCAGCAAATATTTCTGCTCCAATTTCACCTTCCATTGCTTTCATTAGGTGATCATAACCACGAAAGGCCATAGGGGTTGTTAAAAGTTTAGCCTTGGGGGTAATTGATTCATAGTAGCTTATAAACGGGACAATTGCCTCAACTTGACCACGAATGGCGGCTGACACTTCTTGCTTTGATGGTATGAGTGATCCGCTTGGATACATTTCCACTACCATCTTTCCGGCGCTCAACTTTTCAAGACTTTCCTTGAATTTAGCAACAGTGCGAGCCTTAAGATGCGTATTTGGGGTCTCGTAAGCTACGCGAATTTTTTCTGCTGCCATTGAGACACTACTGAGGCTCATCATAATAGCTGCGGATACAATAATTAATTTCAATCCTAGCTTGGCTTTCATTTTAAACTCCTTTGTTAAGGTTTGATATGAATTTACAAATGTATCTACTTAGAGTTTTGCTCAGTCCCATCTGACTGTCGTGTCAGTATAATTTCACCAACCTGGCCAAGTTTACCCATCCAATTGGGTGGAATATAGGTTGTCGAAGACATCTCTTCGATTATTGCTGGCCCGTTGATTGCAAGACTTTTTACTAAGTCTTTGCGCATCCAAATGGGAACAGACTGAAATTTCCCATGGATGAATACTTCACGATGACCGTAGGGCGTTCCTGTGCCATCGATTAGCACTGTCCAATTAGGACGTGGCAGTGCTATCCGTGCTATTACACGAACATTAACGACTTCAATTTGGCGGTTCTTGTCTTTTCGTCCATATTCCTTTTCAAAGCTTGTTTCAAAAAGTTCGGCTATAATCTGCACATCAGCTTTCTCTGGCATGGATACCGTCAATTCATGAGCCTGTCCTAGATACCGGAGGTCAAGTTGTCGTTCATACACGATCTCTCCACTGATCCCGTCATCATTAATTAACTCTTCTTTTAATCTTGAGGTGATGTGCACTGCAGTCTTACGAATGGTTATGATCGACTTTTCATCTAAAGCCATTAAAAGTGTAACGGCGCCATCTTTCATTATTGGTGCACAGAGAGTGCCGAGCGCAGAGAAGGCACCCGGTGAGGGCGGAATTATCACGCTTGACATCATGGCTTCTTCTGCAACTAAGGCCGCATGCAAAGGACCTGCACCCCCGTAACACAATAAGCTAAATTCTCGTGGGTCATAACCGCGCATAGCAGAAATTTCATGTTGAGCTGCAGCCATCTTAACCACTGCAAGTCGGATTATACCCTCTGCCATAGTTTCAACTGATATACCCTTTTTTTGGGCTAAAGAATGTAAAGAAAGTTTAGCGGAAGCGTGGTCAATTGTGAGGGAACGTCCCAGATTTTGTCCGGGACCTAGACGACCTAAGACCACATTAGCGTCGGTGACCGTAGGGTTTTTTCCGCCTCGTCCATAAGCGGCAGGACCTGGAACTGCCCCAGCACTCTCTGGCCCAACTTGCAAACCACCCCCAGGGTCCAAGGATGCAATACTTCCACCGCCGGCCCCAACAGTATGTATATCTAACTGGGGCTGTTTGATGATTAATCCGTCAATGATGCTCTCACGTCTTTGCGGGAACTTATTATTTGCGATAATTGCCACATCACTACTCGTGCCACCAACATCAAGAGTGATAATGTTGACTACATCAATTGCCGCAGCTAGATGAATGGCAGCGGCTACACCTGCGGCAGGACCCGATAAAATGGTGCGTATTGGACTAGCGCAAACCGACTTAGTGCTCAAAAGGCCGCCATGAGAGCTAACAGTTAGAAAACGCGTTTTGATAGAACGTTTTGTAATTTTTTCGTTAAGTGCAACAGCGTATCTTGCCATTACTGGCATCAAATAAGCATTCATGGACGCAGCAGAGAAACGCTCGAATTCACGTATTTCGTTTAGAACATCAGTTGATATTGTTACATAATCAAAATACTGACTGAAGATTTCGGCAGCGATCTTTTCATGTATTGAATTTCGAAAGCTATTCAAAAACCCTACAGCGACAGCTTCAATGCCGTGTTTGAGCATTTTTTCGGCCAACGCTTTGATTTCTGCTGAACATGGTGAAATTTCAGGCGTACCACTGCGTCCCATGCGTTCCGAAATTGTGTACCGGTACCTCCGTTGTACTAGCGGCTGAGGACGTCGGAAATAAGGGTTATATAAAGTGTTAGGAACTAGGCGCGTTGTACGGCCAAGCTCGAGGACATCACGAAACCCGGCAGTAGTTACGAATGCAGTTTTTGACCCGCGCCGCTCTAATAGCGCATTAGCAGCAACCGTAGTCCCATGTACTACTAAATTGATATCTTTAGGCGGTATGGCAGATTTATCGAGCGCATTTATAACGGCTTTATTTGGTTCGGCACGATTGGATGGAACCTTGATTGCGCGCAGATTAGAGCCCTTAATATCATAAATTATCAGATCAGTAAAAGTACCACCAATATCAATACCTACGAATATATTATTAGGGCATGGCTGCATTATTTTCTAACCCCATCAACGGTAGCCGAACGGGAAAAAGAGGAAATTAGATAAACGTTGGCATAATCATTTCCCCCAAGTAAGTGCGAGAGCCAGACCATCATCCCATCGCCTAGCGGTAAAATTGAGTCAACCCAAACGCGGATAGCAGGACCAATTTTATCTACGAGCTCAATTAAATCACCTGTGGCGAGCTCGAGTTCTGCGGCAAGCTCAAATGTGATTTTACACGCGCTAATAGGTATACTCTTGTCCCGTACAATTTTTACTTGTGGTGAGCGCGCGCTATACTCTTTAGAGCCATCACTACTTATATAACCATCAATTAAATCTTCTTGCACATTTGTTTGCTCGCGGTCGGATGGTGGTCCCCAGCCACCACCGCCAGAAGTTTCTATTTGTACAATATCTCCCGGCATTAGTGGGAAATTAGCTATTTTCCCCGGAAAAGTACTGGTTTTTATGGCATTCGCGTCACGAAAAACAGTAAATGAATTAGCTGCACCGGATAGGCCACCACATACGCCAGCAGGAGGTATAACGTTGCGATCCGAGAGAACCGATAGTCTTGTACCTTCTGTTAGCACTTCAATTTGGCGGACCAATCCAACGCCGCCTCTATACCTACCAGGCCCCCCACTATCTGGTCGTATTTCTGATTTTATTATACGCAGTGGAAAATTTGTTTCGACTACTTCTGATGACTGTATCGAAACATTCTCACCTTCGTTAAAGGCTCTTACCGCCGTATTCCCATCGCTACTTTGCCACCCTCCAGTTCCTCCTGATGGGTACTCGTAAAAAATGAAATTCTCATTCCCAATATAGGTATGATTAGATGTTCCCCTTACATCCCCTGTCATTCGTTCGGGTATCGCTCGACCTAGAGCTCCCATTACCGCCGCATCGGAAGCAAAGCGAACTTCATTTAGTCCCCCACACGGGGCAGGGGCGCTTGCATTAACAATTGAACGACTCGGTAATTTAATATTAAAG
Organism: Magnetovibrio sp.; assembly: GCA_002721825.1. Classification (GTDB taxonomy): domain Bacteria; phylum Pseudomonadota; class Alphaproteobacteria; order Rhodospirillales; family Casp-alpha2; genus TMED8. Next base: position 8,664 of record PBLS01000086.1, read on the forward strand.
GCGCGAAGCGTCCCTGAGGTAATACTGCCACGTGGATCGAGAAACGATTTTACCACCGTAAGCACCGAGGTTGGCGCGATAGCTGGGCCGGCATTTAAAGGAGCTTTAACCTGAGGGGAGCTACCGGAAAAATCCGCCGTCAGACTATCACCATGAATGGAGAGCGCTACGCAGACACGTAAGGGATGATGAGACAAAGCGTTGCCATCTAGAAAACCTACGTGGCTATATTCGCCATCTGGGAGGCTGCGAATAGCTTCACGAATTCTTCGCTCACTGATGTCTAATATATCTGCCATGGAGTCTGAAACAAGCTGCCGACTATATTTGATACAAAGGTCGCCGAGACGACGTTCGGCGACCTTGATAATACCAATTACGGAGTGAAAATCAGAAATAGCCTCCTGTGTTACCCGAACGTTATCGAAGATCAAACGCATAACTTCACTATCACCGTTCAGGGTTGTTTTTAGATAATTAAGACGCAAGCCTTCCTGTAAAATCTCAGTCGCAGCACCGTTTAATGAGCCTGGGCTCATTCCACCGATATCTCCCCAGTGTGCGCGTACAACAATATAAAATGCTATACTATTGTTTAGATAAACGGGTTTTATAACAGCGATGTCGTTGAGGTGGGTTCCTCCCGTATAGGGATCGTTATGAAGAAGGATTTCATTTTCGCCAATATGATTGTGTATTGCTAGCGCTGAAGTCACAGCGCTAGCTACTGGGACTATATGGAATGGATGGTCTTCACCTGATTCCGCGACAAGATGGCCTTTTGAGTCTAATAAGACGCAAGAGAAATCATATCCTTCATATATTATCGAACTGTAAGAAGAGCGAATCATTGAGCGGCGCATTTCGCGCACGATGGAGCTAAGCAACTCTCCAATTATCGCACATGATGCAAAATCAACGCGACCGTTAATTCTAGTATCTGTAGTAGATTCGGATTCAATACAATTATCTTCCAACGATGTATTCATTTCTTTAATACCTTGCATGCGCGTTTTGCAGCTTCAAATGTTGCTTCTAGATCGTCGTCTGTATGCTGGATTGAGATGAATCGTCGGTTGCCTGGTAGGACGAAAAGCCCCTGCCGTAATAACTCAGGCTCCATCTTTCCAAGTTTAATGCTGTTTGCTGCGAGTACATCGCGCCGATTTTTCGGTTCCTCATTAGTGAATAACATATGCCACATGGGGCCCTCACCAAAAACAAGAATGCCCATGTTTTGATCTGTGAAAACTTTCTGTAGACCATCCCTAAGGCGTTGAGCACGATCAAAAGTTTTTTGATAGATCTCGGGTGTACTGAGCACGTCAAGGGTGGCGAGACCAGCGACACATCCAAGCATATGTCCTTGTAAAGTGCCATTTTGGTACACGTAGCCAGGTTTACCTTTATTCGAAGGGTTTGCTTGGTCCATGATGTCAGCACGCCCTGCAACCATGCCAACAGGTAGTCCCCCGCCTATAATTTTTCCATATGACGCTAGGTCTGGTATAATATCAAAATACTCTTGAGCACCACCTAAACCATATCGAAAGCCTGTGACTACTTCATCTAATATCATGATCACATTATAGCGTGTGCAGATTTCTCGAACCTTTTGAAGAAAATTGTCCTGAGGCATTATAATTCTCTGGATGGGCTCGATTATGACTGCCGCGATCTCATCTTTATGGGACTTCACAATATCTTCAAGAGCCATAGGATCATTATAAGGGACTATCATTGCTAGGTCGCGAACTGCCTCTGGAACTCCGGCCGTATCAGGGGTCCCTAGGGGGAAATCAAGTGGTGTTTTTGGTGTGGTACTTATTTGGGCATAGTCATGGACACCATGGTATGCTCCTTCAAATTTGATAATTTTATCGCGGCCTGTAAAGGCGCGGGCGAGTCGCATAGCATGGAATGTTGAGTCAGAACCTGATGTAGTAAAACGTAATCGCTCCGCACAACGAATCAAAGGTTTGAGACGTTTTGCGAATTCCAAGGCTTGTTCGTTTAGGTATGCGAAGAAGTGTGTACCACGGCTCAACTGTTCAGTAATACTTTTTTGAAGGACTGGGTGGGCATGACCAAGAAAAAAAGTACCAGAGCCTAGAACATAATCGATATATTCATTTTCTGAAGAATCCCAAAAACGTGACCCTTTACCATTCTTGAAAACAAAGCGAGCATCTGAAGCGAGCGAATTTCCTCCAAGTGCTCCGCCGGGAAATAGTTCCTCAGCGGCTTCGAACTGTCTAAATTCGGTATCACTAAGTATCGAACGACCAATTTCACCTGTAGCCTTCATAATGATAGTTCCTCTCCTAAATCTCCATTTTAATTCTTTACTATTTTTGCGCGCTTGTTTCTTTTGAGATAACTGGGAGAAGATAAAATTGTATACAATAAATAAAAAATAACATCATCATACATGTTTAGCAACATGGGATATTAAGTTATTTGTGATAGGTAAAAATTAAATGTGACTTAATAATATATATTAAATAAGAGCTTATATGGTATTCCGCTTTTTTATGTTATAAAATTTAATTTGATTATCGAAAGTAATATTGACCATATAGATCCATTTTAGTATACAAAATATATTATAACGGAAGTTAGTCAATTGGCCTAATACCAGTTATATTTCCAATTATTTTTCACGTGATTTAGGAGTAAGATAATGCCTACAGCTAAGGTTTATGCGCTTCGGAAAGTTATGGATCCTATTAAAAGTGCGTTATCGGATGCTATTCATGAATGTGTTTCGGAAGCGCTTAAATTTCCACCAGAAAAGCGTTTGCAGCGATTCTTTCCGATGGACGAAGAGGATTTCCATTATGGTTCCGTGGATAGAACGGAAAAATATACAGTTATTGAAATTACAATGTTTGAAGGCAGATCTGTGGAAACTATTAAATCTCTTATCAATATGCTGTATGAAAAAGTGCCTGAAGCGACTGGTATTCCGCGCTCAGACATCGATATTACGATAAGCGAACTGCCTCGACATGCATGGGGGTTACAGGGTTCTATCGGTGATGAGCAATCGCTTGGTTATTCCGTCGCAGTCTAGTTTGATGAATATCGACACTATATTTGTAGACAAGGGCGTTCAGCCTATTGAATTACCCTCCGAGGTCTCAACTGCAGCAAAGATTGCACTCGTGCTTGAGCAGCGAATAATAAATCGTGAATTTATGCCAGGTAGCCGTCTGGTTGAAGAGGAACTGGTTAATGTATTTAAGGTCAGTCGGTCACCGGTTCGGGAGGCTTTAAGGCTGGTAGCGAGTGATGGCTTAGTAAAAATCGAATCGCGCAGAGGCGCTCGAGTTTCGCAAATGAATGCTACAGATCTGAATGAGGTTTACGAGTGTAGGTTGGTACTTGAAGGATTTGCGACCGAGCGCGCTGCTGAACGTTGTGATGATAGAGATAAAATTATCCTGAGACATAAGCTCGAGGCTTTGGAAAGTGCACACGCGAAAGTTGAGCCAGGCCTTTTCTTTGAAGCAAATGTGTTGCTTACCAATGCGATCCACGAGGCTGCAAAAAGTATAACTTTGGTGCGTCTAATCCGGACTATAGCGAAACAGGGCTTCCGCTATCGATATCTTGCCTATCAAGAGGCCCCCGACCTTATGCAACGTTCGATTGATTCAAATCGTGAAATTATAAATGCGATTTGCATGAAACGCGCCAAACTCGCACGCACGTTGATGGAGGAATTATTACTTCACTCTTGGACTCGTATATCAGTGATCTTGGATGGCATGGTTTTTAGCGATGGTAAATAAAGAAACTGAGACCAAATTACTGCACAAATGTATAAACCATAAAAAATGTTTTTAACTAAAACGATTTATCTGGCGTCTGTTTGTTAGCTGGGTTCATATTTTGATATAAGTGACTAAAAAGGGGATAGAAATGGCTTTTATTGACTTGCTTAAACGTGAAGTTAAGGCGCTGACCTTTGATCAATATGGTACTATCGTGGATATGCAAGGATGTTTGACAAAAGTTGCCGAACCATTTCTCAAGGAGAAGGGATGGGAAGGAGATGCTCATCGCTTTGTAACCTGGTGGCGACGTACACATTTCGAAAACTCTATGATTGATTCGCTTTGTAATCGAGGCCATACCCCTTACCGTGAAATTGGTCATCGTGCGGTCAGTTTTACTTTAGACAGGGCAGGGATTAAGCACACTAGTGCGGAGGTTCAAATGTTAGTCTCCGAAATTGAGAAACTTACCCCTTTTCCGGAGGTGCCTGAAGCTTTGCAGCGCTTATCAGGCAGCTATAAGCTTGTAATACTCTCTAATGGGGATCGAGATATGCTTGATGCGGCTAAACCTTATCTTGGCCATACCTTTGATGCTACGGTTTCAGTACAAGAAGCTGGGTACTTTAAGCCACATCATAAGACATATGAAAAGACCGCAGAAATATTAGATCTTTCAGTAATACAATGTATGCACGTTGCGAACCATGCATTCGATTGTGTCGGTGCCAAGGCGGCTGGTATGCGAACTGCCTTTATAGACCGTCGTAGACGTCCGTTTGGTGAGACTCCGCATGAACCAGATATTATAGTTTCAAATATTACTGAACTTGCCGACTTGCTGAGTTGATTAGAGCCCTCTATTGGGCATAAGAGAAATTTTGAGAGGTTTCTATATATGCTGGATCTTTCGGAGATACTCGTAGTATCGATCGAAAATGCGGTAGCCGCTCCAATGTGCAGCATGCGCTTTGCCGATGCGGGGGCACGGGTCATAAAGATTGAACCGACCGGTGGAGAGATCGCCCGTAATTATGATGATACGGTTTTGGGTGAAAGCGCCTATTTTGCGTCGCTTAATCGAGGTAAAGAAAGCGTCACCTTAAACTTACGGAATTCGGATGATTTAGGATTACTGCGACGTATTCTTGCTAAGACCGATGTGTTTTTGCGTAACACGGCACCTGGTTCTATGGAGCGAATTGGCCTTGGCGCAGATGGTCTTTGCCGTGAATATAAGCGTTTAATAGTGATCGATATTCTTGGTTACGGACAGGATACAGAGTACCGTGATATGAAAGCATACGATCTTTTGGTACAAGCAGAGAGTGGATTATGTAGCGTTACTGGGACAGCTGAAGAACCGGTAAAAGTAGGGGTTTCTATTGCTGATATGGGTACTGGTATGAATGCTTATAGCGCAGCTCTTGAAGCCCTGATAAGACGCATTTCGACCGGCCAAGGTACAGCAATCGAATTAGCAATGTTTGATACCGTGGCGGAATGGATGTCTGTTCCACTCTTGCATTACGAACATACTGGGCAAGTCACTATGCGTTATGGTATGGCTCATTCATCGATTTACCCTTATCGACCTTATGCTTGTAAAGATGGGACTATCCTCATTGCCGTACAAAATAACGAACAGTGGGCGATTTTTTGCAACCTTGTTCTAAAACGTGAAGATGTTTTAGTTGATGCTCGATTTTTTGAAAATGCCGATCGGGTTGTTAATCGCGAGGCACTTGACCAAATAATATCTGATGTCTTTAGCCAGACCCTATTATCGGATATGAGCACGCGACTTGATCGGGCAGGTATTGCCTATGGTGAAGTTCGTTCTTTAGCTGATCTTAGCCAGCATCCTGCGCTTAGACGGCAAGATATCATAATAAATGGGAACCTAACTGAGGCCGTAGCTTCCCCAATAAGTGGTCCAGTCAAAGTAAAAGCATATATACCTAAATTGGGTGGCCAAACTCTCTCAATAAGAGATGAATTTACTGAGACGTAAAGACTTGAGGGTCGACGTATGCCTTGAGAAATGGCTGTAAACTAATTGTCAGATAGTAACGGTATATATACGATCGTTCAATTTGTATACAATATAACAATATACCGTTATCTATACATAATGTTGAATAATGAAACATAGTTGAGTAGTTAGAGGAACGGTGTAAAAAAATATAAAATATGAATAAAAACACGATGCTGTGACTAATATAGTTTGTCTAACCAAAGAATATAAAAGGGTATTTCCGAGAGCTCGGTAGATCCCTTTGCGGTCATTTAGTATACATAAATACAGGTAACTTTAATAAACCGCTTTTTGAGCGTCTAATGTACACATTTAAAATAGCCGAGCTAAATTATGTTGTAATTCATCCACGGTAGAAGCAATAGGAGAGTAAAATGAAACGGACTAAAAAATTTATGAGAGCAGTTTTGGAAGGCCAGTGAAACGATACAATCGCTAATGGCGTGCTAATGTGTGAATTAGTTTTAGCGGTCAATTAATTCGTGCTTCAAAGTTACTTATAATTTCAAATTCGATCAAAGGTTGACATAATGGTTGGCTATTTCTTTTGGGGTGGTTATCCATACATCCGTCTCATTAGATTTAATATGTTCTAATAGACGACGTAGATGCTTTAACCTATAGGGTTGGCCAACGATAAAGCTATGAAGTGAAATAACGAAAACTTGCGAGTATTGGTCGCTCGTAAGTAACATTTCATCAAATTGCTCAATTGCATGGTTAAAGAATTTTTCAGGATTTTCCCGCCGAAATACCATTGCTGGCTGATCGTTTAACTCTATGGGATATGGAATACACAAAAGTCTATTTTTTTTTGTGTTCAGTCCATTATCGGACGGAGCCGTGTTGCACCAGAATGGCTGGTCGTCAACCATACCGTAATCTAAAAAATATTTGTATCCAAACTCAGCTAGTAGATCTGGCGTCCTTTCTGAAGGAGCCAGATAGGGCGAAAGCCAACCTTTTGGCGGGATGCCCTCAGCCTTCGTCAAGGTTGATGTGACTTTTTCAAACATCTGGCGTTCTTCAACCTCGTCCATCGTGGCCAATGGTTTTGAATTAGTTATACCGTGTCCAATTATTTCATCCCCACGTATACGGTGAGCATCCATTATTTCAGGTGCGTGTTCGCAAACGGCCGTATTGGCAATAACACCTAAGGGCAGTACGAACTGATCAAACAAATCCAATATGCGCCAGACCCCAATCCGGTTGCCATATTCGCGCCAGAGATAACTTCGTAAATTTGGTGCTGCCGAGGGGCGATCTAAATCTACTCCACCTTCACCATAGATGAAATGTTCCAAGTTTAAGGCGATATAACAAGCTAGACGCTTATTATTTGGCCATTTGAACTGTTGACGTTTGCGAATAGGTACAAACGGAATTCGTTCGAATTCGGGGAAATCATTCATTAGTCAACCATTAACGAAATTTGCAACAATTGAAATATATATTATCATTAAGATAGCTATAGGGCATTTTTCCTATCTAACTATCGCGCTAACCTATATTTTTTCTTCGGGATAGTTAATACCAGTGAGGTACTTCAGAAATGATGGATTTTGTTGCTATGAGATGCAAAATAGGAGTTATTGAACATTTTGGTTAAGTAATTAAAAAGCGTTGGCACTTCGCATAACTCGAAGTGCTTGAGCAATACAACGTGCGTCGGCAAGTGCATTATGTGCTTCACCCAGCGCATTAAAACCAAATTCATATGGCAAACGGCTACTCATCATTCTGTGCTCTGGCTTCCCGACAAATTTTGCGACTTTTGGAATCGCGGATATAAACCAAGCGTGGGAAAATGGATATTTTACGTTATTAAGTATGCAGTTATGCTCTAGCACTTTCTTGTCCTTTATTCCGAAGCAATAGACGCTTATTTTATCAGGACCTAAAAATCTTGCGATTGACGGCAAAGTTTTGTTGAATGATTTTCCATACTTTTCCAGAATTTCCTGAGTTATTCCCGTCAAATCGATAAAGTATTTGCTAAGGACGGGGTTTATTTTTGGCTTTATTAAAACGTCGAATACATCAATTTCTTTGAGATTTTGTGTGTTTGCGAGTTTTACCATTCCAATCTGTACAAGTTCTTTTTCTTCTCCAGGACCAGACCAGCTGCGGGAACGGGCACCATCCCAAGAAGTCCATTCGGAGTCGTAGATGATGATTGTTCTATTCGTCACTACGTTTCTAGTTTTCAGTTTTGGGTGAAATCGCGCGTTTTAATCTATCATTTATTGCGAGACCTAGGCCCTCTAGTGGTATCGGCATAACCGCAATACCGGATGGTGTTTTCAAATCTAAATCATGGAGCATAGCGAATAAATTTGCTGCGGCTTGCACTAAATTACCGGACTCGCTCAAATTAAAAGTTACTTTCTGTTGGGTAGGGCCAAAACCTAATAGGAGCTCGCCTTCGTTTATGGAATGAGCGTTTAATCGTAAGGGCGTTTTTGGAGCATAGTGGCGGCTAAGCATGCCAGGTGACTTTGGGGCACAATTTTCGGATGCAGCAAACTTTAATTCTCCGATTACGGCTTCAATAGATTCTGACGTAACACCGCCGGGCCGTAATAAAACCGATTGTTCCCCTGTTAAGTCAACCACACTGGACTCCAAACCAACTTCGCATGCACCACCATCTAAAATTATAATGTTGTGCTGCATACTAATTTGTGAAAAGGAACGGACGACATGTGCGGCAGTTGTTGGACTTATTTCGCCGGACCGATTTGCACTTGGAGCAGCTATTGGATGTGCAGTTTTGGCCAATAGTTTTTGCGCTAAAGGATGTGTTGGTACCCTAATAGCAATACTGTCCAGACCAGCACTAACGAGAAGGGAAATGCCACAATCATTTAGTCGTGGTAATACCATAGTGAGAGCGCCCGGCCAAAATGACGCTGCTAGTTCCTCTGCTCGTTCATTAAATTGAACAATTTTTTTTGCGTCAGAAATACTAGAAACGTGAACTATTAAAGGATTAAAAGAAGGGCGTTTTTTCGCTTCAAAGATTGCTGCAACTGCAGAATCACAATTAGCAATCGCGCCAAGGCCATAAACTGTTTCGGTGGGAAAGGCTACAAGCTCACCATTCGATAGTGCTCGTGCACAGACGTTAAGGTTATTGTCACTATCCGAGAGGAATGTGGTCTGTTTCAATTGTCCATTATGCCTGAACTAGAAGCGATGAAGTTAGGATTTTCAAAGTCAGCTTTTCCGTATGTCAAATCTAAACCATCCAGAGTTTTTACGGAGCCACCAGCAAATTTGATAATCGCATGTCCGGCGGCAGTATCCCATTCCATGGTTCGGCCCATTCGAGGATAAATATCAGCCAGGCCCTCGGCGATTATACAGAATTTTAATGAGCTTCCGGCGCTAATTTTTTCTGCAATGGAATAGTTTTCAAGATAGATCTCAACTTCAGATGAAAGGTGTGAGCGGCTCACTAGCGCAGTAAGACCATTAGATGGTTGTGTACGACAAAGAATTTGTTTACGTGGCTCATTATTTTTAATTAAAAATGAACCCATATTGAAACCGAGATACGTGAAATTTTTTACGGGAACGTGTATTACCCCTAGAATTGGCTGCGCATTCTCGATAAGTGCTATATTTACGGTAAACTCACCATTGCGGCTTATGAACTCTTTCGTACCGTCTAATGGGTCTATTAGCCAAAATGGTGTTGAACTGATATTTGGGATTAGTCCATCGCTTACCGCTTCTTCTCCTACAATCGGGTATTTTGAGGTAATACCTTCGCGGATTGCACGGCTGATGAGATCCTCAGCTACACGATCTGCTTGTGTAACAGGCGATGTGTCTTCTTTTGTGCTAATTTCAAAATCCGTTTGGTATATTTTCATGATCTCAGCACCGGCTCGTCGTGCGATAGAGACTATATCTTTTGCTAATCCCAACCCAATGTTTAGCATGTTTCTCCTTTATATTAGATCTCAAGAGTATTATCGGTCGCGCAATGCTAGGATGATGTCAAGAAGATTGGTTTTCCCTAAGCAACTGTGAAATCGTTAATTGAAATACTTTCAGTAACAAACCGCCAAGCTTGAAAATTTTGTGACCAATGGTTTTTTGCCATCCCAGCTTTTTTCTTTAACTGCCTGACAAACGTATCTGGTGAGGGTAGCTGTTCCCATACAGACGGGAGGAAGAGTGCGCGCTTTGCTCCATCGGCAATCACTAAGCCATCATGGCCCGGCCTTAGTTTATTCATCAAATCCGTCTCATCTGAGAAGGTCATCACTGTCTGTGGGCTGAGTACCGCTATAGAAAGATATAAGTCTTTGCATTCTTCCATTTTTAATGGTGGAAACCGAGGATCTTTGAAAGCAGATTTAAAGGCGTTATCGGTTATGTCTTCTACGAGTGGACGGTATGCTTGAGGTGATCCGATACAACCGCGAAGCTGCTTCTTACGTGTCAAAGTTATAAAACATGCACCTAATTCCTGTAATTCGGGAGGGTGCTGTCTCAATGTTATGGGTAGTGGGGACCCGTTTTTTAGGCCATGATTTATAGATGTGATAGCAAGTAATATTAATTTAAATCCGTATTTATTTAAAAGTGCACGAGTTTCTCCGCCAAAATTATCCCCGTATGGCATAATGTTAGAGACTGAGCTAGAGATTTTCTCCTCATTAATAGTTACAAGTGTGTCGGGTGATAATTTTCTTATTTTTCTACCCCACACAACAGTAGAGGCGGATAATTTATTTTTTGTGTAATTAACTGGTTCAAAAAAGAGCCATGCGCCATATCCTACGACCTGGTCTTTCGACCCTGCTGTATCGCCGGAATTTCGGAGATCGACAGTTTCGACGCTCATACGACGATCTTTAGCAAGCCTTAAAAGTCCACCGATTGGAAAGCGTCCGCACGCACCCTGCTGTGCTATTTTTTCGGGCGCTAGTTGCTCGATAGCTTTGCATGTTTCGCTGTCAATTTTTCTAGCGGTATCGTAGTCTAAATAGTGGCTTAAATCGGAACTAATCACGATTAAAGTTTCATGCCTGCCCCAGAGGTTGCTGATTACTTCTGCGATGCTTTCCGGTGAAGCCTCCCCAACTACAAGCGGGACCAACGTGAATTCGCCAAGTACGGTCTGAAGGAATGGCAGATGTACTTCAAGACTATGTTCAAGAAGGTGTGTCTCGTCAAAGATACTGACTTGCGGGAGCTCTAGGATTTTAGCGGCGGCGTTGGTGTCGAGTTTGATATTGCCGAGTGGCGTTGCAAAGGCATCAGCACTACTTAATGCTAGTCCCCTAACTGGTACGCGATGGCAAGGACCAAGTAAGACAACACGCGTAATGGTATTTCGTGCAAATGTTAGGCGCTTGTATGCTGTTGCGGCAATTGGCCCTGAATAAATGTATCCAGCATGTGGAGCAATGATTGCTTTCGGTATTCGCGTATCGTTAACGCTCACAGTATCGAGGTGCTGCATAATGCTTGAGCGCAATTCCCCGGGGCTTTTAGGATAAAATTGCCCTGATACGGCAGGTTGTCGGACGGCATTCATAAGATTCGGTCCCTTGTAAAAACGTGTGGCTTATAGTGCGCTAATTCAAGTTACTTTGGTAGACAAGAATTAAAACTCATGATTTTAATAAATTGCTATTTTTAATTATTAAAAAATATCTCACATTTACCTTCCCTATACATTACCAAATAGGAGAAGATACCGGAAACATGCCGTGATTGCTAAATAGCCAGATCCAATTTCAGGGATAATAGTCAACATACTTTTTACAATTACGCATATAAGTCAAAAGTAATATGAGGCATGTTAGTCGGTAGATTTTTGAGTTACAATATTTCTATGTCTATAGTTCGGACGAAGTATTGGTCAAAGCTTTCAGATGGCAGAGTTCAGTGGGATGTATGCTCACGCCATTGTCGTATGCGTGAAGGGCAACGAGGGTTATGCTATGTGCGTGCGGTGGAAAGAGGTGAGGTCGTACTGACGACTTATGGTCGTTCGAGTGGTTTTTGTATAGACCCGATAGAGAAGAAGCCACTAAACCATTTTTTACCCGGAACACCAGTACTTAGTTTTGGAACAGCGGGGTGTAACCTGACATGTAAGTTTTGCCAAAACTGGAGTATCTCGAAGGCGCGAGAGTTTGATAAACTGCAAGAGTTGGCTTCTCCCGAGCAAATTGCAGCCGCCGCTCATAAGACTGAGTGTAAGTCTGTTGCTTATACTTACAATGATCCGACTATATTCCTAGAATATGCGATTGATACGGCCAAGGCTTGTCACGAACGAGGTATTAAAAACGTTGCGGTTACCGCTGGTTACATCTGCCCAGATCCGAGGGCAGAATTATATAGCGTAATGGATGCAGCCAATATCGATTTGAAGGCATTTACTGAACACTTTTATAAGGAACTGTGTACGGCTCGACTTGATGCAGTTCTTGATTCACTTAAGTATTTGAAACACGAAACATCAGTTTGGTTTGAGATCACAGATCTCCTGATACCTGGAGAGAATGATTCGGACAAAGAACTTGATGAAATGACCAGGTGGGTGGTGAAACACCTTGGTGAAGATGTACCTATGCATTTTTCTGCGTTTCATCCCGATTGGAAGATGATGGATAAACCGCGTACGCCTGTCGAAACTCTTTTACGCGCGCGGGCAATCGC
>PBLS01000087.1 GCA_002721825.1 Magnetovibrio sp.
CGAGGACGAGGACGAGGACGCCGCGATGCTGGCGGCCCACGGCGCGGGCGACGGCGACGAGCCCACGCTGGCCTTCGGCAGCGACGCGGGCGCCCAGCAGCAACAACAGCACTCGCCGTCGCCCGCCCCGGACGACGGCGAGAAGATCGACGCGTGGGCGGCGCCCACGGAGGCGTTCGGCCCCGACGCCCTGGCCGCCGCGAAGGGCGAGTGGAAATGCGATAGCTGCGGCACGACGAACCAGGAGCACCATAAAAGGTGCTTCGTCTGCGAGGTCCCCAAGCCGGCGCCGCTGGACGCGGTGGAGCGATATAAACTGTGAACGCCCTGCAGCAGGTCGAGCGCGACAGCAAGGCCCACTCGCTTGGCTGGATGATCCAGTGCGGGCACGATAACGAAGACGGCGCGGACCACTGCGGCGACTGCAGGCGTCCCCGTTAAAAAAAATCACAACATTTTAGATTGGTATGGATAAGGTAAAAATTTGGCGATTAGATTAATAGTATCAGAATTTAACATAGTATATAAATGTAATTTTTTAATAATTTTGGGTTTTTCACAATTGAACCACCGATTAAGCCAATATTGACGCAACTCATTCATCAACGTGGCATGCTTCTTAGTTAGCGAACCCCAAAAAGGTCTCCAATGCGTACTTTGACACCACCAATATTTATAAAATTGTGATCGGTAGTGATTCTTTTCATCTTCGGTAACCTGTATAATTTTTCCAGACCATATATAATAAGAACGTTGGAAAGGTGTTAACATTCGTCTATCATAATATTTATGAGAATAGTGGTCATTTAAACAATCGCCAAGAAACCCGATATACCAAACATTATCTAATGGATTTTGGGACATATATAAATTTCTCATATTCCATTTTTTAGGATAAGGCGGAAGATGTTTTCCGGTGACACCATGAAAACTAGAAAATCCATTAAAATCAGATACAATATATTTTTTATAGTCTATCGCATTCATTTAATAAATTTAAATATTTAATGTTTATTTCAATTTAGCTTATCAAAAATTGAAATAAAAATATCTCTTTTAATATAAATAAAAAATGGACATCATTCAAAAACTTCCAGAAGATATTATGAAGTATATCATTCCTTATACATATTCGCCACAACCAGCACATCTTTTGAAAGATATTCGGAATTATGTATCGACCCGACAATTGATCAAAGATATATATTATAATAATTGGATAAAGAAGTGGGGGGAGGAACAACAAGAAGATCAAAATTGGTTAATCAATGATTTGTTTGGATTTGGAAATAATGGGATGCCAACAATGATTTCATATATTGATGATTTCAGAAATCTTTGGTTCCGTAATCCACAGATAAACATCAATGATGATTTTGATCGTTTTATAATAGCATTTAATAAAAAGCAAGTATCAACACAAATAAATATGTTTTGGGGTATAATGACAATGTCGGAACGAAAAGAATTTATAAACGAGACCTTAATACAATTTGCGGATCCGTCTATTATACATAATATGAACATTGAAATGCCGGAATTAATTCCAATCCACGATGATTTGATTCCTATTCAAAATTTTCCGGACCATGGGCCTTTTATGACCATGGAGTTGTTTACATAATTATTTCTTTAAGTCAGACATATTTCCGACGAGAATCAAATCTTTCCGTTCAATATGAATATTTCTGAAAGTGCCAAACATTTTTAATTTATTATGAAGCCATCCATTTTTTAATCTAAATAATTCACCGGTTTTTGGCCAATGAAAATATAATACTTTGTTACCTGTTGGGTAGTCAATAATAGGAACGAGTTCTTCTTCTTCATCGCTTTGATTCATTTTTTCTCTCAATCAAAAAAGATAGAAAATAAAATCAATTTTTAAAATGTAAAAAATACGAATATCTTTCATCTTTTGTGAACATTCCCCAAAGACATCTTATTTGATAATTGTGGGGTTGTATAGCGTACCAATTACTAATCCAAATTTCTGGTTTATGTTTAATACCAAACATTCTTTTCCATATTTGATAATAATTACCACAACAATAATTTGAGAAAACCCATAAAGAATTTAATAATCTAGCGCGACCGAAGGAACCTGTATGATCTTGTGCGTATGAAACCGAATACAATTTATTTAAGGAATGAGAATAATCACGTATATCTTCCAAAAGACATTGTGGTTGTAATGTATATGTAAAAGGTATAATATAACGTACGATATCCTGAGGTAGTTTATTGATAATATTCATTTATAATATTATAATAAATGAATATTATATCAATTTTTAAACAGATGTATCAACAACAACGTTGGACGTTGTTAATGGATCTTGGAGATATTCCCTGAATCCGTCATAATCAGTGGCAACCATATATAATGAAGAAATACCGAATAAAGCGTTAAGAGCGGTTCCTACAACTTGAACACTATTCCACACGCCCAAAGTCGTAGACCCCAACACATCATTGCCGCCGAAATACGCGAAGGCGAGCAATGTTCCGAATGTATCAAAATTCAGAGTAAAAAAATTAGCCTTGGACCAGCTTTCATTATTGGCAACCGCCCAACCCATAGAAGCTAAATTAGTGCAGCAGAGAAGTTGTGAAACCATACAAAAGTCTCTAGAAGGACCGGTAGTATCATCAGCTAACAATACAACGAAAGAGGTTGTGAAAAAGGAAAACCACATAGCGAGAAACCCGGGCATACCGAGTTTGTCAGACATACCAAATAAGTTCTGGAATTTACCCATATTATGTTTGTATTCGTAATTTTCTCTCTAAGTGATTTATATAATTTAAAATTGAAATAATATATAATAATTCATGTTGATAAAAAAAATGACGAAACTATATCCGGGATTTCTCGTAGCAATTTTTGACGGTGAACACAAAGGATATACGGGGCGTGTATGTGTTAGAACAGAAGATGATAAACATGTAAAAGTGACAGGAGATAATTTTTCAACATCTATTCAAAATAAATCGGCGACTTTTAATGGATCAACGAGTGTGGCGTGTACAAAAAAAATTAATCGTAACAATCTTGTTTTGTTTGACTGGATTATACCGCCGAGTAGTCATTTTATGGGTACATTTATTAATAGTTTTCGTGATATAATTCTTACAGAAATGCGTAAACATTACGATAGTTCAAAAGAATACCAAGATTTGTTGAAACGTTTGTTTGATATAGTTGTTCGTGCGCAAACGAGAAATATAGAATTTGATATAGGGTGGCAATGTGAATTTTGGCCTTTGTATGTGTTGGCGTTTGCGCCAAAGGTAAATATTTATAGTGATCCTATGATAACAAAATACAATAAAAAGAAGAAGAAGGAGCCCTCTTTTAATGAACAATATTAAAAAAATTTGATTTTAACTTTAATCTTTCAACTAATCCGTCTATTTGAGAAGGGTTAATTTGAAAGCCAAAACTCATCCTTCCTCCTTTAATACATTTAACGGAATGCCATAATAATCTTTCTTGTACATTATTTAAAAAAAATATATTAAAAGTTTTATGTTTATCTCGCATTTTATGAAATTCCCCTGTTTTTGGATTAATATAACA
This sequence comes from Magnetovibrio sp., assembly GCA_002721825.1. GTDB lineage: Bacteria > Pseudomonadota > Alphaproteobacteria > Rhodospirillales > Casp-alpha2 > TMED8. The sequence goes on from PBLS01000087.1 coordinate 3,584, forward strand.
AAAATAAGATTCGGTATTAGGATCAGTTAAATATATAAAATAAATTCTCCAGTTGGGAACGTCGACGGTATTTTTATTTGTATGCCATTCTTTAAAACCGCCTGGTGGATAATAAAACGTTCCTCTGCGAATCAACGGTACCATTCCTTTTTTGGTATTAATAATGGGTGTATGTAAATAATTTTCGCGTTGTTCATCCTGTGTTGGATTTTCAATTAGTAATATTTTCCCATCGGACAATGAATATGGTGGATAAGATTTTCTGATTAAAGAGGATACGCGATTGTGTTTAAATCCATCTTCAATATTAGTATAATATTGTATTTGTTGTTGTTGTAATATATTTTTGTCAGCGTCGTAAAAACGTTTTTTAAATTCAGGAATTTTATCATGTAAATAATATAGATCACCTTTTGGTAATTTATCAATAAAGTGTTTAATTAATTTATTAACGGGAGCATGTAATTCAGGAAGTAACTCCCAAGGTAAATTATAAACAGGTGAGATATTATCTTTATAAAAGTCTAATTTTAATGGTATTTTTTCCTTTTTATCATTATATATAATAAAAAAGAATATGATGATTAATATAAATACGATTCCAAAAATCATAAAAAAAAAATTAGTTTCAATCATTTAAAATACGGAGATAAAAAAATGTGTTGTTGTACGAAAGATAAGTTAAAAATAATTATATGAATATATAAATATGCTTAAAGCGATAAAAGAAAAGGGTTTTTTAATTATCCCGAGGGTATTAAATGTGAAGGAAGTAAGTAAGGCTTTATCTTTATTGCCGAAACCATTGCCAAAAACGAAGGGTCCTGGATTTTCTTTCTCTCTAACACATTCAGATTTTGCAAAATATCTTCGCACCCATCCAAAGATAAAAGAAAAGTTTGAATGTATATGGGGTACGAAAGAGTTGACAGTAAGTTTGGATTCGCCGATAATATGGACGTCGCTTCCAAAACATGTAGAAAACATGCATTTAGATCAGAATCCACATCATAAACCAGATTTTTGCTGTATTCAAGGAATGATTCATTTAACAACAACGTCGTTAGGTGGTTTACAACTAATAGAAAAATCCAATGCGACATATCAGGATATTATAGAAAAATATCCTGAAATTAAAGAAACAACAAATGATTGGTTAGAATTGGGAAAAGAATTGGAGGGAACTAAAATACCGACGATAGCGGGCACGATGATATTTTGGGATTCAAGAACAATACACGGTGCTTATATAGGAAGGGAATCATCAATGCCTCGTATATCATTTCCTATATGTATGTTGCCGGGTCCGCCGAAAGATATAGAATTACGAGAGCGTGCTATAAGAGAGAAATTAACATTAAACCATTGGGGTACGGAGTTGCATTAAGACCACCACCATTTTTTTTTTTCAGGTTCTTTTTTATTGCCCGAAGTCTTAGAATTGGATGAATCATTTTGAGTTTCATCTTCGCTACTACTATCTTGTCCATAAAGATGTGTTGATATATTTTTAAAATCTTGAACATTATTGACGGTTCCCCCGTCACTTTTAATAGACAAGACATCATTATTTTTAGTAGGTAAATTTGGTATATCATTGAGAGATTTGCTTTTGCTTAATCTTTTTAATAAATTTTTATCAAGGTTGTCGCTTCCCCATCCTGAATCGCTGGTAGATTCAGAATCGGAAGCGGGGGGAGCTGGAACATCACAAGCGGGAATGGGAAATTGTGGCGGGTTTCCTTCAAAACAAAAATTATCACCGAGATCAGTATGTTCATTGTCGGATTCAAAGTCATCACTATAACATTCGTCGCAACATTTGACATGCTTTTTGGGCGATGGTTGTGAAAATTGACAATCTTTAAATTCGTTTTTGTTGGTATAATATTTTTTCCAACAGGTTACGATGGTGTTGGCGGCATTATTGGCGCGTTTAATATAAAGTTCGGAGGGATAAATGACATAAAAATCCTGATACATAGCCAAGTTATATGCAACAGAACCACAAGCCATAATACCTAATTTATATATTTTTTTCATTTGTTCAAAATTAAATGGATAGTGAGGGTCAAAATGAATATAATCATAACCGAGGGAATGAAGATATTTTATATTGGAAGGGGATAAAGGTAAATGAATGAATAAATATGGTTTATAATTATTTTGTAAATTGGTTTGTTGTAATTTGAATAAGAAATCAGGGAAATTTTCGTTGTATTTTTTCATATAATTTTGTGCAAACATAATTAATTTATATATTGAAATATGATAATTCCTTCTATATCAATTTAATAAAGATTTAAAAAATTGAAATGAAATAATATATTGTTAAATATGAAAAAGGTGAACAATGGCATCATTAGTTATTACACAAAAAAAGACACAAACGTTTACACTTTCGGAAGAAATAAAGAACGTGGTGCATTCACCAGAAAATATTGCAGGAATGTTGATGCAACCGAAGTTGTATTCATTGATAGGTATTGAACATAAATATACGCCGGGTAAAAATGGTTTATGTATTTATTGTAGTTATGGCGAAGGTAATATAAATCATAAATAAAACACGAATTGGTCCCTTAGCTCAGTTGGCTAGAGCGTGGTGCTAATAACGCCGAGGTCAACGGTTCAAGTCCGTTAGGGACCACTTCTTCTTCCTTAGCTCAGTTGGTAGAGCGCATGACTGTTAATCATGAGGTCACTGGTTCGAGCCCAGTAGGAAGAGCAAGTTAATTATTTTTTTTTGCGAAGAGGAAACTGAAGGTTTCTCTTATATTGAATTCAAAATCTAAAGCGTCGTCGTCGTCGTCGTCGTCGTCGTCGTCGTTGCATATATTTTCTCTCTGCATAATAAAATTATAAGCAATATTTATTTTTTTGATCATTTCGTCATCATTATTTTTATTTTTATCGGGATGATATTTTTTGGCCAACCGATAATATGTTTTACGAACAATACCGATAGGTGTGCCGTATTTTAATCCGAGTATTGCGTAAAAATCATTAATATTTTTGCTCATTAAAATATAGTAATATTATATCTTTTTAGCGATTAATTCGCCATTTCTTTCATGGCTTTCATAAAGAGTGGTCCATAAATTGGATTGTTTAATTTCGCGTAAAATATTTCTTGTTTTGCTTGTTTTAGTATCATCTAAAATGATAACTTTAATAGAATCTTTTAATTTGTTCCATTCAACGATGGTAGAGAAATGACCACCATCGAGACATAAAACATCAACGGGATGATTAATCTGAACAATGGGTGCGGTTTTAATATCGGCATTATAATCATAATTTTGTTTGTCGTAGCCGCTATCGGTGATATAATTATCATCAAGTTCTTGATAAGAAACGATACTGCCGTGAGTTAAATTAAATTTGGAGGGATGAATATGATGAATTTCAAAAAACTTATCCCAATATTTTTTAGTAATGGTGTAAAATTGTTTATTGGATTCGTATGAATATAATGTTGGGTTATCATCGCGCATGATAATGCCATCTAAAAAACATTTAGTCGTCCCGAGGCCGCACCATGTGCCAATTTCCATATAATTTTTATATTGTGTATCGAGGGCTAATTTATAAATTTCGTTACCGAAGGAGTGATATCTTTTGATTTGGCCACATGCGAAATTGGGTCGTTGAAAGATTTGGTCCCCGATAGTGGAAAAGGGTAAAATGTTGGGGTCACCGTCAAAATGACTAATAGATTGTAATAATTGGTTCATTTATAATTAATATAAATAATTATTCTTTATATTAAAGCGCCTATGGCCCAATGGATAAGGCGCCCGCCTACGGAGCGGGATATTCTGGGTTCGAGTCCCAGTAGGCGTATGAGTAATACAAAAATTGATTTAAATAAATGAATTTTTGTATTGGTAAACGATGGTGAAAAAAAACAAGAAACGACCATTGGAAGAATACAAGGAATCAGCGACGCGTTGTTATGAACATTTGGGAAATGAAATGCCGATAATGGAGCGGGCATTTAAGTTGATAAATACGGAAGAGAGGTTAGAATGCTTGGAAAAGGTATACGAGGAGTCCACACACTTCACGCGTTTTGAGAAGATGCGTGAAGTTTTTACGCAAATGTTGATAGAGGACGATGTTGATATGGAAAATGTATTATGGTCGTCTTTGGTGATAGAAATGATAATATATACAATAAATATATTTAAATGTGAAAAGGCGCGTGCGAAGGCTAGTAGAAAATTGGATAATAAGAAACGTTAAAAAAGATATAAAATACAAGACAATATAATATAATACATGACAGATATAATAATAGAGATTCCATATAATTCGTTTGTGAAATATGAATACGATCCAGAAATAAGAGGGATTCGTTGTGATAGAATATTGCACACAGCGATGGCATATCCAGGAAATTACGGTTATATTCCGAATACGAAAGCGGGAGATGGTGATCCCTTGGATGTATTATTGATATCGGAATATGCATTGTATCCGATGACGACGATAAAGGTAAATATAATAGGTGCATTGTTAACGGAGGATGAAAAGGGAATGGATGAGAAATTAATAGCGATTCCGATAGAAAAAGTGGATCCGAATTACAAAGGTGTGAATGATATAGAAGATTTGCCGGTATATACATTATCAAAGATAAAACATTTTTTTAATCATTATAAAGATATGGAAAAAAATAAATGGGTAAAAGTGGGTGAATTTAAAAATAAACAATTTGCGGAGGAATTAATAAAACAATCAATACAATAAAATTGATATTAAATAAAAGATAAAAAGATAAATAGAAATATGGAAAAACAAATATACGATCCGATACATGGATATATAACATTAACGCCATTGCAAATAAAAATAATAGATACGGAGGAATTTCAGCGTCTTCGTGATTTGAAACAATTGGGCGCGGCCTTTTATGTTTACCCTAGTGCGACACACACGCGTTTTGAGCATTCACTAGGTGTCTGTCATTTGGCTGGAGAAACGATGCGTGCGTTGGCATGTAATCAGCCGGAATTGAAAATAACGAAGAGGGATATAGAGATAACGGAAATAGCGGGATTGGTGCATGATTTGGGTCATGGTCCTTTTAGTCATCTGTATGATAATTATATAAAATTGGAGACGGAGGAGGAGCATGAAGAGAGGGGCTGTGAAATATTTAAAAAAATGGTAAAAAAATACAGTTTGCCTTTGACGCCACATGAGGTTAATCGTATAAGAAAAATGATAAAGCCGAAGCCGTCGGATAATTGGTGTTATCAGATAGTGGCGAATGCGTTGAACCAGATAGATGTGGATAAGATAGATTATATTCGTCGTGATTGTTATCACATAGGTTTTCCTTGTGGCGGTGAATTTTCAAGAATAATAATGCAATGCCGTGTGATAGATAATATTCTTTGTTATCCGAATAAGGCACAATATGATATAATTTCATTATTTATGACGCGTTATCGTTTACACAAGAGGGTATATAATCATCATGTGGTGAAGGGGTATGAATTTATAATAATAAAGATATTGAAGAAATTGAAAGAAATGAATCCGAGTTTCATGGATTTGACGGATTCGGTTGTATTATGTAAATTGCATACGCAATTTAAGGAGGAACAAAAGAAATTGTGGAATAGGGGGCATTGGAGGGTGGTGACGCCACAACATATAAATTCGGAGATTCAAATATCAGAAAATAAGAAACTATTTGTGGAAAAATATAAGATAGGTTTTGTTTCGGGTGATAAAACGAATCCTTTGGACAATGTGTGGTTATATTCTTTAAAATCGTTAACGAAAAAATATAAACTATCGCAGGATGATAATATATTACCAAAGGATTTCCAAGAAACGGGTACGCGTATATTTGAGGAAAATTGATAATGATAAAAAAAATAACGAGGATGAAAAAAAAAATGCCTTGTTATTTGGAAAAGATAATGATGGAGATCAATAGATTATATAAAAAGTCACAATCATATAGTGATGCGGAAAATTTGTTATATGAATTTGCGATATTTATAAATAGGAAAGACACGGACGCAACATTTTGTGGTCCGATTTTTACGCCAATAGAATCGGAAAAAACGCATTGGTGTAATTGGTTAAAAAGGGTTAAAAATCATTTTAAGAAAGAGATTCCAGATATAACGTTACTGAATATTGTGAATATAATGAAGAGGCCGAAAGATATTAATGTGGCGTGTGAAATAATATCATTGACGCCCTTGGATTTGTTGAAAGAATTCAAAGAATATTTAGAAAAGTGTAACTAAAAAAAAGTCACTAAAAAAAAGGATCAATGAGAAGAAACCATAAGATGTCCACCGTGATATCCGGCTGTAAAAATGGCCAAAACACCTAAGAAAGGATATATACGTTGATCAACTTTTTTCTTTTTAATGACGATATATAAAAGAAGTGGAACAATAATTAGAATATGTGAAATATAAATTAAAAAATTTTGTTTTGAGTGTTCATCATGATTCTTTGCATCATGATTCTTTGTTGGTTTAAATAAACCCGTAATGCTAATATTGCCTCTTTTGAGCGGTAAGGTGGAACAATCAAAAAAGTGATCATACCAAGCCATAGCGACATAAGCGATTATAAAAATGATAAATAACGTAAAATACAAGGTCCATTTATTTTTGAAAGAGGGGTTGTATAAGAATAGTGCAATGCAAATGAGAGAAAAAATAATACATTTTATGTTAAAAGTGAAGGGTCTACCGAAGAGTCCACCGGCCATTTAATATATTAAAAGAGAATAAATTAACAAACGATGAAGGAAAACAGACAAAAACAGCACTTTAATGATCTAAAACATGTGCGGAACAAACAACGGAACAAACATTTACAACAAGAAGGCGATGTTGATTTACTAGGTTTTTTAGGATGTTCTTTTTCTATTTCTAATACTTCTTTGGTCATATATATAATATATAAATGATTTAAAATTAAAAAAATAATTACAATAATACAAAAATTGAAACGGCGTGAAGGAAATATATATAATACAAAATATAAATGCTCTCTTAGCTCAGTTGGAAGAGCGCCGTTCTTATACGAAAAGTATGCACAGATGAGTAACATCATCCTGAGAAAAGCGGAGGTCAGCAGTTCGAGCCTGCTATTGAGCAATCTGCATATGTGTCCGAGTGGTCTAAGGAGCCAGAGTCAAGTTCTGGTGGCGTAAAGCCGCGCAAGTTCGAACCTTGTCATATGCAACTTATTTAATTCACACGCTGCTATGCCCGAGAGGTCTAAGGGGGAAGTCTTAAGAAATTATGAAAACTTCTGTATTAAATTACGCGTGGGTTCGAACCCCACTGGCAGCAAATTTTTTATAATCTTTCAAAGGTTTCGTAGTGTAGAGGTTAGCACATTGGATTTTGATTCCAATATCCCGGGTTCGACTCCCGGCGGAACCTTAGCCTAGAAATTTAAATTTTTTATAATGAATAAAAAGTTTAAACAGGTTACATTTTTCTGGCGACGACAACCGAAAGATAAACAGCGAGGGCGACAACGAGCGAGCTTGAAACGAGTGTTTTGCGATGATGATCAAACATCTTGACCATGTCATCAACAACGCCTAACCCGGTGTTGCCGATCATGGGAAGAAGATGAGACAAAACGACGTTAAGGACGAGACCGACGAGAGCGGCTTTAGCAGCGAAATTCATTCTAGAAACCATTATAATATATATAAATATTAAATTATAATTTGGTTGATTTAACAAAAACGAAATATTTTCGCAGTGGAAAAGTTAAAATAAAAAAGCAGATAAGTATAATGAGGTATCGTATATGAGAATGTCTATATCTTAAAAATTCAGGAATGGGATTATTGTCATCTTTAGGGGGTTGATTATGAATATATTTCTGAACGAATTTAAATTTCATGGAGAAAACGTATAAAATTTGTCTAATAAAAGTATCAAATATTCTAAATATAATAAATTTGAAAATAACCGCGGGTTGAATAGAAACGAATCCGAGAAACAACAAAGATTGTAAGATAAAATCTAAGATGACATCCACCATTAATCCAATAAAATTGGAAACATAGATGGAAACGGATTTAGTTTTATCAATAAGAAAACTGGTTAAAAGATAACATATTTCGGCGGCAAATCCTAAAATGGCTGAAAGAACCAATTGAATATAATATTTCATTTATAATAGGATAATATTTTAGATAAAGCCTTCATAGCTCAGGGGTAGAGCACTCGCCTTGTAAGCGAAAGGTCCGTGGTTCAAATCCGCGTGGGGGCTAAATTATATAATAAATGAAAGAAGATGGCCGAATGGTCTAGTGGTATGATACTCGCTTTGGGTGCGAGTGGTCCCGGGTTCGATTCCCGGTTCGGCCCCCCTGTAAGTATGTCCGAGTGGTTAAGGAGTTTGACTTGAAATCAAATGTGCAATGCACGCGTAGGTTCAAATCCTGCTACTGACGTAATCTCAGCGTAGCTCAGTTGGTAGAGCGACAGACTGTAGTGGTAATTACGAAGAAATCTGTTGGTCACTGGTTCGATTCCGGTTGCTGAGAAGTATTATAATTTTATAAACATGCCCGCGTGGCCCAATGGATAAGGCGACCGCCTTCTAAATTTGAAACAAGCGGTAGACTGCGGGTTCGAGTCCCGCCGTGGGTATATTTTTTTTTACTGAATAAATATATAATGGTATTAAGTTCAATAATAAATTTGATAAGTGAAATATTAAAATTAATATTAGATATTTTTATAATGTTATTGAGAACATCATGGTGGTTATTAATTGTAATAATATTTTTTGGGTTAAACGATAGATATAATTCATAATATATTAATAATAAATTTAATATATTAAAATACTAAATGAAAAAAAGAATATTAATATCGGGTGTATTTGATTTATTTCATTATGGTCATATGATATTATTAAAAAAATGCCGTGAATTATATCCAAATGATATTTTGATTGTGGGTATACATACGGACGAAGAATGTGCGCAATATAAAAGAAGGCCAATATTAACTTATGAAGAGAGAGAGAGAAGTATAAGAGAGTTTGGTATTCCGGATGAAATAATAGAATGCCCGCTTTTAGAAACAAGAGAACTTTACGAAAAATATAACATAGATAAGACGATACATGCGCATAAGAAAGAGGAACATGAATATTATGTAGAGAATTGTTATAAGGATGGAGAGAAAATGGGTATATTTCAAAGATTAGAATACACCTCAGAAATATCAACATCAGAAATCATTCAAAGAATACATAATAAATAATATATATGACAACGGTGATAACGAATATATTTAACGAAGAATATTATTTACCATTTTGGTTAACATACCATAAACAAATATTTGACAATGGAATTGTGGTAGATTATTGTTCTACAGATAGATCAATGGAAATTGTACGTGAAATTTGTCCTCATTGGACGATTCGTAAAACAAGAAATGTCACTCCAGAAGGTAAACCATATTTTCACAGTGCTTGTAATGATATAGAAGCGATGGAAATAGAAACGGAAACACCCGGATATAAGATTTTTTTAAATACAACCGAGTGGTTGTTAACAACGAAACCCTTAAAAGAAATATTAAATACTAAAACGGAAACGTGTTATCGCTTGAAGCCGATAACGAATGTGGCGGCGGTGACGGACAAAGTCCCAATATCATTAAAAGGGAATACGCGGGAATTTATGCAGAGAGGATTTGGTACACGTATTCACGAGACGTATAGAGTAGGTTGGAGGTTTATTCATAATTTTAAGAACGGTAGATATCATACGGGGCGTCATTTCACGGATCATCCGAAAGAGTTTGTGAAAGAGGGTGGTCCGGAAATGTTTTTGGTTTGGTCGGCATTTTATCCATGGACGGAAGAGATAATAGAGAGAAAGTTGCAAATAAAAAACAATATTCCGGAAACGGAAAGGGTGGCGGGTCGTTGTTATCAACATTTTTGGTCGCGAGGTAAAATGCAGAGTGAATATGAAAAGATTTTGAGGGAGAGTGTGGTGCCAACAAATAAAAAATATTTATTGGCCTTAGAATATTCAAAGAATATGTTGGATTAAACGACGGGTCGTGGGCGCTTTTTATTATTTTTGGCGCGCTGGCGAAGTTCAGGCGAGGGCGCAGGGCTATTATCAGGAGTTTCAGGAATTAGTGTTTCAGGGGCGGGGTCATTCGTGGTTTGGGTAGTGGGTGGCGGGTTATTATCACGTTCTCTCCTTTCTTGTAGTGCGGTGACGGTTTCATCTCTGGTGACATTATATTTTTGCAAAATGGCGCCCAAAAGATAATTTTCTGAAAGGATGGCAGTATGTAGTTCTGCGACTTGATCTTCAAGGGCGGCAATGTGAGCCAAAAGTTCTTGTTCGCGATTGGGAGTCATTGTTTGCTGAACGGGGGCGTTGGGTTGGTTTATTTGAGACATCGTTGTTGTTAATAAGAATGACTGTATATTTATATTTCAATTTTACGAAATGGGATTTAATTTGATATTAAAAATGGTGATGGAATCTTGAGATTTCCCATAATAGAATTTTCTAATGACATCAATGAGACTGATACCATAAAAGCTAGAATTGAAGGTTTCTTGATTTTCGTTATTGTACCAATTAATAGTATAATTAGAAATTTTATTTTCTTTAGATTTCAAAGTTTTTTTTAAATTAAAGACGTAATTGTACATTTTATTAAGTGTATCAAGTTGTGTGGTTCCAGTGATGGTATGCAATAAAAAATGTGTTTTATGAACTGGATTATAGGTGATTAAATCAAGTTTGCAGGTATTGGGTTGATAGGCATAACGAAAATGCCCCGAACAATTATTATCTTTTAAGATGAGAGAGGTAATGGCTCGTTCGGCTTCAAATATATTTTTATACATATAAATAATAATTAAAAAAGTCTTTAACTTTTTTAATTTTTTCTATGCATTAATCCAACATCATTTCTCTCTTCAAGCCTTGTTTCTTCTGTATATATAGATCAAGGGACGGCCCAACTTTGAATGCTGCCATCGTAAACCGGAACACATCAATTTCATCTTTTTGTCCGATGCGGTGGCACCTTGCCACAGCTTGGTCTTCAACGGCGGGGTTCCAGTGTGGACCTGTAAAATAAATTTCCTTGAATTGCTGTAAATTCAAACCTTCACAGGCGGTCTGGATTTGAACGATGAGTACCTGATATTGCAGATATCCACCGACCAGTTTGGCGATTTCTTTTGGAAGCATTACCAACGTATCAACGGCGGTTTGTCCTGAGGCCAATAATGCGGAGCGTTCTGTGGTGCGGCCATCTAAAATACCTACCGACATGCCAGCCAATCGTTTTTTCAATTCATCAATTTCGTGATGAAAGTAAGCGAAAACGAGTTTGGGGCGTCCATTGTGGCGTCGTTTCCGAATTAAATTGGCAACGGTGTCAAGTTTGCTAGATTCATAGACGTCAACGATGCTGTCAAGAAGTCTAGGATATAAACACATTTGTTTTGCACGTAGGTAACGGACGAAGGTGCTGTGACCGATGTTCTCGGCGAGCTCGCCTTCGTTTAGGCCGCCGGTATACGCGACGTTATGAACGGCGGCGGCGGTGACTTTTTCGTCCTCGTCCTCCCATTCAACCTGAATATCGTGGAATCGGAGAGCGGGCAACTTGATTCCGACGTCAGCTTTGGTTCGCCGAAGGAGGAAGTTTTCCATAGCGTCATCGAGAGAATCGGAAGTTAAATAGCCAAGTCCGACGATGGTGAACAGAGCCTTGATATCTTCGGTAGAATTCTGAATGGGCGTGCCGGTGAGCATCCAGCGCCGGCGGGCCTGAATGAGTCGTACGACGGTGTAGTTATTCCCACGATTTCGCAGGTGGTGTGCTTCATCACAAATGAGGCGGCCCCATTTTCTGCTCCGAAGGCTGAGACTTCTGGAGACGGCGGTGCCATAAGTGGTGAGAACGATGGGTGCGTCATGAAGGTCCTCGGGATGAACAGCGCCGTGGTAAACCACGGGTTTGTGTCCGAAAAATTTCTTGATGATGCCTTCCCATTGATATAAAATGCTTCGCGGAACGATAATCAAGGTGCCTTGCCGTGTGAAATTGGCGACGAGGAGTCCGAGCATAACAAATGTTTTGCCTAAACCCATTTCGTCAGCTAAAATCCCGCCTCGGACAACCAAATCATCATTCCATGAAACGCGGCCTTTTTCGCGATCTAAACACCACTGAACAGCTTCTTCTTGATGTTTTTTTGGATCCACGCCTCGCTGGCTGCGCCATTTTTGATAGCGATCCATGATTTTCTTGGATACCCCAGAAGATGGAAAACGGTTTCAATTTTATGGAAGACGGAAAAAAGCCCGAAGGCCGTTTTCGTTATTTGAATTATGAAAGTGTTTTAGTTCTTGGGAATCTTGATTGGCGGTGGGTTTCCGGGAACGCCGAGGTTTTGGCGGAGTTCGCAGATCTGTGCGTGGGTCCAGATTGGCGGCGGGTTTCCGGGCAGCCGGCGGGGGTCAAAAGCGCGTGCTTCTTCCAGAGTCATTTCGCCAGAGGCGAAGGCTTCTTTCGCGATCGTCGTCTGCTGCCGGCGGAGGTGCGGGCGGGCGACTGGAGGTGGGGAAAACATGGGGTGGCGGCGGCTCGTCGCCACGGGAAGCGGTGCGGAAGTGGCGCCGGGCTCACCAAAAGCCCCCTGCCGGAGGAGCGTGGGCGCCTCGCTGGCGGCAATTGCTTCTACGGCCTCGAGGGCGTCGTGCGTGTTGTCAAAGAAGGCCTCGCCTTCGGCCGTCTCTTCGTCGGTCAGCCTGCGTGCGTCGCGCGCCTTGAGCTTGGGGCAGAATTTCGGCGTGTGGCCGACGTCGTGGCAATAACCGCACTCGTTTGCGAGTAGAGCGGGGCAAACGACCACGCCGCCGATCTGATCTTTGACCCAGTGGGAAGTAAAAACCTCCTGCGATTTGCCCAAGGCGTGGCAGAAGGAGCAGAACATTTTGTATTGTGCCATACTAGTTTTGAGTTGGTTAAATTATGCGTTTTCTCTGGGTGTTGTCATACCTCTACAGCAATATTTTCATTTCAATTTTTTGATGGAATTGAAATGAAAAAAAGCCCGAAGGCGGTTTTTTCTTTTTTTTTTCTATGCATGAATCATTATCTCACGACGTATATACTATGTACAATTTATAGAATGCGACCCGGAATCTACTCGTCGGCGTCGGACCCCCAGCCGTCGCCGGAGGGCGACTGGCCGAGGTCGGCGAGGAAGTCGCCGCCCTCGGGGAGCGGGACGGGCGCGAACTCGGCCGGGGCGGCCTCCGCCGCGGGCGCGATCTCGGCGGCGATGGCCTCCGCGGCGGCGGCCTCGGCGGAGAACGGCGCAGGCGGCTCGGGCTCCTTGTTCAGGATCCCGACCTCGGTGAGGTGGGCCTTGAGCGCCTTGGTCTGCTCGGCGGCGGCGAGTTTGGCCCTCATCGCCTCCAGCTCGGCCTTGAGGGAGTCCACCTCGGCCTTGTGCGCGGCGTTCCACGCGCCCTGCGGCGGCGACGGCTTGCACGCGCGCGGCCCGCGAACCGCCTGCGGCTTGGCGACCTTGCCGCCGACCGACTTCTCCAGCGCGGCGAAGGGGTTGGTGGTGATCTTGGTCGGGCGCTTGCCCTCGGCGTTGCGCGCGCGCGACGTCTGCTTGGGCTTGCTCCAGCCGCCGGCCTCGGCCTTGGCGCGGCGGCGGCGGCGCGCCTCCTTGGCCTTGAGCTTGGGGCAGAACCGCGGCGTGTGCCCGACGTCGTGGCAGTAACCGCACTCGTTCGCCAGGAGGGCCGGGCAGACGACGTCGCCGCCGATCTTGTCCTTGACCCAGTGCGAGGTATAGACCTCCTCGGGCTTCCCCGCGGAGTGGCAGAAGGAGCAGAACATTTTGCACTGCGACATACTGATATCTGAGTTAGTTTTTTGGATTTAAGAAATTTATGTGTTTCTTGTTTGTCCGTGTGTGTCATACCTGTTTTCGCTTTTTCGCGTTTCAATTTTCTGACACAACGGAATTTTGGGTCATTTTTCGTCGGAGGCGGAGGGTAGAGGCGCACAGATAGATCATGCCATCGAGGATCTCCTCGAGGTGCATCTCCAGCCAGCTGTTGTCCTTGGTCCCAAAGGATCTCGTATCTTGGTCAACAATCAGTCCGTGCCCGTATCTTTCTTTCCCCAATTTTAAACGGCTAACGAGCAAATCAAGAATTTCGCGGTTATCATCGGATAGCGTATCGGTGTCAATAGCGAGTGAAGACATCGTTATGATTGACAATGGGATGATATTTTTAAGCCGTTTTTATAAAATTGAAACTGGAAAGGTATAAATTCATGATGAAAAAAATGGTCTTGCAATCAACAGAACACTACAGACGTCGCAAAGAAACGGGTGATGTTTTGCGTTGTCCGAGGATATTGGAAACGGGTGAGCGCTGTCCTTATACGACGCCGTATGGTAAGAGTAGTTTAAAGATCCATATTTGTTGTTTTCATGATAAAGAGAAACGCTACAAATGCCCAGAATGCGGTAAATGCCATGCGCAAAAAGGTAATCTGGATAAACACAGACAGAGGGAGCATGGTGTTCCTAGGCCATCAACGAGGGCGACGCGTCACAGAGAGAGAATGAGTATGCCACCGATATTCCGGTGTGTGTGGTATTTGGAGATGCTGAACAGGAAGATGCGTGAGAGGGGTAAAATGGTAGAGAGAAAGAGGTTGTACGAAGCGATGAGTGATATATACGATAAAAAGCCGGATATATTAAAGGATGGTAATTTCAAGATAGGTAGAATGGCGGAGGATATGAGGTCGGGGTATATAAACTATGGTTGGGCCATAGAAAATATACATACAAAGAAGATATTCAAAGATTTAAAGAAGAATAAATCGGGTTCTTATGCGAAGAAGGTGGCAAATTTCATGAATTATATCCATACTTTGAGACATATATATAAAAAGGACTCAGCGGCTATGAAGAGAGAAATGGAGTATTTATATAAGGATTATAATAAATCGCCGCAAGAAATAATGGATGCGATGGCGAATTATTTGAGGGGCGTTAAAAACTCCAATCAAAAATAAGTAGTAACAATATGAGCAAAAAAATTTTTTTACATAATCAGATATTGACATATATGGGAAACAAGAGAAAATTTTTGGATAAAATAGAACAAATAATAGAAGGGATTAAAAAGGAATTGAAGAAAAAAACTTTGGATATAGGTGATGGATTTTCGGGTTCAGGTATTGTTTCAAGATTATTTAAACTGCATGCGAGGAAGTTATATACGAATGATTTAGCTGGTTATTCAAAAACGTTAAACGAGTGTTTTCTCTCTTCGCCGACGGAAAAGGAGAAGGAATTGATAAATTATTATATAGAGGAGGCGAATAAATTTGCGGACGATGCACCGATAGAGGTTCCATGCTGGATACGCAAACATTGGGCACCGAGGAAGGATGAAGATATAAAAGAGAATGAGAGAGTATATTATACGAGAGAAAATGCTTGTAGAATAGATAGATATCGTTTTTTTATCGAGAAAATGCCGAAAAAGTATAGGCCATATTTATTGGCGCCGTTGCTGATAGAATGTTCAATACATACGAATACGAGTGGTCATTTTTCAGCATTTTACAAGAAAGGTAAGAAGGGACATTATGGTGGTAAAACGAATACGGATATAAAAAGGATAACGAAGGCGATAAAAATAGTGCCGCCGGTATTAATGAAAAATGGAACGCGGAATTTTTTCTCTCAACAGGATACGAATGAGTGGATAAAAACGATTCCGGACTTGGACTTGATATATATAGATCCTCCTTATAATAAACATCCATATGTGATATATTATTTTATGTTGGATATAATAAATAATTGGGATTTAGGTATAGAGATCCCAGAAACACTAAGGGGGCAACCGAAAAATTGGGAACGTTCAAAATACAATTCATTAAAACATGCGAAAGTGGTATTTGAGGATTTGATAAAAAATATACGGGCGAAATATATATTAATTTCATACAACGACGGTGGAATTATTTCTCTCCCGGAATTGGAAAAAATTTTAAAAAAGAAGGGTTGTATCGAGAAAATACCGGTTACACATAATACATATAACCGTTTAATTGGTATATCAAATTATAAACGGAAAAAGGTGGAGCAAATGAAACCGAAAGAATTTCTGTGGTTGGTAAAAACATATAAAATAAATTCATAATATAATGAATTTATTTTTATATATAATGAGAAAACAGCTAGGAGATATTCCAGAAAAAGTAGTAATTATATTAAAAAGACCCGTAAATCATGAATTTAATTGGTACTTTGAAAGATTAGCAGCCACAACATTTTGAAATAGCTGTTAAATGTTCTTGATTAATATTTAAGTTTCCTTTAGAGGCTTCAACGACCAATTCAATAGTATTGGCAACTGTGCCGTTTTGAATTAAATTCAGTAATGTTTGGCGTGTATCGTCGTTAATAGTATTGGTATTTGTGATGAAGGTAGTAAGTAATTTTAGAACGGCATCTTTTTGTTGTGGACCTTTTAAATGGGAAAGTTCAATAATTTCCATGGCGTATTTGACGAAAGTCATAATATTACTAACATTAATAGTTAAATGTGTGGTTTGTTTAACAAACATTTCATAAAAACCATCAGACATTATGAATATAAAAATTAAAAAAGTTTTATATTAAAATTAGGTTAAAATTATATTTATTGCGTAACTTGGCGCATCCAAGAAACTTGGGTAGGGTTGGCGTATCCAGAAATTCCCCGGCCAGCCCCGGCGGCGCCGATGGGCGGTGGGCGCCGCGGGGGCGTCATCGGTGCGACACCCGCGGCAGCGGGCGCGGCGGCGGCGACAGCCAACGTGCGGTACACAGCGTGCTGTGGAGCGGAAGAACCACGTCCAAAGCCGGAGGGCCGCGGTGGAACGGTCGCTGGGCCGGTGGCGGCCGGCGGCGCGAAGGCGCGCTGCTGGCCCTGAGAGTGCATGCGGGCGGAGCGATAGACGGCAGCGGCGGCCATGGGGATATCAAGTTCATAAATAGTGTTGTTGATGTCATCACACAGCCGAAGCATGAACGGATCGTCGCCGAGCTGGTGGGTGGTCATCCACAGCGAGATTTTATCCTTGAGAACATTGAGGGCGGCGGTGATGATGCTTTTATCTCCGCCGGCGAGGTTATTGGCCTTGTGCATGAGTGACATGGTTCGTTGGCGCCACAACCAAGGCCATACGGTAATGTCGCGTGTATCCACGGTGGTAGTTTCGTCCTTGGAATAATCAGAGCAAACGAGAGTTTCGGTTTTTTGCTCGTCGTTTAGTTTATAGGTGCAGGAAATGTTAATGTCCTGTTCGCTATCCCATTGGATCTGAACATTAACACTTTTTTCCTTATCGCACGAAAGATTTCCGATATTAAGTTCGGGGACCCAAGTGTTCGTCAGGTAGTCGTAAAGGAGGCCGCCTTCACATTTGACGACGATCTCTTTGGCGCAGGAATAAAAGATGTCGTAAAGGATTTCGGCATAAACGAGGCCGGCCAATTCGGCATTGTTAACGAAGTGGTACCCACATCCGCCGGGCAGCGACACCAGATGATTGAGAAGCATTGAGTTGACCTGTGCGCCGAGGCCGATGAAATAGTTTTCAATCCCAGTGGGCATGGAAGTGTGAATATAATTTGCCATGGCGACGGCGATGGCGTGAGGAGAACCGCCATTTGCGCGGACGCGCTCGCCGACACGGAATGTTTCGTCGCCGTACGGGCATCCGTCGGTCAATAGAATGTGGGTATTGCGCACGTGCGGCCCGCGGCGCTGAACATCGGCGGGTGCGTGTTCCATGAGAACGGTATTGACATATTCAACGGCGGATTTGATATTGGTGCTGCCGCGTGGGAAAACATTCTTGAGTTCATCTTGAATGGTTTGGATCGCGGCGGCGTCAACGCAAAGCTTTTCGCAAATGACGAGGCCGTCGTTATCAAACATGCGAATGGTGATATAAACGGTAACGTCGAGGCGATCAACGAAGCGGAGGATATTGAGAATGACGTTTTTGGCGTGTTCAAGCGAGCTCAGTCCATCACTGGAGGTGGCGCCCATGGAACCGGAAAAGTCAACACTGAGGATAAGATGCCAAACGAGATTGGCAATTTCTCCTTTCGGCGATTTTAGAAAGAGATTAGCGAAATTAAAAGGAGATTGCGCGGGTGTTTCCTTTTTGCATTGCAAGAGTGAGATTTTTTGGAGAATAGAGGTCATTTTGTTTGATATTATCTATCATCAAATTCTTATTTCAATTTTTGAAATGATAATAAAATTGAAGAAAAAAAAAATATAAAAAAATATAATAATAAATATTATGCCGAGAGGAGTCATAGCAACACGAAGATTGGAGGGCTCGTTATCGTGGCGGAGGACATCAAAAACGCCATGTATATGTATAAAGAAAAACGATACTTGGGAATGGAAAAATATCAATGAATTATCAAAAGAAAATTTTGAAAAATACCGTGAACAAATATCGGAGGGTATAAATAAGTTACAATGTAAAACGTCGGAAACGGCGGTTCATATAAAATACAAATATATTCCATCGCCGACGGAATATGAATTAATGAAGCGTTTATTTAATTATTTGCCGAATAAACATAAGAGAAATTTTATGATAGAATTTAGTAATACGAAGCTTGGAACGAATGTGTGTGCGAATTGTTTGGGATTTGCGATAGAGAAAAAGAAATGCGTGCATCATGATTGTGCTGGTTTATGTGAGGGTTGTTACGAATTTCTTCATGATATGTGCCCATTATGTAAAAAGGCACAAATAGTAAAATGTCCGATATGTCGCGAAGATAAAAAGAGAACGGAGGTAATACTATTAAAGAATTGTCACCATCCGATATGCCATAAATGCTTTGCACATTCGGCAGAGGCGAAATCATTAATAAAGAAATGTCCAATATGTAGAAATGAAGAAATATTTTAATATAAAACAAAAATTTTAATATAAATAATTTATGTTAATTATATAAAGAACGATGATGGTGTAGTGGCAACATTTTAGATTTCCATTCTAAAGCCCCGGGTTCGATTCCCGGTCATCGTAAAAAAATATTTAAAAAAAAAGGGTTATTATAATTCAATATGGAATCTCTAATAACGATAGAAGATGCATTATTAAATTTAAATAAGAATTTTGTAATTATATATGGAATGGATCACTTGCTTTTTTATTTTTTTAAAGGCAAGGCGCGTTGGTTTCAGTTACATGCGGCGATAAATTTTCTGATAATAATGATGACGTATGAGGATGTCAAGAAAAGTTTGGTGGATCCGATAGAGGCATTACAGAGTTATGGAGATAGGGGTGCATCATATATGGGCATCGCATTACATATTTATCATATGATATATTTTAAAAAATTAAAATTCATGGATTACTTACATCATATAATATCGGCATTTTTGTCGGGTGGTTTGGCAATAAATTATTATTGGAATAAAACAATTAACATTTGGATATTTTTTTCGTGTGGGTTGCCGGGAAGTATTGATTATGTATTACTATCCTTAGTAAAACATAAATATGTTAAAAAGATAACGGAAAAGAAGATAAATTCATATTTGAATTCGTATCTAAGAATGCCGGGAATATTACTGGCGGTTTTTTTAAATTATATAAATTTGATATATGGTTATGATAATAGGACAGATGCATCAATTATTAAATTATTAATGGTTTTATGTTTTTGGAATGCGGTTTATTTTAATTACGAAGCATGTTATAATTATGGTTATAATGCTTATAAGAGACATCAAGTGTGAGTATCGAGCCATGCGAGCATTCTTCCAACATTAGGTGTACCGAGCCCAGTGACGGGGTCCCAACCTTTACTACTAGAATATCCATTTTTGCCGGATAGGCAACATTGATATTCCGTGCACCAATTATTTCCTTGTGTAATATCGTGAAAGGTATTAGGTTCGTCGTGATACATTTTGTATAAAAGTGGATTGGCGAACCCTAACACGGGTTTTCCTTTGCTTTTTTGATAATCATTAAGCAGGGCGATAATAGAGGCGAAGATGGGGGAAGCGCAACTGGTCCCATCAACTCCCATAATGCTGCCCATATTAATAACGGGGCAATTATGGCCGACGGCACTGACGTCGGGATATCCGCGACCTTTGCGATTAAACTTGGTGGGTAATTTGACGCCAGAATTTAAATAGGCTTCAACTTCTTGAGATTGCCAAGAGGGTCTATTTTCACTAAAAATTCCAAAGCCTCCTCCGGTGGTCCATCCGGTAATATTATAATTAGTAGGTAATTCATGATTTCCATTGACGCACCCATATTGTTGACAGAGGGGTGTTTTCCATTTTTTTGGAACATTGGTGGGGACGACATAAGTGGCGCTAACACTGGTGACATAGGGTGATGATCCGGGAAAAAGAGGATTGACGCCGCTTCCGTCGTCGCATCCTTCATTGGTTCTTCCGGGGGCGCCGGCGTCGCCACTGGCGACACAAATAGAAACGCCTCGCAGTCCGATTTTGGCATATTCGGTATTAACGCGTTGAATATACTGAGCGGAGGTAATATTATTGCAAGTGGCGATGGTACATTGTTGTTTTTCGGCCCATCCCCAACTCATGGATAAAACTTCGGGTATCTTGGTAGAATTTAAAAATTGGGTAGCGAAAGAAAACAACCAAAGATTGCTTCCCCAGTACCATAAGTCAACATTTTCGGCGACTTGAGACATCATTTGCATATCTAATTGAGCTTCCAGCATGGGATTTTGAGGGTCATTGGGTCCATTAATTTTATAAACATTTTTGTGTGGTTCGGCATTTAATTTTTGCTGACTATATAGATCGGTAGGACTAAACCCGCTTGCGCCTTGATATTCAACGGAACAAATGGAGGAGTTATGTTGAATGGTGTTATATGTTATATTGTATAATTCATTAAGAACTTCTCTCCCGACATATCCATCGCCATTTTCAACGGGAAAGCTTTTGTGTTTGTGTGTATTCCAATAATTAGTATCAATAAATTCAATAAAATCAATATAATTGGCGATATTTCCGGAAAAATAATTGATAGATGGGACATTTTCACATTGTAAGGCGCTACCCAATGATGAACATGTGATGCCTCTGTCTTTCATAGTTGTTAACATCCAAGAAATCTCATGGCTTTCGGGGGCGACTAAATCATTTATCT
Source organism: Magnetovibrio sp. (assembly GCA_002721825.1). Taxonomy (GTDB): domain Bacteria; phylum Pseudomonadota; class Alphaproteobacteria; order Rhodospirillales; family Casp-alpha2; genus TMED8. The sequence goes on from PBLS01000087.1 coordinate 24,883, forward strand.
CTCTTTGAGACCAATATTTTCCATAAAATTTAGAGGTAGGATCGGAAACATTATGTAGGGCTTCAAAAAGTATATCAGTATTTTTTTGTTTTAGAGCGATGGTAGCAAGAAAAGATGCGTTTGTTCCACAAATAGCCAATGCGATAAGAAAAAAAGTGAGCATTTATGAAAATAATAGATTTTTATAATTTTAAATTGTTTTCACATATTAATGAAGCAGATTATAGCATTATTGCTGGTTCTTTTAGGAATATATAAAAATTCATTTTCGGGTTCGCCGCCTCGTTTTACTTGTAAGAATTTTCTATTAAACGCATATTTGTATGTATTTTTGTCTTTTATTTTGATAAGTTTGATTGTGGATATCTATCGTAAAAACAAGGTTCCGTCATTGATGGAAATATATAAGAAGGCGGGACTATTGTTTGTGGCGACATTTTTGATATCTTTGGGTTTATTAATAACAGTGATGGCGTGGTCACCAAATAATTTAATCCAAAAACATTTACTATGGGTGACATGGATAGCGACAATGGGATATTTTTTGCTTGGGTTGGCGAAAAAGTCACCGAAGGTTTTTGAACAGGCAAAGGTGATAACATTTGGTATAATGCTGTCTTTGACATTGCTGACATTTGTTTTTCCGAATAAAATAAAATTAACATGGGGGGCGACATTGGTGACGTTATTGTTAGGTTTGATAATTGTTCAATTGGTAGGTTTATTGTACCCATTTTCATCACAATCGCATTATTATATAGCATATTTTTCATTATTATTGTTTTCATTTTTCATGTTATATGATACGAAGAAATTGATGGTGAAGGCGAAGAACTGTGTGAAGGCGGATTATATAAATGATTCGCTAGGGATATTTTTGAATGGATTGAATATTTTTGTGGATATATTTAGGCTAAGAGGTTAAAAAAAGAGAGACATATATTACTATGACGGAGAAATGTCCTATTTGTTTAGAAGTAATATCAAAAACGCACCCTTTGACACCATGCGGACATTTATTTCACAAAAGTTGTTTGCGTTTATGCGCATTATTCAAAGAAGAGATAAAATGTCCATTATGCAGGAAGGGAATAAGATTGGAGAGGGAAACGAGGGCGATGGCGTCATTGCAGTATCAATCAACGATATTGTTTGCGATAATAGCGAATATAAAAATGAGAATATATGAAACAGGTGGTCAGGATAAACGAACACAACAATTGGCATATAATTTAACGACTCATGTATGGGAAAATCGTATAATTTATAGAAAATACCCAAATATGATAAAATTAGTAAAAAAAATATTGTTTACGATATTAGATTTGATTCCGAGTGAAATAAAGAAAGAAAAAAAGGTAAAAAAAGCAATAAAAGAATGTATAAGAAAAGTAAATATTTTGTAAATGATAATAATTATTAAATGATAATAATTATTATATGAAAAAAGTATACAGGGTTTATATTTATCGTGAATCACCGAGTTTACCAAAAAAGGGTTGGTTTCAGGGTTGTTTTATATGTCATACGGTAACGAGTGATTATATATTTTTTAAGATGACAGAAAGTCATCGTAAAGTGTATGAATACAATACATATATGTGTTCTCCTTGTCAAAAAACTAAAATGACGGATCCATCCAAAGTGGAATTAATAAATAATTATTGTGAGACATATATTTCATCTAACATCCTGTTGAACCGAACCCCCCAGCACCGCGATATGTCTGAGTCAGATTATTTACAATTTTTGGAGAAATTGCCTGAAGATTTGGGGCACACAATTGAAATAACCTTTGACCCTGAGAAATCGTGTAATCAGAAGACCCGACATTGTCTACAACGGCGATAATATTCCCTCTATATCCGGAATCAATAATTCCAACGGAGTTGGCCAACCGGAGTGGTGTCTTGGAAATACTTGACCGTGGATATAAATAATAAGGCGATGGATTGCAGGTCCCGAAATAATATGCGGAGCATTTAATTTGTAAATTAATTGGAACGCCAATTTCGCCAGCTCCAATTGTCATGTCCGTTGGACAAAATAGATCAAAGCCGGAATCAAAGTGTTTTTGGTCATGTTTAATGTTACATTTTTCAGTATATTTTGAATGTAAGAAGGCGTTTTCAGTGTTTATATTCAAATCCATAGATATTATGAATAAAAAGAGTAATATATATTTAAATCAATTTTAAGATATGTAGTCACGGCGAGATTCGAACTCGCGCTCTTCTGCGTGTAAAGCAGACGTGATAACCAACTACACCACGCGACTTTATAGTATAATATAAATACATGAATTTTATTTATATTATTTTAATAATTCAGAAGCAGTTTTAAAACATTTGCTATTAATAGCTACGCGGCGGATATGATCGCTTGAAGAAAGCACTTTAACTTGTTTAGCATTTTCATTATGCGTTATTGTGCCGTCACAATTGCATTTTGTTTTAGTGGTAGGTGGTATGAGACACCCGGATGCGTCATATAAAAGTGCTTCTTTAGCTTTGGCTTCAATATAAGCGGAAGAGGCGACGGCGCTTCCGGAAGAGGAGCTTTCGGGTCCGGTATCATGTAATAATTTGAATGTTTTTAATTTGGCGGTGTTTCTTCTATGAAGTAATCCGTATCCATATTGTCTGGGACCGATGCTGAAAGAGCCTGTTTTACCATATACTTTAGCTTTCATATCGGCTTTTTTTTTGAGCAAATACAATGACATTTATATATTATAAATATTAAATTTTTTAAATAATTAATAAGGATCTATCTTTTGGATTTGTATGAATGCATCGTAAAATGGCCCAATATAATTTGGTGCCGTGAAAGGGTTTTAAATTTTCAATAGAGAATTCTTTGATACCGGTTAAAAAAAAGGAGGTAAGTGTGCCGAGTGAATACCAAGCGGAGCGATTAGTGATTTTGCTGGAATTGATAATTTCGGGAGATAAAAAAACATTATGAATATTTTTGGTTGATTTGAAATCAGTAGATAAATTTTTAGAGAGTAGATTGTTGTCGGGGAAGAAATATATCTTATTTTGGTGAATATAAATATCATGAAGAGAGAAAAAGGGTAATTCCCATTTATTTTGTTCTAAAGTGAGCAATTGATTAGAAATATTACTAAATAATTTCTGACATTCTTGATAAGGTAATATTGCATCATCTAATAATTTGACATTATCAATAGTAATTTTATTATTTTTTTTGGTATATTTGATAGGAAATTTTTTCCAAAATTGTTCATTGTATATTTTAAATATCATGTATAACAAAAAGACAAAAAAAAGTTAAATATAATGAATGATTAAATATTTAACATCCTCGGGAACGGGGGTCATTTCCCAAGCTAACATTTTCTCTCTTCTTCGTTTATTCATGGTCCAAATTTGAATGATTTCTTTGCCAACTTTTTCTCTCCATGATTTTGTAATTCCGATAAACCAAACATCTTTTCTGAGATGATTATGTTCAATGATGAAATTTTTAATAGATTCCTTAGTGGCAATATATTTTAGAGCAATACCAAAAGCGGTAGTAGGAGAGAAAGATTGTAGTGGTGGCGCGAGACTATTTCCATAAAAATAATCACAGAGAAGGAGTGAAGACAAGATAGAATCAGAATAAATTCGTAGCTGTATATGAATAGGGAGGCGTCGTATTAATACAACAGTATAATCTTGTAAAACGCGAAAAAAGTTGAGTTTTTTTCTTCGTACAAGTTTATGTTTTGTCATTTCATATAATTCAAATAAACATTCGGCAACATGATTGATTAAAAGCATATATATATTATATTAAGAGTTTCGTAATAATTGTTTCACCATTATAATATTGGCGAAATTCGTGCCAACCTTGCCCGGCTTCCCATAATAAATAGGTTTTAAAGGGTCTTGCGCCGGTATAAACACTTGCTACAAAACAATATAATTGGGGCGGGATATCTAAATTTTTAAAAAGGAGACGACCGATAGTTTTTAAAATTATTTTTTTGGCAGCATTGAAGTGACAAATGGTAATTTGTTTTTTTAATTGAACTTGTTTCATTTGTATAATAAAATATATAAAAATTAAAATAAAATCAATTTTTGAAATGATTTAAAGTTAATATGGGAGTGAATATATCTCCTAACAGCAAAGATAAACATAATGATTGTATAAAAAATTTTTTGGATATATATATATTACAGGAGGTAGCAAAATTGAAATTTAATAATTTCATGAACTGATTATAAATGAAATCACCAAGTATTTGTATACCGCGTGTTGATAATCAGACGACTAAGGCTGAAATTTATAAAAGAATAAATAAAAGTTCAATAGGTAAAATAAAACGTATAAATTTTTCGCCGAGGAAGAATGGAAAAACAGTATTTATTACTTTTGTGGAGTGGTATGATCAGAAGATTAGAGTGAAATTATTGAATGGAGAGTGTGTATATATAGGATATTTTACATGTCCTGATTTTTGGAAGTGTTGTGCTTTAAAATAAAAATTTATAAATAAATTTTTTTATAAATTTTTCTATTAAGTTTATAATTTTTTCATTAAATGTTTATATAATTTAATGGTTTCAACGATATCCTGTTTGTTGGCTTTTTCTCTGGGAGAATGATAATTAGAGATGGCAGTGGCGACTTGGCAAAAATCAAACGGCGCCGGCGAATAAATGAGACCTTCACCGTCGGTTCCGCCTTTATTGGCGACTTCTAATTGGTATTTAAAATTTTCAGAATTTTTGATAACTTCATTAATGAAGGATCTTCTGGGAATATTGATATCTCTAAATGAGATGACGGCGCCATTTCCCATACGTATAGATTTGCTAGTAGGTATAATATCGGAGATGAGAGCTCTTCTTACTTTATATTTTTTATATATAGTATCGGCTAAAAAGGATATATCACCACCGGATGTTTCTTCACTAGCGGTAAAAATTAAAATGCCATTTTCCAAGGTTTCGGCTAATTTGAGTGAAATGAAAGAGCCTAATCGGTTATCTAAACTACAGGTTTGAACGGTATTTCGTGTTTCTTTCCAGTTTTGTAGATATGTTAAATTGGTTCCGATGTCAACTTTTCTCTTGGATTTGTAAGTAATTTTTTTATTTTTCCGTTTAAGATTATTTCTAGAAATTAATTTTGCGTTAACTTTACCGTGATGATCATATCCGATTAATTTGGTGCCATTTTTGAAATTGGGTCCGCCGATTTTGTAAAGAATATTGTGATAATTGACCATGAATCCGACACTATCCAAATGGGAAAAAATGGCGACCCTTGGTTTACCGAAAACTAAAATGATATTATTTTTGTATTTTCCTCCATGAAAAATTTTAGGCGCATGTTTCCATTTATGTTTATTTTTTTTGACATAGTTAACAATGAATTCAACAACGCGGTCTTCTTCGCCTGATGGGGCATGTACGGCAGTTAATTTTTTCAAGAAAGAATAATCAATATTATGTTTAAAATATTTCTTTTTTGTTGTATTTCTTTTTTTTCGGTATATTTTTTTTGTTTTCATATATATTTAAATAATAAATTAATAATTTATCTATGGATTTTAAAACATTTGATTTTTTTGTAAGTAAATTTAACAGTGGATGTTTTTTGGAATATAAAAAGATATTAGAATGTTTAAATGATACGCACCATGATTCATTTGATAATTGTAAAAAAATAATAAAACAATGGGATATTTGTCGGAAAAAAAAAAATAAATAGAATATATATGATATTAACAATTGTAGCAATATTATTAGGTTTATTGATATTATATTCATCATTAAAAAAACTGAAATGTTTTGAAAAATGGTCAAATATGCGGTGGGGAAATGTCGCATTTCATCCGCGTAGAGGACGTCCGCCCTATTTTGCCCCTGATTTGCCGTAAAATTGAAAATGAAAAAGGGAAATAATAGATAATAAAATGGGCCACAAAGATAACAAAAATCGTACTTCTCGTAGAAAAAAGTCAGACAAACGGAAGGATAAGTGGAATCGTAATGGGAAATACACTGCTCGTTCAATCAGACGTGTTATATCATATACCAAAACTAACAATTTGCAAGAGAGAGCAGCGAAATAAAAAATGCAAATATTGCTCATTGTTATTGAAGGAGGGGGATCAGATATATGAAATCCATGATATAGTGTGGCATTGGAGGTGTACAAACTATAGTAAGGGAGAAGATACATATGAACGTTAAGGAAAAGAATTTTTTATATTGCCAGAGTGAAAATTGAAATAATATTTAAAGAAATGATAATAGTATAACACAATGTACGCCTCAAAAAAAAATGAAATGCCACTTTTGAATGAAAACGATCGTTGGAGACAATCCCCACCGCTTCCCTCGCAAAATGACGTTGGATTGAAACAAAATGATCGTTGGAAGAGAAGCCCAAATAATTCCCCGAAAAAGGGTACATATCGTCCGCCACATTTGAGAACGAAGCAACATGATAGATTTAAATGTTTGCTAGAGGAAGATGCGCCGCCGAGAGATGAATTTAGAAAACCGCCGAAGCAGATGAATAGTCGTTGGAAGATGTCGCCGACGAATACATTTCGGAAGAAGAGTCGTTTTGGAGGTAATCGTAGGAGAACGAATATTAAGAATTATTCATCACGTCGTCCTTATCAAAAAATGAAACCGGTAGCACCCGATATAAAAAGCGAGGAGATGTTTCCGACATTAGGAGGTGGTGGTAAAAAAAAAGCTCCGTCGCCGGAACGAATGAATTATAGAGAGAAGGCGCAGAAAGATGAGGATATATATTTTAAGCCATTGAGAAAGGAGGAGGAGAAACCCAAGAAAAAAAAGGTAGTAAAAGATGATGGCGGTGAGTCGGATTATATATGCTTATCGGAGCAGGAAGAAGAGTATGATTCGGATAATTATGATGAAGATTATAGGATAATGGTAAATGATGGTAGAAGTAATGCAACGCTGCGACATAAGAATTCTATATTGCCTTGCAAGTTTGAATGAGAAATAGGTTTTCCGAATGAAATATAATGGATGCGACATGGATAGAAGAATTTGAAAAAATGGAGGGAGAATACGATGATTTATATAAAGAGAGTGTTAAAAATATAGATATTTTTTTAATTTATGTAAATAGTGATAATGAGATGTTTCATATGAAGAGTGAAAATATAATTTTGGAGGATGGTATATTAAAAAAGGAATATTTAATAGGGTTATTGAGGAAATATAGAATTCATGATAATAAACAATATTCGCCATTGTCATTACTAAAATACAATATACTATTGGATCCTTTGGAGATAAGAACTTTTTTAGAAGATCCAGAAAAATATAATTTTATAACGTTAGAAAGGTATATACATTCAATAAAATGGGAAGATACCATTGGTATGTTTCATGATTTGAATAGTTTACATGTTATATTTTATGAAAAATTATTAGAGAGAAGTACGACGAAAAAGATATATTTATATAAAAAGAATTCAAAAACAAGGAGAAAATATATGTAAATATGAATGATTGCTTAGACTTTTATTATGAATGTATAAGAAATAATAAAAGTGAATTAATAGAAAAGAAATTACATGAATTATTGAAAAAATATAAAAGGGATGAGAGAAAATATATCCGCGAATTGACAACATTGTATGTATTGATATGTCATACGAGGGATATATTATGTGGAAAAGGTGAATATATGTTGGCTTTTATGCAATTATATGTTTGGTATCAATATTATCCTAAACTGGCTAGAAGGGCATTTGAATTTTTTGTATATATTTATAAAAACAATCATCCGTATGGTTCTTGGAAGGATGTTAAATATTTATGTCAATATATATACGAAAGAACAGGTAATAGGTGTCATCCATTTATTTTTGAAGTATGTGAAATAATGACGGAACAAATTAAAAAGGATATTGTGAATGTTGACAAAGGTGAAGTAATATCTTTGGCGGGAAAGTGGTGTCCGAGAGAGAAAAAGAAATACGATTGGGTATTTAATATAATTGCGGAGATGTATAGTAGGGAAATAATGGTAACAGCGAAAACCTGGTTACAGGGTCAACGTGCTTTTAAAAAAATAAAAATGATATTGAGAAAGATAATTTCAAGATTAAATTTCATTGTGGCGACGGCACAAATAAATATGTGTAATAATGATTGGGAAAATATTGCATTTGTTTCAAGTCGTACTTGGTATAAAAACCGGAGAGCTTTAATGAAACATATTCCAAATACAACCTTGAAATATACGGCGAGGCATTTGGAAATGAATGAAATAATAAAAGCATCAAAAGATGAAAAAATGAATGAATTGTGGGAAGTTTCAAGAGTGTGGAATAAACCACTGGGAAATGTATTGGCGATGATAAATTTGTCAGGTAAATTGGAAGAAGAAAACAGAGAGGGATTTAATGCGGGAATAGGGTTGGGCATTCGTATATCGGAGTTGTCATTATGTTTTAAACATAGATTAATGACCTTTTCATCAACAGGGAATTGGGTAAATTTAGAGAATTGCGAGACGTTGCATGATAAAGTGGAAAAGATAAAGAAAAGTCGTGAAGGTATGGGTATGAATTATATAAGTTGTTTTATGAAAATTATAGAGGGGATGACGAGGAAAGGGATAGATCCGCGACACTCATTAAATATGACGATAATATTATTTACCTATGGGATGGGTAGTACGAAAGAGATAATGGAAAAAATAGTAAATTTGTATTCATTATATAGTAGACAAAAAAGGATTGCGTGGAAGTTGCCACATATTGTTTTTTGGAATTTGGGTAGTACGAAAATGGATTTGCAAATAAATGGAAAAATAACATTAATATCGGGATATAAGGAGTCATTATTAAAGAAGTTTGCAATGACGAATGGTATTAATAATAAAGAAAATATGATGATAAAAGTGATAAAAGGTAGAAGATATGAGGGAGTGAGAAGAGAGGTACGAACATATTTTTCATAAGGAACTTAATAAAAAGGAAATAAATAATATAGATGAGTTTTGTGGATGTATCGTCAGTAGTAATATCGGAAGACGGGAAAAAATTGCTGAAAGAGATAACGTTTGAGGGGGAAGAAAAATATGAAAAGTGTGCAATAACGATGGAATCGTTTGAAAAAGGTGAAAAAATAATAATATTGCCTTGTGAACATTATTTTAAGAAGGAGGAAATAATGAAATGGTTAGAGGATCATTCGGCAGCGTGTCCAATATGTAGGAAAAAGCTCCCAAATTATGAGAAAATAGAAAAAGTTCCAAGTAATAGAAGTATTTTAATAAATAATTTAATTAATCGTATAATAGATATGGAAGAAGAGAATGATTTGCAAGCGGCGTTGTATGAGAGTTTTAATACTTAAGAAGAACATGCAATTTTCCCTATTTCACGACCGGAAGAGTAAGCGTAAGTATGTCCAATCATATACATACCGGCACCGGCAAAGAATAAATTATTATAATTTCTATTTCGTAATATACCGGAATTTACAATAGCGAGGAGGAGTGTATTTTGTCCAGGGTGTCTCCATTTTTTTTTGTATAAGATATATTTTTTTGGTATATTGCTATGAAGTAAATTTTTTGATAATGAGACAGATAGAAATATATTATCGGCTAGAACGGCACTTAAAATCCATTTACCTAATTTAAAATATGTATAATGATATGGAAAATCGGTATTATTTTTTTTTGAAAGTACTTTTTTGGGTAATATTTTTTTAAAGTTATGAACACAAACATAACAATTAGAGAAGTGTTGATTACAATAATCAATGTATTTTTTGATAAAAAAATACCTTGGGTGTTTAAATATTTTTTTACATATCCTGTTAATTTCAATAGTATCGCAGCAAAAAATGATTTTTTTGGAAAGAAGTGGTTCTGTATCGTTAGTTTCTAAGTGCCAAATATTTTTTTTCTTAAAAATATTGGTTAATTGTGTATTTTTAATAATGTGTTGTTGAATATTAAATTTGGTTGATATTTGTTTGGTAATTTGCTGAGTTCCGATAATGCTCCAAAGAACGGGATTATATATATTAGTAATTAAGCTAATAACATGATTTAAAAATTTGGCAATAACAGGTATAGGTTTTTTAAGCCCAATTTCGTTTCCTGATAAAAATAATATGGAGATGGCGGGTTTTAGAACGAAAGTAATAAATTCATCAGAAAAATTATAATATTGTAAAAAATGTTCACATGTAATAAAAATATATGGTGAAAAAAGGTTAATATTATGAGTTAATTTATAAAGGCGTTTAATTTCGCTATAAAATTTTGAATTATGATTATTATTGTCATGTATAATAGTATTATTTTTCGTGGAAGAAGAATATACTATTCTATGACGAACCGTATTAATATTGAGTTCTTTGTTAATAAATTGGTGTAATTTTGAATTATAAGTGTCAAATAAAAAAGCGATGTCAACAATTTTGTCATTAATTGTAAGTGAATATTCGTGTCCGCCGATGCGATTAGATTTTTCTAATATAATGAATTTTTTTTTTGCAAGGGTTGCTTCAATAGCTGCGGCCATGCCACAAATACCGCTTCCAATGATAATAATATCATATTCATCATTCATATTAATAATAAATTTATATGTTTAAATTTGTTTAAATATCGTCAATATCAATTTCTTCACCATCGCCTCCGAGTAAATTTTGATTGTTGTCGGCAAGAATAATATTTTCTTCTTTGGATATTTCAAAACCTTCTTTGTCGTCATAAAATATTTTTGGATTTAGACCGATAACTTCTTTTTTGAGTCGTTCAACCTGTTCTTTTGAATAAACATAAAGTAAATCTACTTTTTGTCGTTTGTTGGCGGCTACGACTTCCCATTTTCTCCGCCCAACGAGTAAAACAGAGTTGACTTTAATTTCATTGCTTCGTTTTCTGCGTCCGCGAAATTTTTTTCTAATAACACATAGTCGTTTAACATCGTCGGAGCAAAGGACTTCTACATTTCCTTGGCCGAAGTGTTGTATTACTTTAGCATACATTTCTTCTTCTTCAACGGGTTTACGGATATTTTTTCTTTCGGTGGTATCATTTGTAGGTCCTCTTCTTTGTTGTTTAGCGCGACGATTGTTTCCACGTTTAACTTTAGGCATGATTGAATAATAATATTATCAATTAAATAAAAAATATTTTCAATTTTCCCCGAAAGTCTGAAAAAGCCAATCATTAAAATTACAAATAGGAATATCAATGATACTTTTACATTGTGTTTCTTTGGATTGTTCATCGGGTTCATAATTAAATTGTTCGTGAAATTCTTCATAGTCGTCATCATTATTAAAGTGAACAATAAACCTTTTATGATCGACAGTTACATTATAAACATTGAACCGTTCTTTCCAGAGAGGTGTTAAATACGCGAAATATTCCCAATGATACCATAAAGCAATATTAATATTGGGACAATTGCCTTTGAATCTTTTCAATTGGAAACATCCAATATTGGATGAGATGGAAAACAAACGTTTAGCTTGTAATGTTTTATAAAGTGGTTGAATGGTTTGATTATTAAAAAGTGTAATTTGTTTGACTTCATCATCGTTGACTTGAAGGAATTCAGATTTTTTGACAATATCTGCTTCGTCATTAGATAAATAAACGATAATGACAATTATGATATGTAATTTATTTTTGTAAGAGATATCATTTAATTTTTTATTTTTAAATGATATGTTATGAATGGTTTGGAAATAATTGCAAATGATAGAATATAACAGATCAATATGGTTGTTATATTTTTGCATGTGGAAAACGGCGTTATGGAAATGTTTTTTGTGGATGGCGAGTAATAAGTTATGATCGTGAGAAGCCCAGTTAGGTATTTTTCCATGATAAATGTGAGAGGGTGAAATAAGTTTAAATTTTCTTAATTTAAAAATGGTGGGTGATGGGTTTAGAGGGAATAAATTTTTGACAACATAAATGATAGATTTGATAGTATTGAGATTATTTTGTTTTTGGATCATTCGTTCACATTTAGGATATTTAATTGCGTAAAAATCGTAATAGGTTCGCCACAATAAATTCCAAGTTTTTTTTTTGTATCCGCTATAGTAATATTCAAATATCCAAAAGAGACATTCGTCGAGGGAGCGTTTATTTAGAAGACAATCAATAAATGTCCAAATAATTTCATCTACAGCATAAAGATATCTTGAAAATTTCATAATAAAAGGAGGTAATAATTAAAAAATAGAATCAATTTTTTTTCTCCTTATATGTTATAGAAATGACTAAGTGGATAAATCACGTAAAGAATACTATGAGAAACAACCAAAATCTGTCCTTTAAACAGGCTTTGAAAAAGGCCTCTAGCACTTGGAAAAAACAGCGCGGTGGGAACCAGCAGCAGCAGAACCAACAGAACCAGCAGCAGAACCAGCAGAACCAGCAGAACCAGCAGCAGGGTTCGGGTCGTCGCCGCCGTCGTCGCACGAAGCGCCGCCGTAGACGCCGCACGAAGCGCCGCCGTGGCCGCCGCACGAAGCGCCGCCGCCGCCGCAGCCGCCGTAGCC
>PBLS01000088.1 GCA_002721825.1 Magnetovibrio sp.
CTGAACATTACGAAGTCGCTATCGATCGTTTGCTAGATAATTTAGACCGCCCTTGGGGAATGGCATATTTGCCGGATAACAGCATTTTGGTTACGGAACGTTCCGGCAATTTATTGTTGATACCAACGGAGGGGGAGCGGAGAAATGTGTCCGGTATCCCTAAAGTGTGGGATGAAGGGCAGGGGGGATTGCTTGATGTTGCGGTTCATCCAAATTTTTTTACAAACCAGCTAGTTTATTTGAGCTTCTCGCAACCTGCTAGAGATGGTCGTACAGCAGGTACGGCGCTGATCATGGGGGAACTTGACCTCTCCACTAGTCCTAAACTTCGAGACACACGGGTGATCTTTTCTCAGAATAAAAAAACGGATAGTTCTAGGCATTTTGGTTCTAGAATTGTTATTGCACCAGATAACAGCTTATTCCTGACTATCGGCGACCGTGGGCAAAGCAATAGGGCCCAGGATCCATTTGACCACGCTGGATCTGTTGTTCGGCTCAGCCTGGATGGTTCTGTTCCACGTGATAATCCGTTCTTATCGGGGAGCAAAGCACTACGTGAGATATGGTCAATAGGTCACCGAAACCCTCAGGGGGCGTTTTGGAATCCATCTACTGATTCACTATGGACTGTATCTCATGGTGCGAAAGGAGGTGATGAGGTTAATCGTATCGGGGCGGGGAAAAACTATGGATGGCCGATTATTTCGTTCGGTGAAAATTACTGGGGGACTAAGATTGGAGAAGGAACACACAAGGAAGGAATGGAGCAACCCACATATTATTGGGATCCCTCGATAGCACCGTCGGGATCCGTGTATTACGAGGGGAACACTTTTCCTAAATGGAGAGAAAACATATTTGTTGGAGCGCTTAAATTTGAATTGATAGTGCGGTTAGAATTGAGAAACAATAAAGTGATCAACGAAGAGCGATTGTTTAAGAATAATTTCGGACGTATCCGTGACGTGCGTTCAGGTCCAGGAGAATATTTATATTTTTTGACTGATGAGAACCCCGGCCAATTATATAGAATAAGGCCAAATTAATTAAGGAGTTTGATAGCCTAGATTATATACTTTGTCTGAGGTTAACAGGAGATATAGCCAAAAAAATTAATCTAAATCTAATCCAACGATAAAAGTAGCGAAAGGTAAATTTGTTCACGCTATATTAAGCGAGGAAAAAGGCGATGGTGCCAAAGGCAATTATGATCCGCGAGTTTGGTAACTCACGAGTTTTACAGATAGAGGAAGTTAACATTGGAAGCCCTGGAGAGGGAGAGCTTTTCATTAGTCAGAGTGCGATCGGAGTTCATTATCATGATATCTACGTTCGAACTGGTCTCTATAAAACATTGAATCTTCCGGGTGTCCCCGGAATTGAAGCCACGGGTACAGTCGAGTCCATTGGTCCTGGCGTGACAGATTTTAAAAGAGGCGACCGTATAGTCTATGTTACTAGCAGCTATGGGGCCTATACCACCCATAGACTTTTGGATGCAAGGCTAGCCGTTAAATTGCCAGAATTTGTATCGGATGAGCTAATTGCGACTAATTTCTCAAGAGCCTTAACGGTCCAAATGCTAACAAAACAGGTTCTAAATCTACAGTCTTCACATACAATTCTTGTCACAGCTGCTTCTGGCGGTGTTGGTAGATTGCTTTGTCAGTATGCAAATTCACTCGGCGTTCGCGTAATCGGAAGTGTTAGTACGTTTGAGAAGGCCGAATTGGCAAGATCCTATGGGTGTGACTATTCACTAATTTACGGTCAGCAAGACTTTATACGTATGGTAATGGATATAACTGACGGGAAAGGAGTTGACGTAGTATATGATTCAGTGGGAGCTGATACCTTTTTCCAGTCACTAGAAGTCTTATCCTTATGTGGGCATTTGGTTAACTTTGGACAGTCTTCTGGACCAGTTGATCCGTTACGGATGACAACACTAGCAAAAAAATCCCTTACAATTTCGAGGCCAATTCTGTTTCATTATACTGCGGATACCGCAATTTATAAAACGATGGCCTATTCTGTTTTTAACATTTTTCGCGAAGGCACTTTAAGGCTGCCACCCGCAGAGCCCCGTAGCCTAAAAGATGCGTCAACAGCTCATGATATTTTAGAATCGCGCCGCGGAGGAGGAAGTTTATACTTGGTTCCATAATGTGCTATTTAATTAGAAGCATGCTAAATGTGTACCTGTAAATTCCAATGTATTCACTATTAGTTCGTCTATGGTTTTCAAAAGAAAGTGGTATTGTATGTAAAGACCTATTTATAATTTATCTTTGTTGAAAAATAATAATGCATAGAAGTTAAGATCGGGCGGGTTGATTAATTGATAAAAAATATCCAAAAGAAATTTCCCAATGCAATTGTTGAGTGTGACTGGCTTCATGAGAGGATTGGGGATGAAGAAATACGGATATACGATTGTACAACATATCTACATTACACAGATGATCATCCTCTGAAGCCGTATGATGTTGAAAGTGGCTTTGTAAATTATAAAGATGCACATATACCAAATGCGGCTTTCTTGGATCTACAAGGTGATCTTTCCGAAAAAAATAGTCCTTTTAGTTTTACATTACCGAAATTAAGCGTACTGGCAGAAAGCTTTAAAAGGCATGGTATTGGAGACCCGTATAACATCATTCTATATTCTGGAAATGGAATGCAATGGGCTACAAGAGTGTGGTGGATGCTTTATGTTTTAGGTTATGAAAATGTAAGTGTATTAAATGGTGGCCTTGATGAATGGCAGCGATCACGTTTCCCAATAGAGAGCAAAATAAAAAAATTTGAACGTGCAGATTTCCAGATTGCAATAAAGCCAAATGTTTTTGTGGGAAAAGGAGAAGTTCTTAACGCTATAAATGATGATTCCGTCCGATTACTTAATGCATTAACGGAAGACCTCCATGTGGGACATAATCCACGATACGGACGCCCCGGGAGGATTCCTAATAGTCTCAATATCCCATTCCATGATTTAATAGATGTACGTACCGGTAAGCTAAGGTCACTAGAAGAAGTTATGGAAATTTTCAAAGATAAAGGGATAACGCCAGAGCTTAAAATCTTAAATTATTGTGGTGGCGGTATAGCTGCCACATTGAATGCTTTTTTTCTACTTCAGATAGGATTTAACAAACTTCAGATCTACGACAATTCTATGAGTGAGTGGGCTATGGATGAAAACCTCCCAATTGAATCAGGCTGACATTTAGCAGGCATTATAGTTGATCACGTTTTGAAACCTACTTGTCAATTCTTGACTTTGACTAGCTACTGCGTAATTCAACCCCATGACTTATTTTGTCTCGCCAAGTAAACCCGATAATGCGATCGTTACGATGGACCTTTCTAAGACCTATGTCGGCTCTGGTTCATTGGCACCTAAAGACGCTCTGAAAGGTATAAACCTATCCATTCCGCGAGGGTCGTTCTTTGGCCTTCTTGGCCCAAACGGTGCTGGTAAATCGACACTTATAAATATTTTAGCTGGTTTAGTCACTAAAACGTCTGGGAGCGCTACAGTATGGGGCTATGACTCCGAAGCGGAGATGCGTGGAGCGCGGCGCTCCATAGGAGTAGTTCCGCAAGAGCTTAATATTGACCCTTTCTTCACGCCGCGTGAGATGCTTGAGACGCAGGCGGGTCTCTATGGTTTGCCTAAAGCGGAGAGACAAACGGAAGAGGTACTAGAAGCCGTCGGACTTATGGAAAAGGCAGATGCATACGCTCGTTCATTATCGGGCGGTATGCGACGACGCTTATTGGTTGGTAAAGCTATGGTCCATAGTCCTCCAGTATTGGTCTTGGATGAGCCATCCGCAGGTGTAGATGTAGATTTACGCCGTCAGCTTTGGTCTCGCGTTAAACGGATGAATGGAGAAGGTACGACGGTTCTATTGACTACCCATTACCTTGAAGAGGCAGAGGCTATGTGTGACACCATTGCAATAATTAATCATGGCCAGGTTATTGCTTGCGAGTCGACACTAGAGTTATTGGCACGGCTTGATACTAAGGAAATGCAGATAACGGTTGATACGGACCTTGATAGTGTGCCACCAAGCCTTCAATCCTTTCATGGGGAGCTTATAGGTAGGCGACGTCTTCGCATTGCCTATCCACCGAGTAGAATAAATAGCGGACAGATATTCACTGCGTTTAGCACTGCGAATCTTGGAATCATTGATGTTTCAACGCGTGAGGTAGACCTTGAAGAGGTGTTTTTACGGTTGACGCAAACCCCTTAAAAACGATTCACATAGATTATTAAAGGGGTTAACCGACGAACGCAAATGAAGGGCTGTGTTATAAAATTTACGCCAACTTATGCTTTAAGTTTATAACCGCTATTAAAAAGGTGCGTACAGAAAATCCACAGCGCTAAATTCATAACTGCCATTACCAAAAGCCCCAACATAATGTTGCCATCTGCATGTCCAATAAAGCCGTAACGGAATCCATCAATCATGTAAAAAAAAGGATTAAAATGTGCGGCTATTTGTGCGAATTCGGGTAGACGCTGGATTGAATAGAAAGTGCCAGACAGGAAGGCGAATGGAGTAATTATAAAATTAGTCACACCGGAAATGTGGTCCCATTTTTCCGCCCACATGGCACCTAAGATCCCTAACTGCGAGAGCATCATAGATGCCATAATCGCATGAAATACTATATAGCTAAGGTTGTGTAATCCGAGGTTAACAATAACATTCATAACCAGCGCTAGAGTTAAACCTACGACACAGCCACGTGTGACTCCTCCCATTGTGAACCCTAAGTGCAGTTCGGAAGCGGTTAGCGGCGGCATCAAGGTATCAACAATACTGCCCTGCATTTTCAGGCTCATCAATGATGACGAGGTGTTGGCGAAGGAATTTTGTGTTATTGACATGATAATTAAACCAGGTGCCAAAAATTCTAGAAATGAGTGTGTTCCCACAGTAGGAGCAACTTTACCAAGTGCCAGAGTGAATACGGCTAAAAATAAGAGAGTTGTAACCATTGGTGCTAATAACGTTTGTGTGTAAACCTTACTGAACCTGCGCACTTCTCGCATATAAAGTGTCCATAGACCGATCCAATTTGCGCCGGCAGGATCGTGCATTTGTTTTCCTTTTCTAGCTATAGTCTAATTGTTTAAATGTCTGAGTTATAACTTTTAGCCTGGAGGGCTTGTCTAAACTGTTGGTGATTTGATATGGATTTTGAAGTGCCAGTATAGGTTTAGTTGAAGGGAAAACCCATCGTATGTCCTTGATAATAGAGACCGCCATCTTGGACTATCAAAAATTTTGCTCGCTTCTCTGCAGAACTTGCGGGTTTTAGTGGCTCTTGAATAGGCATTTCTGTCAACGTTTTGGCCGGATTTTCTCAAGAATGGGCAACTTTTCTTACGATGAATGCCCAGCACGTTACTCACTATCATTTAATAAGTAAACTAAGGGAATCAGCTAGATAAATTAATATAGCTGTAAGCACACGCCAATAAAATTTGCTCAATAACCTCTCATACTATTGTAACGCCGCTGTCAACCGAGATAACTTGGCCAGTTGTTATTTCCGATTCATCGGAGGCTAAGTAAACGGCTAAATTTGCCACATGGACGGGTTGACCAAGACCCAAGAGGTGTGTTTTTGATATAGCTTCAATTTCGGGACTTGAGGCCAATAGTTTTTTAACGCGCTCGGAAAGAGTTACTGAAGGCGCAATAGCATTCACACGTATCCTTTCTGAGGCATATTCAACAGCCATAGACCGGGTCATCGCGGCGATGGCTCCTTTAGCGGCAGTATAACAATCGCGTCCTGGCAAGGCCATAAGGGCTACGTTCGAAGACATGTTAATTACTGATCCGCCACCCGACTCAGCGATTTTCGGGATACCAAACTTAGAACAAAGAAATGTTCCGAATAGGTCTAATTTAATGCATCGCCAAAATTCTTCTATGGGAGCTTCCGTTACGGGGCCATCCTGAAGTGTTGAGCCACCAGCATTATTATGAAGGATGTCTAGACGTCCGTAACGCTGTTTAGTTTCACTAAAAGCGGCTTCAACACTATCAGCATTGCTAACGTCAGTTTGGATAAAAATAGCATCGCCACCAACATTTAGCCCTAACGATCTAGCAGATTTGGCAGCGGCTTTCCCTAATTCTGGTTCAATTTCAGCTATTACTACTTTTGCACCTTCTTCTGCGAAGCGCTCTGCTGTAGCGCGTCCGATACCCCCTCCGCCTCCCGAGATTAAGGCCACTTTCCCTTTCAATCTTTCCATATCCATATCTCACGTAATTTTTCTTATTCTGTGCAACATGTGTCTTGAAGGTAAATCATCTCGATTTAACTAGCAGCCTGGATGCACTTAAGATTATAATTCTAAAGATTTATTAATAACTTTAACGACCTCTTGCTGAACCGCGGCCTATCCTACCTGGACTAATCGGAGACCGAGAAGACTTTGGTGAACCAAAGGTGTTTGCGAAAGATTTCCCACCTTTAATGTTTGGGATTGCCCCACTGTAATTTGCTTTGGTACTCGTGTCTTTTGTAAGTGACGTATCTTTAGTCGTTTTTTTCCCGTCTAATTTTCGCTTACGACGTTTGCTTTTTGGCATTGTTTTTTCCTATTTGAGGTCAATGTGTAGAAAGTCGAACGAATCAGCAGAGATTTAATTATAAACCATTTGACGTGTAGCAGATATTATTGAAAAAATAATTTTGCTATAATGTTTATTCAAATAAGTTGTGCTTTATATAACTATGGCGAGATATCAAAGCCATAGCGACTAATTAGAAATTAATTTGTACTAAAACTAGTAGACAGAAAGCAGTCCAATTTATTATTTATCGCAACTATATTTAGCAACTTCAGGTATAATAGTAGTTGAAGTGTTATTATTAGCGAAAGCGTTAAATCAGTTAGAGGATAAACGATGGTTCCGACTAATATTGTGACCCTTCTCGCCAGTGCTACAGAGATTGTTTGTGCGCTCGGCTATGAGGATGAACTTATTGCTCGATCGCACGAATGCGACTATCCCGTCTCGGTCACCACACTGCCTGCGTGCACAGAATCTAAAATAAATAAAAATAATGTAAGCATCGATATTGATGCACAGGTCAAAACTATTGTGGAACAAGGTCTTTCTGTCTATCGAGTCGATGGAGATTTACTCCGCAGACTGCAACCAAATTTCATTATCACCCAGACCCAGTGTGAAGTTTGCTCCGCAAGCCCCAAAGACCTTGCTAATGCTGTGCAGGATTGGACAGGAGGCAAACCTAATATAGTTTCACTGGAACCGAATCGACTTTCTGATGTTTGGACGGATATTCAAAATGTTGCTAATGCGCTTGGTGTTCCAGAGCGAGGCGAAGAATTAATTGTTGAATTACAAGGACGTATGGACAAAATTCAAGCGCGGATCAGCCAAGTTAAAAAGCGTCCACGCGTAGCTTGTATTGAGTGGATAGATCCTTTAATGGCGGCAGGTAACTGGATGCCAGAGTTGGTTGAGAAGGCTGGAGGCAAAAATATTTTTGGAGAAGCGGGCATACATTCGCCTTGGGTGGCATGGAAGGCTTTTTGCGATGCGGACCCTGATTTAGTTCTAATAATGCCTTGCGGTTTTAATATGAGAGAGTCGCGTCGTGATATGCCTGTACTTACCGATAGGCCCGAATGGTCGACCCTTAAGGCGGTACGGACGAATCGCGTGTATTTAGCGGATGGCAATCAGTATTTCAATCGACCCGGTCCCCGCCTTGTGGAATCATTGGAAATTTTATCCGAACTATTACATCCCGAATTATGCGCCTTTGGGCATGAAGCTGTAGGTTGGGAGCTTTTTTAGCTGCATAATAACGCATTCTTTAGGTTTTGACGTCGTCATTTATTTAATTTTACGCAGGAAACTAGCTCAACCTCATAATGGTTTTTAGTTCGTTTGGTTTTAGGCGAAAATCCAAGACGTCTAAGTCCTCACGCATATGGGTGATATTAGTGGTGCCAATCAGGGCTACCATGCCGATATCAATTGCGAACCGGAATATAATCTGACCTTTAGATTTTCTATAGCGTTTTGCTATTTGTGCGATTTCGTCATGTTTCCAGACGTTTCTATTGGCTGTAAGTAGGGAAAATCCCTGATAAACCATCCTATTCGCAGTACAGAATTGACGTATTTGTTGATCCCAACCCTGGGTTGCGTAACATCGATTTTGTACAAAGTGTGGTCGAATATAGGCTTCATTACAAAGGGTCGAAATTTGTTTAAGGGTCATATTGCTAACACCCAGTAATCGTGCACGGCCACTTGAATGGAGTTTCTCCATAGCACTCCAAGCGGCCCAATCATCAGATTTTAGCTCGGTTCGAGTTGTGGGACCGTGAAGCACATAGGAATCGATGAAATCAGTTTTTAGATGCCCAAGAGAGCTCATAAAGGATTGCTCGACTTGACGTTCTATTGGAGCGAGAGGATCATAAGGCAGACGTTCATCCTGTCCCTGGCGGAACGTAAACTTGGTTTGTAGAAACAAATCAGAACGATCTATCAAATTAGTGGCTTCTGCCCTCTGAATAGCGTGGCCGACTTCAATTTCATTATAATGCTTTCGTTGATTTGCCGTATCAATGCCACAAAATCCTTGCTCGAGGGCCAATCCGGTTAAATGGGCTGTTTGATCCTCTTTCCATGCGGTGCCATATAAGAAAGGGGGAATTTTAATTCCATCTATAATCATGAAACAAATTTTACGCTCATATACGAAAGATTAGAAACAAAATACTTGTGCGGGTGGAAAATTTTCACGAAGAGGTGAAATCAGATATTATCAATCTTTTCATGTGTGTGCTTTATCTTTAATGGTGATTGGCTAAAGGACTAAGAAAAACTAGGAGTTTAAATTTTATATAAACAATCCATATTTACAGTAGCCCACAATATAAATAACTTGGAGGAAGATAATGTCTATATACATGTACCAGGGAACATATTCTAGAGAGGCAATTAACGCTCTTGTCCAAAATCCACAAAACAGAACAGCAGCTGTTCAATCTGTTGTGGAGGCGAATGGCGGAACTTTGATCGGCTGTTGGATGGCATTTGGAGAGTACGATATTGTTGTAATAGCCGATATGCCGGATGATGAATCGATGGCGGGGGTTGCGCTTGCCGTTACCTGTGCAGGAACGGCTTCAAGCGGTAAGACCACCAAGTTACTGACAATGGATCAAGCGGTAACAGCTATGAAGAGTGCACAATCAGTCGTTAACTCTTATAGTGCGCCTTCGTCATAGATATACCTGAGTTTAAATATTCGTAGCCGCCCTAAATGGGGTGGCTTTTTTTTGGTGATAATAGGTGTCGCAATTCATTATTAATAGTCGTGTTGATCGAGAAAATGGTGAAGTAAGTTGTGTTTAAGATATGGGTGAGGGTCTGATGTTTTTTACTAACCTTACATATCGGGGTGGTGTATTGCTCGTACTTGGGGCAGGGATCTGTTGGTCATCTATGGGTTTGGGTATACGCTACATTGAAGTGGCCAATGTGTGGCAAGTTCTGTTTTTCCGGTCCCTAGCCCTTGCACCTTTCCTACTTTTAGTCTTAACGCTGCGGGCTCGAGGGAACCCCATTCCGATAATTCAGAAAGCGGGCTTAGCAGGAGTTTTGGGTGGCATTTCGTTGGTATTTGCATTTACTGGCGGGATTTTAGCCATACAAACAACATCTGTCGGGAACGCTATGTTTTTATTCGCAGCGGCACCTTTTTTCGCAGCTGTTCTAGCTCGCTTTGTCCTCAAAGAAGATGTTCGTAAGGCAACCTGGAGAGCCATGCTAGTGGCGTTAGTAGGTATAGTAATAATGGTGTGGGAAGGTGTCTCCTTAGGTCGCATAGTTGGTAATATTGCTGCATTAGTCTCTGCATTGGGCTTTGCGTTTTTCACAATAGCCCTCCGATGGAAAAAATTAAGTGATATGTTGCCTACTGTTTTATTGGCTGGCGTTTTTGCAACCATTATTTCCGGTATACTTTGTACATTTAATGGGTACGGCTTCGATCTGCCGAGGCATGATATTTTGATTGCCTTAGCTTTGGGTATTTTCCAGGTTGGAGCAGGACTGATCCTCTATACATTAGGGTCAAAGGTAGTGCCTTCAGCAGAGTTAGCGCTGCTCTCCATGACGGAGGTCGTTTTTGGACCGTTCTGGGTGTGGTTGCTTTTGGATGAAACCACAGGAGGTTATACCTTACTTGGTGGCGTAATTCTTTTAATTGCTATTGCTGGAAATGCGCTGTCCGGACTTCGTCGAAAACCGATACCTTTGGTATAGTAGATGTCTGAATTGATCCTAGAATATTCTATGGCCATGGGCTAAAGGCTTTTCCAAATAATTTAAATGTTTATGCATGGCGGTTGTGGTTGAGTTAGAGAGATTGATGCCAAAGAACTTTAATGCGAAAGACTCGATTACAAATGGAACGACCACCGACCGGCCGACGCTAGCAGCATTTCTGGTTGTTGGGGGAGTGTTTTTGCTCTCTGGGCAAGATGCCCTGATCAAGGTGATCAGTTCCGAGCTTTCGCTCTGGCAATTTCAATTTTTCCGTGGGGCGCTCAATATAACTTTGCTTGTTTTCTGCGTTCGAATAATACTTAGGCGCAGAATACCCGCACCTAGACGTATCTGGGTAGTTAGTTTGCGTAGCTTGCTCATGGTTGGTGCGATGGTCTGTTTTTTCGCTGGGGTTCCGTATCTCAGTCTCGCGTCGATGTCAGCAGGCTTGTATGTTTTCCCACTATTCGTCGTTATATTGTCTTCTATCGTACTTGGTGAAAGGGTCGGCCCGCGCCGTATCGCAGCAGTTTTTCTAGGTTTCTTTGGAACTTTATTAGTCTTACGACCTGGGACGGACATCTTTACTCCGATAGCCCTACTCCCAGTAGGGGCTGGTTTTTTTTATGCGTGTACACTTTTAACTACCCGAAAGCTGTGTCGAGATGAATCACCTATAACGTTAACTATGGGCGTCGGTATAGTTGTTCTTATTATGGGTGCGATTGGTCTTTGCTTTTTCACCGGCAAGAATATGGAAGGTGTTCCGGTCGACTGGCCGTTTTTAATGACGGGTTGGCGATCAGTGGACTTCTGGGTTTACGGTGTAATCATCGTTTGCTCGGTAATTAATATAATTACTACCGGTAGTCTGGCGAAGGCTTACCAGAGCGCTGAATCGAGCTGGCTAGTACCTTTTGATTATTTTTATTTGGTCTTTGCCACCGTATGGGGTTTTGTTATCTGGCGTTACATTCCCGACCTGGTTACGTTTTGTGGGATATTGCTTATAACTGCGTCTGGTATTTTTGTTGCTTGGCGGCAGCAGGGGAAATATATAGGCTGAGGACTTATCAATTTAGGTAATGTTTACATCTGTTTTGTTTTTGTTCCAACATTCTGAAGTTTAAATCTTACTTATCAAACATGAAAAATCATTGACTATGAAAATGGAGTACGTCCTTTGTCCGATGCTTTGACTGTCGCCCCGCGTAAAGAATTTCACACTTTATTTAATGCCCCCTTGGTATTGGAGCTAGATACCCTATCGGATTTGGGTGCTCACGCCTGTATCCTTGGCTTACCTTATGGTGCTCCATATTCAATGGAAGATGTCACTAACGACCAATCAAATGCCCCAACAGCCATTCGTAGGTCGTGGCAACGAGCGCTCAGGGCGATTGAGCGTTGGGACTTTGATCTCGGAGGGCCACTTCTGGATGGACGTGATATACGTATTTTCGATTGCGGGGATGTCCCGGGGGACCCTTACTCACCAATGAAGCATTACGAATTGGCAGAAGCCGCAGCAAGAAAAATTATTGAATCAGGTGCCATGATTATTTCGCTTGGCGGAGACCATGGAGTGCCAATCCCCGTTTTTCGTGCATTAAGTGCAATTCCTGAATTGTCAGAACCGATCACCCTAGTACATGTTGATGCTCACCTTGATTGGCGTGATCACGTGAATGGGGTGCATGAAGGATTGTCGAGCCCAATTCGACGCGCATCCGAAATGGACCATTTTGGTGAGATTTTTCAAATTGGCCTTCGCTCAGCTGGCAGTGCTCGGCCTGAGGAGATGGAAGCGGCGCTTAAATACGGTGCAAACCTAATCCCCGATATTGAATTGCAAGATATTGGCATGAAAGCAGTGCTCGATCGTATTCCGGCTGGAGGCACATATTATCTTACAGTTGACGCGGATGGCATGGATCCGACTATTGCCCCGGCAATTGCAGGCCCGGCACCCGGAGGCGTTACCTACCCTCAGATGCGAACTCTTATCCAAGGCTTAGTTGAGAAAGGTCGAGTTGCTGGGATGGATATTGTTGAGATTACCCCAAAACGTGATGTAAATGCCATCACTTGTGTCACAGCTGTTCGCTTAATTTGTAATTTGATAGGCAAAGCGGTGCGAGCTGGATATTTCGACTGAAACGGCAATCGACTCGGTAATTGAGGGTTGGTAATGGGTGGTGTCAACGAAGGTCCATTTTTTCGGTCGAGCATGCCTCGGCAACTAAAGCCATTGCCAGTGCTGTGGCATTTTCCAGATCTTCATGAGCCACATGCTCGCGGGTATCCCGGGGTGTCAATAAAAATTTGATTGCGGAATTAGGTTGGTTAAAGCCAGTAACCAGTCGAACTGCCGGAATACCGTGCCGTGCGAAATTAAAGTGATCAGAATTTGCCATCAGTGGACTATGCGCGCTGATTTCATTGCCGTGTGACCGGGCCGTAGACAAAAGCCAATCCTCAAGTTTTTGAAACTCACTCGTCAGGGCTGTAATGTGAGAGCTACCAGCTATCGTGTCTAGATTGATGTTAAGTTTAATCGCTTCACGCTCTATAGGAGCAAGCTCTTCTAGAAAAAAGGCTGAGCCGGCAAGAGCCCATTCTTCTGTATTGAAAAGAGCTATTCGCAACCCGCGTTTACAATGCGTCATATAGGGGGCCATTGCCTCAGCTATCGCGCAGACAGCGGCTAGTCCTGTCGCATTATCCATTGCGCTCTCTGCTAAATGGTGCCCATCAATATGGGCTGATAACACAACCCACTCATCCTCTTGACCTGGTAAATCAACGAGAAGATTTGCTGTTTCACAGGGTTTTTCGTTAGTTTTAATATAAAGCCGCACATGTGTTGTTTCCGCTTGGATTAAGGCCTGAGCTGTTTCAAAACTAACCCCAGCAGCTGGTATTCCTCGCTCTGGTGTTGCACCTGATGACCCTGTCACTGGACCAATTTGCGGCAGGTTACAAGCGATAAGGAATCCGACTGCACCATGGTCCATTGCCCATTGATATTTGCGTCGGCGATGAATGGTTTCTGTTGCAAATACGTATTCGTGCTGTACTAAAACGACACTTCCTTGGATCTTGCTTGCATTTTCGTGGAAATCTTGTTCGGAACCGCGCCCCAAGTTTATCAACTCAGCTACAAGGCCATCAGAAGCTGTTGATGGTGAGCGGACTAAGGGGACACACGGAAAAGATCTTTGGATGCCATTAAGTTGGACGAGAGAGGCGTCAACTCTTGACCAGCCTAAATATTTAATATTTTGGTGTACCGGATAAATACCCGTAATCTTCTTTAGCCTATTCGATAGATAAAAACGAGCATCTTCCTCACTCTTGCTGCCTGCAAAGCGTCCTCCAGTGTCACAAATAGCGTGAAAATCCTCATGCAAATTAGGATTTTGAAAGTACGTTGAAATAATTTCTCTAATCATGCGCCCTCTCCGCATTGAAAAAGTTTGCGTTCCGTCTGCGTTAAACGTTTGGGACCTTCTTCAGTAATTAAAACCGTCTCGCTAAAAGCGATGCCGGCAGTGCTAGATGTGTACATGTGAAAAGTCATGCCGCTTTGTAGTTCCCACTCCGCATCCTGAGTGAACACCCGTGTAAAATCACTAGTACGGGGAGCTTGTTCAAAATAGTAACCTAGGGTGTAACCGGTATTGTTAACGTAATCGTCGCGCAATCCGACTTTAACCGCTCCCTCGCGAAGGATAGCGTCTACATCCCTTGCGATAGCACCCGGTATCATGGCAGAAATCTGAGCGTCTTGGAGTTTGATTAAGGTGGCCGCGTTTTCTAATAATTCGACAGAGGGTTCTCCCATGACTGCTGGTCGCATCAGTCTCGCGCAGTAGCCGTGAACCTTTGGAACCAGTTCTAAATGTAATATATCTCCATGAGTTAGAGCCTCGTCAGAAAGCTTACCATGCATGAAGTTCCAACCACGACCAACTGTTATTGGCCCTGAGCGGCCAAAGTCTGCTCCGAGTTGGATGAACGCTGCTGAGGCGACCGCTGCAGCATCACGTGAAGATGAGCCCAAAACAGCTGCTGCTATCGTTCTCTGCATGGATTCGTCGGCAATGCGTGCAGCGACTTGCATTACTTCTATTTCTTTTGGTGATTTGATCAGACGCATTGTTCGAAAAACGTCACTGAAATCAATAAGCTCTACGTCAGATAAGAGCGCCTTTAAGTGCTGAAAACGCTTTGCCGGCATACAATAAGAATTCATGTCTAAGCCAGCACTAGAGCTTCCATTATCTATAATGACTTCGGCAACCATTCGGACTGGATCGTCTACATCTTCGAAGACCCGGCGCTGATCAAACCATGCGGCACGTAAAAATGGTTGCTCGTCTAAACGGCGGACGACCATGATTGGAGTCCCTTCCATGGGAATTATGGCAGCCCGATACAAGTTCTCCGAAATAGCGAAGCCAGTGAAATAATGCAACATCTCCGACTCGTCGATGATAACGACTTCGACATCGCGCGCTGCCATAATAGACTTTAAACACTTAAGACGTTCAATATATTCTGACTTGGGGAATAGCATCAGATGGGCTCGCAGAGGTCTAGAATCGCCAAAACGTAGATTCGGATCATATCAAGGTAATCTTGAATATCGACGCGCTCGTCCGGCATCGTGTTATATAGACCTCCTGGCCCACAAACTACACCTTGGATTCCTGCTCTATGGAGAAGATGTGCTGCATCAGTACCATAAAAACAATAAGGTGGGACCGGCCCTGACTTCTGCTGCTCTCCACGAACATCCTTAAAAGCCTCGGCTATGGCCTCAACGACAGGATTATTAGTTCCTGACTCAAAAGGTAGCATAGACGGCCGCTCTCCAGCGTACTGCTTTACGACCTTGGTTGCCAGTCCAGGGATCTCGGCTTCCAGTTCTCGAAGCAATAACTTGATGTCCGCAATAACGCTTTCCTCTGACTGGCTTGGGCCATAGCGGGCGGTGCCAGCCAAACGGACAAAATCAGCGACCTGGGGTGGGCGCCAGTCGTGGAACTCTGGTGTCAATGAACCACGAATAATACCAATATTAGCTCTATTAACGGATTCATGTTCTGCGTTTTTAGCACCGGAGAATGCCATGGTATTGAAACGGGGTATAAGTAGTGCAGCTGCGGCTATTGCATCCACCGCCTCTTCGCGTTTGGATACATGGCGTGTCACTCCCGTGAGTTCGATCTCCACATTGAAACTACCGGCATGTAGGGTTAAAGCGTTGAGGTCGGTTGGCTCCATATTAATGAAAAAATCCGCTTTGGTACCGTTTTCAATGGCTGTAACGGTACCAATACCTCCCTGCAGTTCTCCCACGACGTATTCTAAAATCACATCACCCTTTAACTGAATTTTAGCGTCAACTATCGTCTTAACGGCCATGAAAGCGGCCGCGTCACCAGATTTCATGTTGGACACGCCAATCCCATATATGAATTCATCATCGTAATGTCCGGCCCATGGATCAATCGTCCAGTCATTTGTAGCGGGGTTGGTGTCCATATGACCATTGAACATCAAGCTCTGGCCAGAACCATTCCCTTTCAGGGTGCCGATGGCGTTATAACGACTGTCTTCCACATCCTGCACAGCCGCGTGTAGACCCATAGCTCTCATGCGTTTGACCATAAAGTGCGCCAGATCGGTCTCTCCGGTCGTGCCACTATAACTTTTGAAGCGAATCATGGAGGCAAGGAACTCAAGTGCTTCAACTTCATCAATTTGGTCTAAAAGCTTTTTCGTATTGAAAGTCATAAGTTTACGGCCTTATCAGTGGCTTGCTAGTTCATTGGCACGTACAAGCAAGGTTTCAATGGCCTTTTTCGTGTGCCGGTGTATGTTTCCCCAGTCGTCTTTATGCTTTTTCAAAGCTGCCGACAGGCGTTGATGGTGTATTCGTGTCTCGCGGGGATTGACGCTTCCCTCTGACGCACGACTACTTAAAAATTCGCGAGCATCTAGAATGGCTCTTAAGTCTTCTACAGACAAATCGATCTCAATTTCCGCCATTTCTCGACCTGCTTTGGCTAAGTCCTCGGCTCGCACATCGGCGGGCGTTTTCCCATCATTTATACTATCGCGAACGAAACGTCCGACAATGTGGTGTGCGACGCGAAATGGGAGATCGTATCGACGTACGAGCTCGTCGGCAAGGTGACTTGTAGTACTCCAAAAGGCACCGGCAGCCCGTGCCATTCGTTCGTGATGGATGACTAGCGTATCAATCGTTTCAACCGAAAGCTTAAGGGCTTGCAGACTAGCGTCCCCAATGCCCGTCATCATATCATCGGCAAAAGTATAATTTAGGTCGGTTGAAAGTACTCCATGCTGGCTTGCCATTACGGACGGAAACCAGCCTGAAGCTTGTCCTGCAAGAGCTTTAACGCGTTCTAGGGAGTGAGGGTTTTTTTTCTGCGGCATGATACTGGAAGTGCCTGCTAATCCGTCTGCAACTTCGACATAACCAAACTCCCAAGAATGCCAAACGTAGAGATCGTTAGCGAGGCGCCCTAAGTTCGACATCAGTAAACTCAGGGTTGCGACTACCTCTTCAATGTAGTCCCTAGCAAATCCACCAGCGTCCGAAGAGTTGAATTCTATATCATCATGACCCAAAAGTTCAGCAGTGCGTCGACGGTTAATAGGCCAGGATGTACCGGCCATTGCCGCACCTCCGAGACTGGATAGATTAGCTCTTTTATATGTAGACTCTAGTCGACTAAGGTCGCGTTCAAATGCTGCCCCATAGCGCATTAAGTGATGACCGAAAGTAGTTGGCTGGGCGTGTTGTAAGTGTGTATACCCGGGCATTAGGGATTCTGCATGTTTTGCAGCATGGTTAAGAATAGCATTTTGTAGCAGTATCGTTTGCTTGGCGATTGAAATTAATAGGTCGCGCAGATAGAGGCGTTCAGCGGCAGCACTTTGGTCATTGCGACTACGCCCCGTCTGTAGACGGCCGGCAATATCGTCACCCACGCGTTCCCCTAGGAAATATTCTGTTTGTACTAGAAAAGAGCCCGATTGCGGCAACCAAGGAAAACTATCTTTGCCTTTCTCAAACATTTCCAATAGGCCACGTAAGAGTGTGGCTCCTCGTTTTTCTTTTAGCACGCCAGCCTCCGTCAGCATGACCGCGTGCGCTATATCAACCAGCGTATACTCCCGAAAACGTCGAGCCAGTCGTGGAATATGGGGTATTTCCTCACAATCAACTAACACTTGCGTACGTTGCCCGAGCCGGGCTTCCTCAAGGAAAACGTCTTCTTTGCCACTCATTATTTCTCTCCAAAATTACTCACTTTGTCGGTTTTCTACGAGACCAACTAGTAAATAGGTAATCACGTAAACTATTAAGCGATAGATTACAGCAGATCCTGGGGGTATACAGATAAATGAAAAGCCCGTTAGACCCCGGCGACCGATTTCGTGAGCTATCCGAATGACTTCGTAGTCCGTCATGCCGATGGGCTCAGCAAGGTCTCCAAGAATATCTCCTTGCGCAGGACCAGCTCCTCCGATGACATCCATATCGAAATGAACATAAACAGCGTCTGTTCCATCATAGGCATGCCGTAATTCTTCACATAGGCCCTCGATGCCGAGTTCGGTTCTTACCTTCCACATGGGTATAAAGTTTACGCCTTGGGCTAAAAAATTTCGTACCATTTCTTTGCTTTCAAGCATGCCGCGTTCACCAATCTCGACCAAGTTTGGAATAGTAAAATTATTGTGAAACTCGTAGGTTTTAGCTTTCCAATTGCCGCTTCCCGCGATACGTGGATCTTTGGTTAGCCAGTCAATTGGTTTGGAGTCCCAGTGTGTATCGAGGCTAATCATACCGACGTTACCCGCTGCCCGTTCAGCGATAGGCTTAGCGATGGCATATGATCCACAAGGTGAATTTTGGCCAATTACTATAGGTATTGCTCCAGCATCAAGGACGGCTCCTACCTTGCTTTCGACTGCTGCCTGGGCCTTGAGGATATTTTCTGCGGTTGGTTCTAGATTAGCATCTCTGGGAATTTCAGCATCACCGAAGTCAATTATTTTAAGGTGTTCGAAGATGTCGAGGTCGAAGTCTTGAACGTAACCCGAGGGATAGCGGATCGATTGTTGTCGTACTCTTTTAGGCGCCATAACCCATTCTGATTTGTCAACTCCGGCGTATTTACCTTTAGCGCCAGCTACGAAGGGAGCCCCAATAATTACTACGTCGGCACCCTTTAAATCCCCAGGTTTTTTCACATGCGGTACGCCCATAAATGTGGGCATATCCTCACTTAACATCGGGAAATTACGGTCTTTGACACGGTAATGACTCTTAATTTCTTCCCAGGTAACATTATAGCTCATGGGCTAACTCCTAGAAGGTCAATCATTAATTCAGCATAGATTCGAGCGGCTTGGGCCACGTCTTTTGTATTTACGCATTCGTCGGCCATACCGGAATTGGTGAAATGAGGATCCTTATCAGCATCTGTTCGCCTATAAGGTCCGTACATTGCTGTAGGAATTCCGGCATCAAGTAAAAAATGCGCATCTTCAAAACCAGCAGTAGAGCCAATAAGTGCGGGAGTTCCAGTAATCTTGGCGTGGGCAGACTGGCAGGCTTTAATGATCGAGTGATCGGGATCAATTTCGCCAGGTGTTACGTGCATGGTTTGTCTTATTTCCACGGACCAGTCTTCCGGGTCTACCGCACAAATATCTTTACAAAGCTTAGCAATTTGGGATTGCGCGATTTCTGCATCTTCACCTGGTAACAAGCGTCGATCAATTTGAAAGACGGCCCGGTCAGCAACTAAGTTGACTTTAGTACCTCCTTCAAGCGCTCCTATATTTATAGTTGGGGCTGGTAACAAAGGGTGTGTAATATGTTGAAGGCTTGGTACGAGGTCATCTTCAATAGCTGTAACTATACGTGCCGCTTTTGAAATGGCATTTACCCCAAGCCAGGGCCGTCCTCCATGAGCCGATTTTCCTATAACCTCAATTTCCAGCCATAAAGCACCCCGGTGGGCGACACGTACGGTATCTCCTGTGGGTTCGCAGACAACGGCCATATCTGCGCTCACGAGACCTTCTGAAACGAGAAAACCGGTGCCAAGATGTCCGCCGCAAACTTCATCGGCAACAGCGGTTACAATAATATCACCAGCCAATTCTTGGTTTGCGCGCTTTAAGCCATCGAGAGCATATATAATGGCGGCTAAACCGGCTTTCATATCCATTGCACCTTGACCATATAGCATACCATCCTTAAGGGTGGCGCCAAACGGGTCATGCGTCCAGTGATTGCCCGGTGGTTGAACGTCCATATGACCATTTAAAAGAAGCGTTGGTCCTTCTCCTTTACCAGGCAATCGACCGATAACATTAGGGCGGCCTGGTGCTGCTTCTACTATTTCAACCTTAAAACCAAGCGATTCGAGTTTATCTGAAATGACCGTTGCGACCGGCCCCTCATTCCCTGGCGGGTTTATCGATGGAATTTGCACAAGTTTGGTCAGAAACCGATTTAGGCTGACTTCATCAATAATATATTTTTCATCTTTAAGCTCAGCCAGTTTCATGGTTTTGTGACCTTATGTTACAATAATACATAATAGTTAATGAGCTTCTTTCCCATATTTGATATGGTGGTATGTGTAAAAAAGATTAGACGAGCTCGATCAAATATATTTATGATATGATAGTTGAACAAAGTAAAAGTGAGGTTTTTGTGGAATTTGACCTGCTTTTTTCGATGTTTGTCATGTTAATGAATACGTTATAGGCTCAATTATCGTTAGATAAAATAGCCTAGCTTCAATAAAGAATGGGAGGAAGCAACGGATGTTGAAACGAATTTACATTTATCTTGCCGCTGCCGCATTGCTTGGGTTGACCAGCTTTTCTGCTGAAGCGCAGCAACGTGGTGGTGTGTTAAAATTCGCTACACCAAGTGTTAAACCTGGTCTAGACCCGGCGCGCACTAGAACCGGTGACGCGTACATGCTGACAGCTCTGATTTTTAGCAATCTGACTCGTGTTAGTCATGAACTTAAACCTGAGCCACAGTTAGCTCATAAGTGGGAGCCAAATGCGGACAGTAGTGTTTGGACCTTTTATTTGCGTAAAGATGCAAAATTTCATAATGGGCGTCCAGTTGTTGCATCAGATGTCAAATTTTCGATTGATCGGATTTTAGATCCGAAAACTGCGAGTAAGGGGCGCAAAGCACTTGGACCGATAAAAGAGATTGTTGTTAAGGACGATCATACGGTTGTGTTTAATTTAAAGGGCCCATACGCTGACTTAGCCCTACAATTAGGGAATACTTTTTCTCGGATCATTGCTAAGGAGAATGTGGCGGACATCGCTAATAAGCCTATTGGCAGCGGCCCCTTCAAGTTGAAGGAGTATGTGCCTGGAAATAAAGCTATCGTAGTTCGCAATCCAGATTACTTTGAGAAAGGCCTGCCTTATCTCGATGAAGTCCACCAAATATATATTAAGGAATATGCAGCGCAGGTTTCAGCCTTGAAAACCGGGGAAATCGATATCATGTATTTCGCACCGCCGGAAATCATTCCTGAGCTGAAAAAGGACTCTAATATCGAGGTTAAGGTTGTTTCTGCACCTTCTTTTCAGCCGCTCATTATGTGGGTTAGTACCAAACCTTTTAAAGATGTCCGTGTCCGGCAGGCACTGCGGTATGCTGTTGATCGGAAGGCTATGATGGAAGCGGCTACGGGCGGTCTTGGTGTTCTGGGCAATGATACACCGGTAAGTCCGTCTAATCCATATTACAATAAGGCTTTGCCGCAACGAACAAAGGATGTTGCGAAGGCAAAAAAATTATTAGCTGAAGCGGGCTATCCGAACGGTATTGATATAACGCTTTACACTTCCACTCAACGCCCAGGATTAGAGCCTGCAGCGGTTGTTGCGCAGCAAACTTTAGCTGAATCTGGTTTCCGCGTGAAAATTGAAAGTGTAGAGATAGCGCGTCTTTATAAAGACATTATTCCGAAACCTAAAACGATGGCGACGTCGCATAATAACTGGTTCGGGCGTCCAACTATTGATGAAAGCCTGACCCCATTTTACTACACGAAGAGTAATTGGAACTATACCGGTTATTCAAACCCTGAAGTTGATAAATTACTCGACAAAGCGAAAGCGCATACGGATTTCGCTTCTCGAAAGAAACTGTATGATAAGGTTCAGGAAATCCTTTATCACGAAGGTCCGGACGTAGTTCCCTATTTTAAGAACTATGTCTCGGCTAATCGGAAGGAGGTCAAAAACTACAAATTGATCCCTGTCCAGTACGTTGATTTGCGTGATACCTGGGTTGAACGCTAATTCAGATCGTCTTGCAGGGGGCGGTTCCTGAAGGGTTCCGCCCCCTGCAAGCTTTTAATTAGTACGGTTAACGAAGATGCTGAGCTTTTTAATTCGGCGAATTGGAATGCTGGCTGTGACACTCTTAGGAATCACAGCCTTAATTTTTCTTATCGTACAGGTTCTACCGGGTGATGCTGTTGATCAAATCCTTGAAGCGTGGATATCTAGTGAAGGAGGGGCTCATGAAGTGCTCCGGGCGAAGCTGGGTTTAGACCGCCCTTTGTATGAGCAATATTTTGGTTGGCTTTGGGATATACTGCGTGGAGACCTGGGAGTTAGCTTTGCCATGGAGGCACCAATTGCCCCGATTTTGGTAGAGCGTCTTATGTATTCTCTCCGTCTTGCCATCCCTGCACTTATCCTCTCCGTTTTTTTGAGCCTAATCCTTGGTGTCGTTGCGGCGATGCGACCGAACGGATTTATTGACAACACGATTACAGTTGTAACTTTGACCGGTGTTTCGGTACCAGCGTTTGTTTCTGGCTCGCTATTCATTTTAATATTCGCTGCGTGGCTTCAATGGTTGCCATCAACTAGCTCATTGACAGAAGGTGAAGGTTTTTTTCATTGGGCCTATGTGTTGGCTATGCCGATAGCCGTTCTGACATTAGAGGCGCTTGCCCATATAACACGCATTACTCGATCGTCGATGATTGAGGTGTTAAAAACGCCTTATGTCCGTACTGCGCGGCTTAAGGGTTTGCCAAAGCATCTAGTTGTTTTTAAGCATGCGCTACGGAATGCTATGTTGCCAACTGTAACTGTCATCGCCTTTAACATTGGTTGGATGCTAGGAGGAGTAGTATTGGTTGAGCAAGTTTTTAGCTATCCAGGGCTTGGCAGCCTGGTACTTTTCTCTATAGAGCAACGTGACACTCCCTTGTTACAAGCAAGTATGTTCTTTGTTGCTTCAGGCTACTGTGTAGCTAATTTACTAGCCGATATCTGTTACGCCTTGCTTGATCCCCGTATCAGGTATTCATAAGGTTATTTCATGTCTGTGCCATCAAATAAAATCTTAGCACTAGAAGAAGATGAAGGTCACCTTGAGAGCGCATCGCCGAGTGTAACACCGCCACGGCGCGTTCCGGTGAGTCTTATCCTTGGAGGTGTAATTGTTGGCTTATTTTTAGTTTTGGCACTAATAGGTCCGCACATCACGCCGTATCCTTTTGACAAGTTTCACTTTGGGTCGCGCTTAGCGCCGCCGTCTGCTGATTTTTGGTGGGGTACGGACCGTTATGGCCGTGATATTTTTAGCCGGGTTATCCACGGTGCTCGCCTTACCGTGTTTATGGCTGGTGCTGGGACAATCATAGGGGTAGCTTTTGGCCTTCTCATTGGTCTTTTCAGTGGTTATGTCGGTGGTTGGATAGATGAAATTTTGATGCGTCTAACCGACATTGCCATGTCCTTTCCGGGGCTTTTATTAGCTATGTCGGATGTCGCTGCGATGGGCTCAAATGAGATCAATGCGGTACTTAGCATAGGTATTGTTTTTGTTCCTAAAGTGGCTCGCGTTGTTCGTAGTGCTACATTAGGTTTGCGTCATATCCAATTTGTTGAGGCAGCTGAAGTCCGGGGCGAAAGTAACAGTTTTATTATTTTTAGGGAAATTTTGCCAAATGTATGGCCCCCCGTTATTGTTGAAACATGTATTCGTCTTAGCTATGCGGTTCTGCTAGTTGTTTCACTCAGTTATTTGGGGCTCGGGGCGCAGCCGCCCGCCCCGGATTGGGGATTGATGATAGCTAAAGAACGAGCATTTCTGATAAGTAGCCCATGGGTTGTTATGGCCCCAGCAGGAGCTATTGTTGCGCTAATTATTGGTGTCAATTTGCTCGGTGATGGGATGCGGGAGTGGCTGGCGGCAAGGAAAACCGCAGATGAATAAAAATTTAACTGCAACAACCGATGATGGAAATTCAAACACCAGACCGGTACTTACCATCCGAGACCTTCATATTTCCTATTTTGCGCGAGGGGGTGAGGTCAAGGCAGTTCGCGGCATTGACCTTACCGTTCATGCGGGTGAAACCTTAGCGTTGGTTGGAGAGAGTGGTTCGGGTAAAAGCTCTGTAGCCTTCGCATCCATGCGGGGACTCGATGCGGCAGGCCGAATGATGCAGGGGTCCATTCATTTCCATGATACGGATGTTATGAGTTTGGGTTCTTCAGAGTTACGGGGACTGCAAGGCGCACGTATCGCTATGGTATACCAGGACCCGCAA
>PBLS01000089.1 GCA_002721825.1 Magnetovibrio sp.
TAGTTTTTAGATTTATATTATCGCCCCATCCGAGTACACTCGCGAGACCTTCCCAAGTTGCATCGATACTCAAACCTAGATCGCTTAGATTTAGACTGGGATCTCTTAATTGATCAATATGCCGGGCACCCAAATCTTTACGAGCAACTATAGTCACGAGTTTAGGATGCACAGAAAAAACCGAACGTAATCCCTTGAAAGGGCCTACCGATTTAAAGCTGGATAGCCCTTGATATGCTCTATATTGCGAATCAGACTGTACAACACCAAACTCTATTTCCTCTGCACGAACGGTGTTTATGTTGTATACTGAACCATTAGTTGCTTCGACAGAACAACGGACTCCATGAATTTTGCGACGTTTGTTCACAAGATTACATATAGAAATACCAATGGGATAATAGACACCATCGACAGCGCCCGTACCAATCGAAATAAATCGTTTTTTAGCAGCATCCGTTGTTCCCGAAATACCCAAAAGAGCTACCACAGTTAAAGGCACTACGAGATTCTTTTTTATACACACAATTGGGCTCTCCCTAAATTTACCCTGGCCAACAGCCCTGTTCGTCTAATTTGGCAATCGTAATTAGAGTGCCATCAGTATTTGTAAAAGTGTTCAGACCGTAGACCTTCAAGCCAAAATCTTTCCTATATTTTTACTGCCAGTCCACAACCCTAGTCGTAAGGGTCACGATACACCAATTTGTGATAATGTGCCATCAATGGCAGAGCGTAATTTCTCAACTAATTCGTCTAATTGATCAATCTCGATTATGAATGGAGGAGCAAGAAGCACATGATCACCACGCTCTCCATCAACTGTTCCTCCACTAGGATAGCATATCAGGCCCTTTTCCATAGCAGCTAATTTGATTCGCGCATGCAGTTTAAGAGAAGGATCAAAGGGTTTCTTAGTCGCCCGTTCTTCAGTAAGTTCGATAGCTCTAAACAAACCACGCCCCCGAATATCCCCGACATACGGGTGCTCCCCGAAACACTAGCGCAATCGTTTGTTAAGTTCTTCGCCACGCTTACACACCAAATCCAGAAGATTATTATTCTGCACTTTTTTCTGGACCGCGAGCGCAGCCGCACAAGCTGTTGGATGTCCCATATAGGTGTGCCCATGTTGAAATAACCCACTCCCTTCTTGAAAAGCACGATAAATTTTTTCTGTTGTCAAAACAGCTCCAATTGGTTGATAGCCTCCTCCAAGACCTTTTGCTACGCAAACGATATCTGCATCTATCTGCTCTTGTTCATAGGCAAAAAGAGAACCTGTTCGTCCCATACCGCACATTACCTCATCAAGGATAAGCAAAACACCATATTTATTACAAATCTCACGAATCCGTTTGAAATAGCCAGGCACCGGTGGGATCACCCCTGCCGTCGCGCCTCCCACTGTTTCTGCAATAAAAGCGGCAACCTTTTTGGGACCAAGACGAACAATCTCAGTTTCAAGCTCATTTGCAATACGTTGGCCGTAATCGTTCTCACTCTCTCCTGCATAGCTATTCCGATAAAAATAGCATGGAGCAATATGTGTACTCGGCATCAACATTTCTTTAAACGGTTCACGCCTCCAGACATTCCCTCCAACAGATAATGCTCCAATAGTATTTCCGTGATAACTTTGGTGACGAGCAATAAAATGGGTGCGTTCCTTCTCATCTCTTTCTAGATGATATTGGCGTGCCATTTTTAAGGCCGCCTCTATAGCCTCCGAGCCGCCTGAAACAAAATACACCATAGAAATTTTACCAGGCGCCGCCCTCTGCAATAAATCCGCGAGCTTTTCTGCCGACTCAGTGGTAAAAAAACCGGTGTGCGCAAACGCAAGTGAATCCAATTGCTCTTTAATAGCTGACAGAACATCAGGATCGCTATGTCCTAAACAAGAAACAGCCGCACCACCCGAAGCATCAAGGTATTTTTTCCAGTTTCATCAAATAAATAAACTCCGCAGCCCCTCACTGCACGATTTAGTGGAGTGGTTAATTGTCGGTGAAAGATATGCGTCATTATTAATTATCCTCGCGGTCTTCGGTATTTCAGCTGGTCCCCGATCAAACTACTATTTACAGGACTAATACAATATAAAACACCCAAACCTAAGAATAAGTTCGAGCCGCCAGGCTTCAAATCTCTGGAGATTAATTGATACCTCGTTTTAACTTTTTCACAAAGCCATGGCATAATGGCCTAGAATTTATCTTAACAATTCATTGGGTCCAGAATTGAACCGTCAGCAGTATATATTAGGTAATAAGCCGATAATCTTTAAATAGAGTGCAAAATGAACCTTTATAGCAAACTACAAAGACTTAACGAAGCAAATTCACCTATCCGTGTAGGCATGATCGGGGCAGGAAAATTTGGCACCATGTTCCTCGCGCAAGTAAGAAAAATACCCGGCATTCATGTAGCCGGTATTGTCGAGCTCAATCCAGAAACAGCACGCTCAAATCTCCGTTACGTTGGGTGGCCCGAAGAACAGTTTAACGCAACAAGTTTTGATGATGCCATCGCACACAAAACCACCCATGTTAGCGACAACTGGGGTGCGTTGATAAAATATTCTGGAATAGAAATTATTATCGAATGCACTGGCGATCCCATCGCCGCGGTTAAACACTGTTTGGCTGCTTTTTCGGAAGGCAAGCATGTTATAAATGTCACTGTGGAAGCGGATGCCTTCTGCGGAGCTGGGTTGAGCAATAAAGCAAAAGCCGCCAACGTAATTTATTCGATGGCATACGGTGATCAACCGGCTTTGACGGCCGAATTGGTAGATTGGGCGAGGACATCTGGCTTTTCCGTTATAGCGGCGGGACGCGGTCACAAATGGCTCCCCCATTATCGCAAATCTACACCGGAGACCGTTTGGAAACATTGGGGAATCAACGTTGAGCAAGCAGCACGCTGTCGTCTAAATGCAAAAATGTTTAACGCCTTCTTAGATGGATCAAAGCCTGCAATTGAAAGCGCCGCAATTGCGAACGCCACAGGCCTTAATGCGCCCAAAAATGGGCTAACATTTCCACCCGGCTCTGTTGACGATATCCCAACTCTTATGCGGCCAATATCTGAAGGGGGTGTTTTAGAAAGTAAGGGTTTAGTGGAAGTGATTTCGTGCATAACAACTGAAGGCAAAGCTATCCCTTACGATCTCCGTAAAGGCGTATGGGTATGCTTTGAGGCTGACACACAATATTTAAAAAATTGTTTTAAAGAGTATAAATGGGTCACGGACCCATCAGGCAAATATATGTCACATTATAAACGTTGGCATTTGATTGGACTTGAATTCGCCATTTCGATTGCGTCAGTCAGTATAAGAAACGAAGCCACTGGCGTTGCTAATTTCTTCCAAGCAGATGTTGCAGCAATTGCGAAACGCGGCCTAAAAGCTGGTGAGATCCTCGATGGCGAAGGGGGCTACACCGTTTCGGGAGGTCTTAGACCATCAAAAATATCACTTGCTAAAGGTTACCTGCCGCTTGGCCTTGCCAAGGGCGTGAAACTCAAAAACGCAGTTACTGACGGCAAACCCCTTACATGGAATGATGTTACTATCGATGAAACGACGGAAGCCTATAAGTTACGACGCGAGATGGAGGGTATAAAAACTGCTCTCTGTTAGGCATAATATTGCCCTATATACGTGCCCTCGATAACATGCATTTATAGAAACGCATAGTCTTAGGATACAAAATGGATATCAAAAAACATATACGTGCGATTGCTGACTTTCCAAAGCCGGGAATTTTATTCTATGACATCTCTTCGCTCCTCGCGCAACCAGATGCCTGGCAAGTAACGCTCGGCCGCCTAGCCCGCATCGTTTCTGAGTACCAACCAGATTTACTGGCCGGTATTGAATCTCGAGGTTTCCTGGTAGCGGCCCCATTAGCATCTCGATTAGGAATTGGCTTCACAATGGTCCGCAAGAAAAATAAGCTGCCCGGAAATACCATATCCTACACTTATGATTTGGAATATGGTTCCGATACTATCGAAATCCAAGCCGATGCAGCAAAACCTGGTCAGCGTGTTTTTATATTAGATGACCTCTTGGCAACTGGCGGCACCATGGAAGCAACGGCTGAACTCTTTGACAATGTTGGTGCAAAAGTGGTTGGTTCTGCCTGTATTATCGAGTTAGCATTCTTAAACGGTCGGAAAAGATTAAAGGCGCCTTTTAGCTCATTGGTTACTTACGATTCCTGAGAGCTAATATTTTTAGTAACATGATTAGCCACTTTTTTCATCAATGTTGGTAGAGCTAATTTATTAAAATCAGCTGGCTTACACCACATTGAGTTTTCTGGTATTTTGTTCAAAATGGACGCCTTTCGGATATCCAGAACTAAATAAAAATGGCTAAAGACATGCTTAACCGTACCTTCAATTTTTTCCCAGCTCGCATCTGATGGTGCATAGCTTAATAATACAGATTCGACCGGTAATAATTCATCCTGCCAAGGACTCGAGGGAAATTCAA
Source organism: Magnetovibrio sp. (assembly GCA_002721825.1). Taxonomy (GTDB): domain Bacteria; phylum Pseudomonadota; class Alphaproteobacteria; order Rhodospirillales; family Casp-alpha2; genus TMED8. Next base: position 4,511 of record PBLS01000089.1, read on the forward strand.
TCATGCCACCAAGCAAGCCCATTTCCTCTCGACGCTGGACCAATACCGAACCATCTTCGCACTCTAGCCAAAACACCGTTCCGTAGCGCGTAGGTCGGATTTTTTTAGGTGGATGGAAAGGCAATCGTTCCGGATCACCCTGTTTAAATCCGGCACACTCTTTCTTTAAAAGGCAGATGCTGCATCTGGGTTTTTTCCGTCGACAGACTATAGCGCCGAAGTCCATCAATGCCTGCGCGAAGTCACCAGTCCGCTGTTTCGGTAATAGAGTTTTTGCAAACCGTTTTATGTCTACTTTTCTCGATGGTAACGGTTTATCGATGGCATAGAGCCGTGCGATCACACGCTCGATATTAACGTCCACCGGAACAGCATCCTTTCCAAAGCCAATAGCTGCCACAGCCGCCGCTGTATAGGGGCCTACTCCGGGTAGTGATAAAAGGTTTGCTTCTGACTCAGGGAATTTGCCGCTCCACTTAGTCATAACTTCCTTCGCACACTTATGAAGATTTCGAGCTCGACTATAGTAACCAAGACCTTGCCATGCGTGAAGAATTTCATCGAGTTCAGCCAGCGAAAGCTCTTCTACACTGGGCCAACGCTCTAAAAAATTAACAAAATAGGGCTTAACCGCAGACACAGTTGTTTGTTGCAGCATAATCTCGCTAAGCCAAACATGATAAGGGTTTACTATACCACCGGGCGGTGCCCGCCAAGGCAGTTCACGTCTATTGCAATCGTACCATCTAAGTAACTTAGTAGTAACGGAACTCACAGAGATTGGATATTTCCCACTTGTTAAATGTGTCAGTTGCCTCGCCCGCATATAGAGCCTAACATAACTGGCTATGGACAAACAGTCCCGATATACGAACAACCCAGTAAAATTACGGAGTAACCGCTCTCAGCATTTGGGTCGGTCTATTGGGCGTCTTACAAAACCGCTTTTTGGCAAGCGTGGGCTTGCAGATGGGACCATTGCCCGTGACTGGGTTTCAATTGCTAGTCATGCAATTGCAGCACATAGTCAACCAATTAAAATTACCTATTCTGGACACCAGCGAACTGGCGGTTTACTGCATCTCCGTATAGATAATTCTGCAATGGCTACACAATTACAGCACCTAGAACCACAACTCATAGAACGCATAAACCGCTTCTTTGGGTACCAAGCCGTATCACGTCTTCGTTATATCCATGGACCACTGCCAAAACCACTCTTACCAGTACGGCAACGAAATCAGAAGAAGCTATCCAGACAGCAGCATCAAAGATTATCTAGCATTTTAGATGGAATAAAAGATTCGGAGTTGCGTCAAGCGCTAGAAAAACTTGGCCGTTCATTAATGTAAAAATAGTTATGTTGCGTTCTAGGGTGCCGGATTGCTAAGGGTTTCTCGCAAAAAATTTATTAAAAGGGGTCGACTTAACCCTCGTTCACGCTTTATATTCAACAATATTTAGTAGCTAGGAGCTTTTCTTGGTACGATATCTACCTTTAGGATCCATAATTGCCGTTTTACTATATGTCTCAGGCGTAGCGCTAAAGAGCTCCGCATCTGCTGATATCGCTAAATTAGACGATGCCATTAAGCCAATTATAATTGGTAGGGTCGATGCACCAGTAACTATTGTCGAATATGCATCCCTAGGCTGTTCCCATTGCGCAAAATTCCATACTGAAACATATCCTAAGTTAAAAAAGGAATACATTGAGACGGGCAAGGTTAAACTACTGTTTAGAGACTTCCCACTTGGCACCCCGGCTTTAGCTGCTTCTATGATAGCTCGCTGCGCCGGCCCAAGCCGGTACCTAGGCTTCGTCAATATTTTTTTTAGGAGTCAAAAAGATTGGAGTCAAGCCAACGACCCTTTAGGAGCGCTTAAAAAGGTTGCACGTTTTGGAGGACTTAGTGGTGATGATGTTGATCAGTGTTTACGCCAACAGAAATTAATTGACCATCTTCAAGAAATCGCGCGTAAGGCCAACTCAAAACACGGCATTAATTCAACCCCTTCTTTTCTTATAAATGACAAAAAAATTTCGGGCGCACTCGAATATAAAGAATTCCGAGCCTTAATCGAAAAGGCACTAGAGCTCCGAGAGTAACCATAAAGAGACCGTAGAAATTGCTTAAGTTTGATAAAGTCCGCTTATCTAGTTTTAAGTCATTCGTGGATAATGTGGAACTCCAAATTGAACTCGGACTAACCGGCGTCGTCGGACCCAACGGTTGTGGAAAATCAAATCTAGTCGAAGCTTTGCGTTGGGGAATGGGCGAAACTTCAGCCAAACAAATGCGTGGTACGGGCATGGAAGATGTGATCTTCGGTGGGTCCGCAAGCCGTCCATCCCGTAATATAGCCGAGGTAATCATAACCCTAGATAATTCTGATCGCACAGCACCAGCACAGTTCAATGGAATGGATGAGCTCCAGGTGAGCCGGCGTATCGAACGCGATAAAGGGTCATCTTATCGTATTAATGGTACAGATGTTCGTGCACGAGATGTACAATTACTATTTGCAGATGCGGCTACTGGAGCTCGTTCAACTGCGTTGGTGAGCCAGGGACGTATTGGCACTATTATAAGCGCCAAGCCAAAAGATCGTCGTGGCCTGTTGGAGGAAGCTGCCGGTATAACCGGTTTACACTCGCGCCGACATGAAGCCGAATTACGGTTAGGAGGTGCAGAAACAAATCTAGAGAGGCTTGATGATATCCTTTCCACGCTACAAACACAGCTCGCCGGTATAAAAAAACAAGTCCGCCAAGCCACTCGTTATCGCAATATCTCGGGCCATATTCGAAAAGCTGAAGCTACTATGTTCTATATTCTTTGGGAACAAAGTAACACCAAATTAGTTGGAGCAAAAAACAAGCTCAAAACAGCTGATTCCGTAGTAAGCGAAAAAACGAGCCTAGCTGCTCAGGCCACCAATTTTCAAGCTAAGTCCGCGGAAGTAGTCCCAGAACTGCGCAAAAAGGAAGGTGAAGCTGCAGCAGCGTTACAACGGATAACGGTAGACCGGGAAAACCTTGAATTCGAAGAAAACCGAATTAAAACTGAAATTGAAGAGACCGCTGTTCGGCTAACACAAATTCAAGCTGATACAAACCGAGAGAATGCTATTACACTTGATGCTGCCGAAGCTATTGGGCGTTTATCAGCGGAAAACGAAAGAATTCTTTCGAGCATTAAAGATGGGGGCGCCCTTCATGAAACTGTGTCGGGGAATCTTCGAAAAGCAAATTTAACGGTAGAGCAACTTGAAGCCTCCATCACTCTTTTGACAGAGCAGGTTGCTCATATTGAAGCTCAACGTAACAGCTCCACTAAACGAATTAAAGAATTGAAACAACACCAAAGTCGTCTCCTCAATCGTATCTCGGAAGTTTCAAAACACAAGCACGAGTTAGAGGAGAATAACCCAGATTCGGCCAAACTTACGAGTGCGCAGGCTGCTCTCACACACGAACAAAATAATTTGATGAGTTGCCGCAATAGCCTACTTAAAGCGGAGAAAGCCAGAACTGATGCTGAAAGTAATAGCCACAGCGCTACAAAAGCAGTACATAAAGCACAAGCTGCAGTAACTGAGTTACAAGCGGAAGAACGTGCGCTTGAGAAAATCCTGGCTTCTAAAAACAATGATTTATTTCCGGCAGTAATTGATGCGCTTGAAGTAGAAGCAGGCTATGAAGTTGCGCTTGGTTCCGCTTTAGGTGATGATTTAACTTCCCCTACTGATGAGGCAGCTCTAGTGCATTGGCGAACTCTACCTGATATGCTGAATGCACCGGCTTTACCTGTAGGAGCAAAACCACTTAGTTCCGTGGTACTAGCTCCCCCCGCTCTCAAAAGACGTTTACACCAGATCGGTGTTACAGAAAGTGATGACGAAGCCGCAATTCTCGCTACAGACCTACAGCAGGGACAACGATTAGTGAGTCGAAAAGGGGGATTATGGCGTTGGGACGGCTTTACTGTGTCCCCAGAAGCTTCAACTCCAACGACAACTTCGCTTGAACAACGCAGTCGCCTCAAAGAACTCCGCGTTCAACTAACTGAACGGCAACTTGAGTTAGACACTACCGAGGCCGCATTAAGGAAGCAGAAAAAAACCGAACAAGTTTTGCGAGATACAGAGCTTGTAGCTCGCGCATCGCTTGAAAAATCTGAAAAAACTATCGATCTAGCTCGTGAAAGCCTTCTGGAAGCGAAAGAAAATATCAACGCACATTCATCCCAGCTTAAAGCTATTGTAGAAGCTGAAAAAACAACTAACACAGACCTGAATGAAGTTAATTCTCTTTTGGCAATAGCTGAAGGAGAATATTCCGATTTTCCTGAGCCTTTAGAAGAGCGCGAAAAAATTGGACATTTGCGAAAAAAACTAGAAGGACATCGGAAAACGCAAATTGAACTACGCACCCAGTTTGAAGGTCTCGAGCATTCAGCGAAGCAGCGTGACAAACGTCTTGAAGCTATAAATTTAGAGGTGGATTCGTGGAATCGCCGAAAATCTGAATCAAATCATCAGTTAAAAGAGTTAAAACTGCGCAAGCACCAATTAAATGAAGATTTAACAAAGCTTAAAGCTGCACCAAATGAGATTAATCAACGCCTTCAGTCTCTACTTGATAGTCTAAGCACACTGGAAAACCGCCGCACAAAAGCCGCTAACGAATTACGCTCAGCGGAAAATGTACTGCGTAATGCCGAAAAACAATCGAGAGTAGCTGAAAACTCTCTAAATCAAGCAAGAGAAGATCGAGTCAGGGCAGAAGGTGGTGTCGAACAGGCAAGCCAAATCTGTACCAGTATTCTTGAGCGCCTGAAAGATCGTCTCTCTTGTACTCCAGAGGCGCTTTTTGAATTATCAGGACTCAATTCCGATAAAGAACTACCCGACTTAGAAGTTACAGAACGCAAAGTTGAACGTTTACACCGTGAACGCGAAACAATGGGCGCTGTAAACCTTCGAGCAGAACAGGAGGCCTCAGAGCTACAGGAACAAATCACGACGCTTGATTCAGAGCGGGACGACCTTCTTGCCGCCATTGACAAGCTGCGTAAAGGAATTTCGGAATTAAATCGCGAAGGAAGGGCTAGACTACTTTCTTCTTTCAAAAATGTAGACAAACATTTTCAAGAGCTCTTCATCAGATTATTTGGTGGCGGCCACGCACACCTCGCTCTAACTGAATCAGAAGATCCCCTGGATGCAGGTTTAGAAATTATGGCTAGCCCACCCGGGAAAAAGCTCCAGGGGTTATCTTTATTGTCAGGAGGTGAACAAGCCTTAACAGCACTTTCTCTTCTGTTTGCGGTTTTTTTGACTAATCCCGCACCTATTTGTGTTCTTGATGAAGTTGATGCTCCACTGGATGATGCCAATGTAGACCGCTTTTGCACATTGCTAGAGCAAATGTCGGCATCAGAGCAGACCCGTTTTCTGATTATTACACATCATCGCATGACAATGGCACGCATGGATCGATTGTTTGGGGTAACCATGGCTGAGAGAGGAGTTTCACAACTTGTTTCCGTCGACCTACAACATGCGGAGAAACTTCGCGAAACAGCCTGACACCGCCACATCTCTCAACCTAGAACAAAGTGTATTTCATGGATCTGGCCCTTAAAAACAAATCAATTTTGGTAACCGGCGCTTCGAAAGGTATTGGAAAGGCAATCGCACAAGGATTTTATGACGAGGGCGGCAACGTTCATTTAATCTCACGCACAATGGGTAACCTTGAAACTGCGGCTTCAGAAATCGCTGGCCCAGAACGATCTCGAATCTATCTCCATGCGCAGGATATTTCTGCCAACGGCGCAGCAGAGAAGCTTTTGTATACGACAGGAGTACCAGATATCCTAATAAACAATGCAGGGGCTATTCCTGGTGGGAATTTACAGACAATCAACGAAGAACGCTGGCGCGAGTCCTGGGAACTTAAAGTTTTCGGCTATATAAATATGTGCCGCATATATCTTAATGCTATGACCAAACGCGGGAACGGGGTGATCATCAATGTGACCGGCTTAGCAGCCGATAGATTTGATGCTGGATATGTGGCTGGCACCACCGCCAATGCTGCATTGAATGCATTTACAAAGGCCATCGGCAGCAAAAGCCTAAATCAGGGCGTACGCGTTCTTGCGGTAAGTCCTGGACCAGTTGCTACCGATCGTTTGGTCAATTTAATGCGAGCACAAGCTTTAACGGAGTTCGAAGATTCTGAGCGCTGGGAAACTTATTTTAACACTCTACCGAGTAGCCGGGCTGCGACTACAAAAGAAATAGCAGATGTAGTAATTTTTATGGCTTCAGAGCGTGCAAATTTTATTAGCGGCACAGTGATAAACGTAGACGGCGGACATGGTAGTAACATACCTGTGTTCCCGTAGAATGCATTCTACAAATCTAGACGAAGGACTTAATTTTTTATCTAACACAAAAATTTTTAAACCATGAAATCTAGACTGGTTTTTCGAGTTTCGGCCCAGGGTACATGAGTAAACTATTTTTTCTATCTCTCGGATTACATTGAATGTCTGAAAATAAAGACAAAATATCTATTCAAGAGCTTGATACACTAATTTCGCAGGCTGAAAAGAAGCGCCAAGACCCACTTGATAAAAAAACTGAAAAAAAGTCAGAAAAAGGCGGGCCTCTTGGGCTTGCTTTTCGGGTGTCAGTTGAGATAGTTTCCGCCGTTGCCATTGGAACACTTATCGGCCTACTGATAGATAACTGGTGGGGAACCCGGCCATGGATGATGTTGTTGTTTGTAGTTCTTGGTTGTGCCGCAGGAATGCTTAACGTTTACCGTATTGCCTCTGGTTTTGGTTACGCGGTAGGATATAGACAAAGAAGAAAGAAAGATGAACCAAAACAATAGAAACCCTAAGAAAGGTTAAAAAATTGGCTGAAGGACATAGCCCTCTTTCGCAGTTTGAAATTAGAACGCTCGTACCTATGAAACTCGGTGAGATTGACCTTTCATTCACTAATTCATCTGTTTTTATGGTATTAACCGTATTAACCGTTAGTGCTTTTCTACTTTTCGGCATTCGACGCGCCCAATTAGTGCCAGGTCGTTGGCAATCTTTGGCTGAACTGAGTTACATTTTTATCGCTAATTTGGTCCGAGATACTGTCGGCACTGAAGGGCGAGCCTATTTCCCATTCATATTTTCTATATTCATGTTTGTACTCTTCGGTAATATGTGGGGCATGATCCCCTATAGTTTTACCTTTACCAGTCACATAGTCGTTACCTTTTCCATGGCGCTCGTCATCTTTGTTGGCGTAACACTAATAGCAATTGCAAAGCACAAACTCCGGTTTTTTTCATTTTTCATGCCGCCAGGAGTGCCCTTATATATGGCACCATTACTGATCCCAATTGAAATTATTTCTTATCTGTCACGTCCAATCAGCCTAAGCGTACGATTGTTTGCTAATATGCTCGCGGGTCATACTCTGCCCAAAGTATTTGCGGGGTTTGTTATTTCCCTCGGTATTTTTGCTGGATGGTTACCTCTCGCTTTCATCGTTGCTCTTACAGGCCTTGAGATTGTTATCGCTTTCCTTCAGGCCTTCGTTTTCGCTATATTAACATGCCTCTATCTAAACGACGCTTTGCATCTGCATTAGAGCGTCATAAACAATAACCAACAATCTAAATCGAAATTTCAGTAAAGAAAGGATAATGCAATGGAATTAGCAGCTGCGAAACTTCTTGGAGCCGGCCTCGCTACAATCGGTGTAATTGGTTCTGGTATCGGTATAGGCACTATTTTCGCTTCCTTCATACAAGCTGTTGGACGCAATCCAGCTGCACAAAGCGCTGTGTTCCCTATGACAATGCTAGGATTTGCCTTAGTCGAGGCTATAGCATTATTTGCACTGGTTATTGCTCTCGTCATATTATTTGGGTAGATATTATTGTCTGATTGTGTATATCGGATTGCCTGAATTGCAGCTTGAAGGAATAGCGGGGAACTGGAATGCCTCAACTTGAGCAAATTGCTACATTTCCAAGCCAAATATTTTGGCTTGTGATGTCCTTCCTAACACTTTTTATAATCATGTGGCGCATAGCCGTGCCAAAAATAGTCTATGCTTTAGAGGCGAGGCAAGAGCGCATTGATAACAATCTAGAACGAGCAGCTGAGTTAAAAAAAGAGGCTGAAATAACTATTGATAATTATGAAAGAAGTCTTGCAAAGGCGCATTCAGACGCACAAGAAATCCTAGCAGAAGCTAATTCTCGCTTATCCGAGATTATAGCTGCTCGAGAAGCTGACCTTGTTAAAAACCTCCAGACTAAAATCACAGAGAGCGAAGAGAATATTGCTACTGCCGTCAACGCGGCAGCAGAGACCCTCCGTGATGTCGCCATCGAGGCTACGCTTAACGCAACCGAACGACTTATCGGAGAACCTCCCTCACATGAGGATGTACAAACTGCAATCGAAAATGCTATCGCAGCGAGAGGTTAGAGTATAATCCATGTTGCTTGATCCAACATTTTGGGTAGCCATAGCCTTTTTGCTTTTTTTAGGAGTACTAATTCTCCTAAAATTGCCAAAAACTATATCACATGCGCTTGATTCTAGAGCAGCTAAGATAAAAGCTGATCTTGACGAGGCGGAATCTCTTCTAAAAAAAGCACAAGACCTTCTAGCAACATATCAAAAAAAGCAGCGTGATGCAGCAGATGAAGCGGCAGCCATAAGAGCTAGTGCCGAAGAAGAGGCACAGCAATTCCTCCTAGAAGGAGAAAACCGTTTAGCTAGCCAATTAGAAAGACGTGAAATTTTGGTAATGGAGCGTATAAAGCAAGCCGAATTGAAAGCTCTGGATGATCTGAAAACAAAAACTGCTGACATAGCCATGGATGCTACGGAAGCTGTCCTCACCACCATGATTTCTCAATCTAAGTCTGACGAAATGCTCGATAAGGCAATAAGTGAACTATCAAAAAAACTAAACTAAGAATTCAATAACATCATACTAAAAAGGCGGGTAGAAATGTCATTTATTAGTGGAAAATGCCTGTGCGGAAACATTTCCTACCAGTCTTTTGCTGAGCCCGAATTTACCGCAAACTGCCATTGCACTGATTGCAGAGCCGCCACCGGTGCTGTTTACTCAACAATCTGTTTTATTAAGGCTGATCAATTGACAATAAATGGAAAGACAAAAACGTTCCAACATCTCTCTGATCGCGGTAACACAATGACTAAGCATTTTTGTCCAACATGCGGATCTCAATTATTTGGAGAAAATACAGCCCGTAACGGTATGATTGGGATACGCGCGGGATCAATTGACCAAATAGATAAAATAAAACCTTCACGCCAAGTCTATATTTCGAGCCGGATTCCTTCCACACCTATTGATTCAGAGCTGCCCGTGAGTCATCGCATGCCTGAAAATTGATTTTTCTGACCAAAAGACTAGTTATAGCAACATCCATAAAGTACTTAATTATGAGGCATCTCAAGCTGGTTTATCAGAATGCGGTGGCATGCCCTATTCTTTTTATGAAACACTTTGTTAAGCATGGTATAGAAAATTACCTTCATAAAAAAAGCACGAAAACACATCAGGCCAACTCAAAGAATCAAAAATTGATAGTTGGCTATTTGTCGTAAGAAGTAAGGACCCTTATCAGGCTTGGAAAATAATCATCGGCATAGCCTGCTTCAACTGTCTTCTGAAGAAGCTTTCTCGCAAGACTAGCCGCAGGCAATGCGAGCCCATTTTCCTCCGCCAATTCAAGTGCATAATTAATATCCTTCAGCATATAAGCCGAAGAGAAAGCTTGCTTTGGAAACTTTCCTGGTAAAAGCGCTTTCATGCCATGATTCCTAAGTGCAAAACTGTCTGCTGAGCATTTTGAAAGCGTCTCAAATAAGAGTTTATCATCCAGGCCAGCACGTCTCCCAAGGCTCAATGCCTCGGCTAGCGCTACCACGGTTTCTGTCAAAATCATGTTATTCAGCTGTTTCACTATTTGGCCCGATCCAACATTACCGCAATGAATTACTTCTTCAGAAAAGCATTCTAATAATGGTAAAATGGTGTCGAAGACCTGTTTCTCTCCGCCCACTAAAGAACTGAGGGTTCCCGCCTCAGCGGCCGAACGCGTGCGAGAAACTGGGGCATCAGAATACATCACCCCCTTTCCCAAAAAACTATCCGCTAGTTTGCGCGTCAATTCAACTGGTGAGGTCCCCAAATCAACCAATGTTTGCCCTGGATGTGAGATAGACAAAAGACCATCTTCACTTTTTGATAACTCCTCTAGTTCAGCCCCGCTTGGTAAACACATTAAGACAACATCAGCTTCTAAAAGCGCCTCCCGTAAGTTCTTCGCTTCTACCACACCATAAGAATTAAGCCGCCTTAAAGGTTGCGTCCTTTTATCGAACCCAAATATCCGAAGTCCGCTTTTCACCGCAAGATTCCGGCACATTGGTTCCCCCATAACCCCCAGTCCGATAAAAGCCACCTTCTCAACCTTTAACATCTATGCGTCCTTTTTTAATCTTAAAGAGCTTATATCTTTACCAGGAATACATTACTGTACTTTGCTCTTTATTCTTTTAAATAATGTATTGGCTAAGACTAATTAGGGTTGACTAATATATTCAACCCAATCCTCTTCGCTCAGTATAGTTATACCTAACTCCTTCGCTTTTCGCAGTTTTATCCCCGCACCTTTTCCTGCTACAACAAAATCTGTCTTAGTTGAAATAGCACTGGATACTCTTGCTCCAAGAACTTCGGCCCGTGCTTTAGCTTCGTTGCGTCCCATACCTTCTAACGAACCCGTAAACACCACTACTTTGCCAAAAATTGGAGAATTATGGCTAACCTCAACAAAAGAATCGGAAACTTTAACCTCACTAATTAAATCTTTTATTGCATCCTGGTTATGCTGTTCATTAAAAAAAGCGGTTAGGTCTTCCACGATACTAGTTCCAATTCCATCTATTTGAACTAGTGCGTCGATCGATTCTCCATCAGTACTTTTTGTCGCGTAAATTGAACCTAAAAGCCGCTCGGAAGACCCATAGTGATAGGCTAGAAGCTTTGCCGTTGCCTGACCGACCTGTGGAATACCCAAAGCATAAATAAACGACGACAAGTCGATTCTCCGACCTTCCTCAATAGATTCCAGCAATTTCTTTACCGATTTCTCTCCCCACCCTTCGGACTGAAGTAAGGTCTTGGCATTATTTTTGAGCCTAAAAACATCCCCAGGTGTACGAACCAAACCCTCTTCCCAAAACTTTTCGATAATTCGACCTCCAAGCCCATCAATATTAAAGGCATCTCTAGAAACTAAATGTTTTAACCTTTCCATACCCTGGGCTGGGCAAATAAAGCCCCCTGTACAACGCCGCGCAACTTCTCCTTCTTTTCGTAGCGCTTTTGAACCACAACGCGGACAATTATTTGGAAAAACAAATGATTGGCTATTTTTAAGGCGCCTTTCAAAAATAACCGAGACTATTTGTGGAATCACATCACCTGCACGCTGAATAATAACCCTGTCTCCTTTACGAATATCCTTTCGAATAATTTCATCCTCATTATGCAGAGTTGCACGTGATACTATAACCCCTCCAACATTGACCGGCTCCAAATTTGCAACTGGCGTCAATGTCCCCATGCGTCCAACTTGAATTACAATGTCATTAACAATAGTTTCTGCCCGCTCAGCTGCAAATTTATGTGCAATAGCCCATCTGGGCGATCGACTAACCTGCCCAAGCCGCTCCTGCCAGCTTATTTTATTAATTTTATAAACAGTACCATCAAGATCATAAGGGATATTTGGCCGCATACTTATAATTTTGTTATAATAGACATTTAATTCGTCCACCGTCGAACATAGCACGGATGGTTCATTAAGTTTAAAGCCCCAGTCAATGAACTTCTGCCGTATATTCTGGACTGTATTTTCAATCGGTACACTTGTTTCACCCCATGCATAACCAAAAAATTGAAGAGGCCGCCGAGCGGCAATCGAACTATCCAACTGACGAATACTTCCAGCAGCCGCGTTTCGCGGATTTGCAAATACTTTCCCTCCTTCCTTTGCCTGTATCTCATTAAGTTTAAGAAAATTACTTTTCGAAATATAGATTTCGCCACGTACTTCCAAAACATCTGGTGCATCAGCTGGCAGCGTTCTCGGAATTTCTGCAATAGTTCGGACGTTTGCCGTCACGTCTTCTCCAGTACTCCCATCACCCCGGGTAGCACCGTAGACCAAACGTTGATTTTCATAACGAAGGGCTACAGAAAGGCCATCTATCTTTGGCTCTGCCATAATATCAATAATTTCGTCTTCAGGTAATTGCAAAAAACGACGAGTTTTCTCTAGAAAATTAACTACGTCTTTTGTAGAGAAAGCATTTGCGAGCGATAGCATGGGTTTAGCATGAGTGATTTTAGAAAAATTTTCACTAATAGAAGCTCCCACTTTCTTTGAAGGACTGTCACTTCGTACCAAGCTTGGAAATATATTTTCAATAGCGGCGTTACGCTGCCGTAAGGCATCGTACTCAGCATCTGAAATAGCCGGTGCATCTTGTTGATAATATGCCGTATCGTGATATGCGATTTCTTTTGCAAGACGTTTCAGTTCAGCAACAGCATCTAACGGCAGCAGGCGTTCAGGAGGCACCGAACCCGGAGAGATGTTTTTCTCTTTGCTCACGGACCTGCGCCATCAAGTAATTTTTCAGCTGCGGCTCTAGCTTCATCAGTCACTTTTTTGCCAGCTAACATTCGCGCTATTTCCTCTTCTCTTTTACACGAATCTAAAGCTTGAACTATAGTGCTGACATTAACTACACCTTTGTCACTTTCTGCTGAAGTTTTACTTACTTTCCAATGATGATCCCCTACAGCTGCTACCTGGGGGGAATGGGTGACAACCAATACTTGCCCCTTGTCACCAAGCCGCCGCAATCTTTCACCAACCGCCGCGGCAACAGCCCCACCCACACCCGCGTCCACTTCATCGAATACAACAGTAGATACTTGATCCGCCAACACGAGTACCACTTTCACCGCTAGCATAAATCGTGCTATCTCACCGCCAGAAGCAATTTTATCTAAAGGACTCGGTGGAATGCCGGGATTAGTAGAAATTAGAAAGGAAACTTGATCTACACCTTCAGCACACCAATTATCTTCCTTCAAATCCTGTACATCTGCTACAAAATTTGCATTCTCAAGATAGAGCCCCGCCAATTCAGTCTTTACTTTCTTATTCAATCTTTCCGCAGCTCTATGGCGTATGCACGAAAGCCGTTTAGCTGCTTTTATATAATCTTTTCGTGCCTTCTCCTCATATTTTCGAATTTCAACAAGACCGGCAGTTGCATCTGATATTAAATCCAACTGCCTCCGAAAATTGTGTTGAAGCGCCTCTAATTCATCTACTTGTACGTTATACTTCCTCGCCAAAGCTCGAAGTGCAAAAAGCCGCTCCTCCACCACTTCAAGGTGACTTGGGCTCAAATCAATGCTCATAGAAAATCGATTAACTTCATTTAGAGCTTCTGCCAATGTCTCAAGTGTTCTATCGAGTGCCTCTATAGCTGTATCAAGCTGGCCCTCAGCCTTGCCAGACACTTTTTGAAGCGTGTGAACTGCTTTTCGCAATTTTGATTCGACACCACTATCACTTGAAATTCCAACAGCCACTTCAGAGAGGGCTGCCAGAATCTTTTCTCCATGCATCATAGTTGCACGCTTCGCAGCCAAAAGAACTTCCTCACCCTTCTCAGGTTTTAAGGAGGTCATTTCATCAACTGCATGTCGTATGAAATCCGCCTCCTTAAGGGCGCGCTCAGAGTCTATTTCTGCCTGCTTACACTGCTGTTTGGCATCCTGCCATAATTTAAAGGCTTCAGCAGTTCCTCGCATACATTCTTGCTCACCAGAAAAAGCATCAAGTAAAAGACGATGGGTCTGGGTTTTCAGCAGTCGCTGATTCTGAAACTGACCATGGAGGTCAACTAGGTGTTCTCCAATTATTTTAAGAAAACTTGCACTAACCGGTTGATCATTAATAAAAGACTGTGACCGCTTATCAACATTTAATGTCCGCCGAAGAATTACCTTATCACCTTTATCAATATAAATATCATGCTCTTCGAGTAAACGCATGACATCGTGTTCGAGATGAATATCAAACACTGCACTCACAGATGCCCGATCACAATTATGCCGAATAAGCCGAGTATCTGCTCTCGCCCCAATTGCGAAACCAAGTGAATCAAGCAAAATCGACTTTCCCGCTCCGGTCTCACCGGTAAGAACGCTGAGACCAGAATTAAATCTGATGTCCAAGAAATCAATTAGAACAATATCGCGTATGATCAGGTTTGTGAGCATTATCCGGGCCACGAATCAGAAAAATAGCTGAACTTTAATTTACCAGAGCTTCCACCAAGGTATATCTTTTTCAGGATTTATTTTTTTGTTTTCTAATACTTCATAGGAATTAACATACCATTTGCTACCAGGAAAATTATGTCCTAATACAGAAGCAGTTTTACGTGCCTCTCCTATGATACCGAGTGCTAGATAAGCTTCTGTTAACCGGTGGAGAGCCTCCGGTACATGCGTAGTAGTCTGATAACGTTCCACGACCTTCCTGAAACGATTAATTGCTGCTAAATATTGTCTCTGATGATGATAATAACGACCAATCTCCATTTCCTTACCAGCCAAGTGATCATAGGCTAAATCGACTTTTACCTGTGCATCTCTAGCGTATTTTGATTTTGGAAAGCGAGAAATTAACTCTTTAAAAGCATTTAAGCTCAGTTCTGTAACTTTCTGATCTCGTGAGACATCTGAGATTTGTTCGTAATAACTTAAGCCTTTTAGATACATGGCGTAAGCCACATCCCGGTTGGACGGATGAAGTTGGATAAACCGGTCAAGAGCAAGAATCGCTTCATCATATCGATTTGCTAAATAACTCACGTACGCCGACATTAGCTGACCTTTAGTTGCCCAAACGGAATAGGGATGCTGACGCTCGACTTCAGCAAAGCTCGCTACAGCATCCGAATAGAACCCCCTTTCCACGTTATCAAGGGCCTCGTTATATAACTCTTCAACTGGTCTTTCGACGTATTCTTTTTTTGGGATAGCACAACCAGACACATTCACCAAAAATACAAGGCAGAATATAGTTAGTAAATTTTTCCAGCTAACTATAAATTTCATTGAGGGGGTCTCCAAAGCCGCCGCCATTATAACCTTTGAGGTTCATTCTACAAACACACGCACGTGCCTACAGAACTATTATATAAAGAAAAGACAGGGACAAATTAAATTCAGCCTCACAAGCAAAAGCCGTTACTAACGCGGAAGCAACGGGTGGAACATTAACGATGTATTACAGGGAGGCGAAAGGTCAATTAACTATTTACAATCGCCGTTTCAATTTCAGCTTTGAATCCGCCATCAACTGCTGTCAGAGCTTCTTTACCGCGCATTTCATCAAATACCCAAGCCTCATTATCAGCAAATAGAGCTCGTAATAGCGCGTTATTTACAGCATGGCCGGAACGAGATCCATTAAAACGTCCAATAATTGGAGCACCAGCCAAGTAAAGGTCTCCGACTGCATCTAATATTTTGTGGCGAACAAACTCATTGTCAAAACGAAGGCCTTCTTCGTTTAAAACTCTATCTCCGCTTACAACTACGGCATTATCCAAAGACCCTCCCTTGGCTAATCCCGCTGCTCTCATTTTCTCAACTTCATGCAGAAAACCAAAGGTCCTGGCACTCGCGAGTTCCTTGCAGAATGATCCATTCATTAACCCCAGAGAAAATTCCTGACGTCCAACAGCCTCACTTTCAAAATCAATTTGGAATTTAAGATCAAAAAAATTTCCAGGTTCCAAAGAGGCCGACGCCTCACCAACCGATACCTTAACTTCCTTACAAATACGGATCACACGGCGCGGCTGGTTCTGCTCAACCACACCCGCCCTTTTTATCAAAGAAACGAAAGGTTCCGAACTACCATCCATGATCGGCACCTCTGATCCATCAACTTCGATTTCGGCATTATCGATTCCACAACCAGCCAACGCTGCCATGATATGCTCGACAGTACTTACAGTAATGCCCGAATTGTTTCCGATTACCGAGCACATACGGGTATCAACTACGTTATCCCAGTGAGCTTTAATTTCAGCTATATTGGGGTGAACATCGCCACGCTTGAAGTTAATTCCTTTGTCAACCTTAGCCGGTTTTATTGTAAGCTTCGCAGCTTGCCCGCTATGAAGACCAATGCCCACACAGGAAACCGATCTCTTTAAAGTCCTCTGGAAAACTACCGTTGATACCTGTTTTTTATTAGAAACGTCAGGCCTTGAACTTACCTGCATACTCTAGTCACTTCCCTGATGTATAAAATTTCACCACTTTCGTAATCCCAATTATATCATAGTTTTTGTAACAACAACGTTTATCCCCTTCAAGTCACTCTTTATTGCAATTTGTTACTATTTTTTCGACAAATAATAAATTTTACTAATTCGCCTGTCGGCGAAGAAATGCTGGAATATCAAGAAGATCATCCTCGTCTGACGTACGCGCTTGGACTAATCCTAAATCACTGATCTCGGACTGCTCCGATAATTGTTCAGTGGTATCTTCATCTCCTACTTTATTAGATACAGAATTAATGCCCGATTCGGTTTCCTCGCTTACTCCGGGGTTAATAGGCGCTACTTTTTGCGGTTCGCCCAGGGTATTTTCTATTACCGACACTGCGTCACTAGAAACTAGATTTTCTGATTTACGGTCAATAGCCGCACGTCCTGTTCGCGTCACTCGTTCAAATAAACTCGGACGATCCTTCTCAGCCGCGAGAGATTTTTTTTGTGTCACGCCGCTCCCATTAGCCATAGCCGCCGCCGCAAATGGATCTGGTTTTTTATCATCATCCGAGACATTTCCAGTTTCTGGCTCTGTTGGAACGAAAGCATCCTCATTCCCTACCCTCGGCATGGCAACCGGGGCCATGGGAGAAACCGGTTCCTTTCTCAAATTGGTCTCCTGCAATGCAACCGTCGATCCAGAATCGCCATCGCTATTAGACTGTAATGCTTCGACCGCCTCCAAGGCCTGATTATTATCAATATTACTTTCAACCGTTTCACGCCAATCAGGCAAACTCGTTTCTTTATTTTCTTTCGATCTCTTTAAATTCTCTAATTCAGGGGCTACAGCTTCCGTCATTTCGCTCTGTTCTAACAATGTTATGTTTTTTTCCTCCTCGCTTTCAGAATTATTGTTTGCCAACACTCGTTCTTTACCAATGGCCTCCGTAACCTGCAAGATACTTGACTGCGGCATAACGTAACCACCTCCGTCGATACCCGTTGCCACTACAGAGACACGCATTACGCCATCAAGTTCAGAGTCAAAAGCAGATCCGATTATAATATAAGCGTCCTGGTCAACCTCCGCTCGAATACGCGTTGCCGCCTCATCAACTTCAAACAAGGTGATATCAGGGCCACCCGTAATGTTAATGAGTACACCCTTAGCGCCTTTCATTGATGTATCATCCAATAATGGATTGGCGATCGCAGCTTCCGCTGCTTCTAACGCTCTCCGCTCGCCGGTCGCTTCCCCGGTGCCCATCATCGCTTTGCCCATTTCAATCATAACTGAACGGATATCAGCGAAATCCAAATTGATTAAGCCCGGCATCACCATCAAATCTGTTACCCCTCTTACACCCGAATAAAGAACTTCATCTGCCGTTGCGAAAGCATCAGCAAAAGTTGTGTTTTCCGTAGCTACCCGAAATAAGTTTTGATTAGGGATAATAATTAAGGTATCGACGTATTGTGCCAACTCATCTATTCCTGACTCTGCCAGAGACATCCGGTGAGTACCCTCAAAGTGGAACGGCTTAGTCACCACCGCTACTGTCAAAATACCTGCATCTTTGGCGGCCTTTGCAATTACAGGCGCTGCTCCCGTACCTGTACCTCCTCCCATACCAGCAGCAAGAAAAACCATATGTGCACCACTCAGTTCATTCAACAACTCTTCATGAGCCTCTTTAGCAGCAGCAGCTCCAACATCTGGTTTTGACCCAGCCCCCAATCCTTCTGTCAGAGTGGCACCTAATTGAATACGTCTGTCAGCGCGCGATTGCAGAAGTGCCTGTGCATCGGAGTTGGCAACAATAAAATCCACCCCAGCTAATTCCTTTCGGATCATATTGTTAACGGCATTTCCACCTGCACCCCCTACACCAACCACGGTAATTCGGGGCTTAAGTTCTGTATGTTCAAAATTTTCTGGTATACTAAGATTGATACTCATAATAACCTCCTAAGCTAGGGGAAAAAACTATTACCGCGGGCCGTTTCCGAATCTTGGTAAAAGATAACAGATGAGAGATTTCAAGTTCGTTAATGTTAAAAATTTTCTCGTAACCATTGGCTAATTTTACCTAATTTCCCGGGATGCTCTTTAGAATGCGCAAGTTGTGTGTGAAGTTCTTCAGGGCGATGGCCTAGACCATAATGCAGAAGTCCCATACAAGCAGTAAACGTTGGGCCTGTTATCACCTCCGCCATACCGTCCATTGGTAAAGGCCGACCAAACCGACTTTGTTTGTCGAGTATGGTATCGGCGACCTCGCGAACGCCCGGTAATTGGCTGGCCCCACCGGTGAGTACCATGCCTCGCCCAACCAATTGATCAAACCCCGCATCCTTTATTCGGTCTCTGATAAGCTCGAATATTTCCTCTATACGGGGTCGTATGATACCTACTAAAACAGATCTTGGGATTGTATTTGTCTCTGGCGTTTCCTCCTCGCCTAAAGAAGGAACCTGGATAAGCTGCTGATCATCATTTATCGAAGGAATAGCATTACCGTACAACGTTTTCATTCGCTCTGCATGGGTGTATGACGTTACCAAGCCACGTGCTATGTCTCTAGTTACGTGCTCTCCTCCAAGTGGCAACGAATCGGTATGGACTAATTCACCGTCAAAGAAAATGGCAAAAGATGTAGACCCGCCCCCCATATCGATACAAGTCACCCCAAGCGATTTTTCTTCTTTGGTCAAGCAACCTAAAGCCGTGGCGTATGGCGCTACCACAACATCTTCAATTCCAAGATGACATCGCCTTACGACCGAGCGCAAATTTCGAATTTGACCACGTTGGGCCATAACAACATGAACGTTGACGCTGAGACGTTCAGCAAACATACCGCGCGGATCTGAAATACCACGATTGCCATCAACGCCGTAAACCATCGGAATACAATGCACGAGCTCATGGTTTTCTTGCTCTTGCTGGATAAAGTTGGACGGGTCAAGAATCCGTCGAATATCTGAATTACTTATTTCATGGCCACCAATAGCAACCTCACAAGCCACTAGATGTGATTTACGCTGACCACCATTTAAGTTTACAATAACATCATCTATATTCTCTCCGGCCATCTGCTCTGCCGCTTCTACCGTCGAACGCACACTTGCTTCTGCTTGATCTAAATCGACGATGGTACCGTTACGGAGACCATTAGAAACCTGATGACCAATGCCCATTATGCACGGCCTATTTCCTGTACGTTCCGACCTTGGTTTTGCAATTAGGCAACAAATCTTAGTTGTACCTATATCTATGGCCGCTATTACGCCATTGCGTTTTCTTATTGAAGTCGTTTCGTTTTTCATAATACGCTGGAACCAGTCATATACCGCCGCATCTCTCGATTTTTATACTTCTTAATCCCCTTATTTTTTATTAAGTTTCACGACCTTTTTTGTCCTCATCTAACCGTCGCGGTACCTTGCGCACTATCAGACGATCGGGCATTCTAAGATCAAGAACCGTTACATCACGTTCTAATACATGATGTGCCTTTTCATATTTCTCTAATCTAATCCACGCCGCTGCTGGATTTTCCTCAGGCAACTGCACGTGAATATCCCCTTTGAGATGCAAATTCCAACGTCGACCGCTTACCCATACGGCTGACTTCACCATATGCTCTAATTCAGGGGCTGCGGCTAGAAGAGCTAATAAATTAGAGGTGTGAACTCGCGCTTCTTTACCTACGACAACTACTAATTCAGAAAATCGCTGCAAACCGTTGCTCAAAATAACCGCACCATTTCGGTCAATGAGCGAAAACTTGCCCTTATACTGCCAAAGAGCAGCAGGTTGACGCTCTTCTATATTTATCAAAATTGTATCTGGCAGAATTCGCTCAACAGACGCGCGGCTTATCCAAGGAAGAGCTTCAACACGGTGTCGCGCTGCATCAAGGTCGAATGATAGAATAGGAGCACCACGTACTAACCCAATCGCATTAAACAATTTATCACGCTTGGTCTCTTCGCGGCCCACTACTAAAATTTCATCAACTTTGAAACCAGCATTCAAAGAGGCAGAGATTAATTTTGATCTCAATAAGTCAATCGTACGATTTGCTTCTCCAGTGGACCATAGCCACCATCCGCCACAAACGGGAATAGAAAAGATGATTAACCCCAACATAATGGCTACTAATTTCCCATTAATCCTAATCCGATTTTGGCGTTTCCTAGTTTTATTGCTAGCCATTGGCCTTGAAACTTTTCTCATTCATCAAACTCCGCGTTTTCAACCATCCAAGATACTAATTTCGGAAAAGTTATACCGACATATGCTGCTTGTTCAGGAACTAATGACGTTGGAGTCATGCCGGGTTGGGTATTAAGCTCCAATATCACCAACTTCTCACCATCATATCGAAAGTCAGCCCGCGAGACCCCACGGCAATCAAGAGTCTTATGGGCGAGCTCAGCAAGACGTAACGCTTCTACTTCGATATCCTTGTCAATTTTCGCTGGAATTTCGTGAACTGAGCCACCTGTAGCATATTTAGCATCATAATCATAAAAAAGTCTTTCAGTCTTTACCTCTGTCACTGCAAGCGCTTTACCTCCCATAATTGCTATCGTGAATTCACGTCCAGGGATGAAAGCTTCAACCATCATTTTTGAGGCACCGCGCATATCTTCGATCAATACAGGACTATTATCTCCTTCATGAAAAATTTGTACTCCTACACTTGATCCTTCATTCAATGGTTTGATTACAAAAGGTCTAGCCATCAAATCTCCGGAAATAATCTCATCAGGTGTAGCCAGGAGATGCTCCGCAACTGGAATGCCGGCCAAGCTAAAAAGCTTTTTAGCCATAGGCTTATTCATTGCAATGGCCGAACACTGCAAACCAGAGTGAGTATACGGAATAGCTAAAATATCGAGAAGACCCTGCACGCAACCATCTTCACCAAAACGGCCATGCAAAGCATTGAACACGACGTCAGGTTTTGGATATAAGCGTGTTATTAATGCGGCCATATCACGCTGTACGTCGATTGATGTTACATTGTATCCGGCTTCTTTGAGGGCGGTAGCACAATTAGCTCCACTAACTAGTGAAACTTCTCTTTCGGCCGACCATCCCCCCATTAAAACAGCGACGTTTTTAGTCATGAACATAGTCCCATGTGATTTTCGCTAAGCGGCTGCCCGATGCGCCTTATTTCCCACTCAAGAAAAATACCGGAAGATGCTTGAACCCTTCGCCGAATTTCCTCACCCAACCCTTCAATGTCGGCTGCGCTCGCGCTCCCTTGATTGATTAGAAAATTACAATGCTGGCTTGAAGTTATTGCCTGGCCCAAACTCAAACCACCGCAACCAGCAGCCTCGATCAATTTCCAAGCCTTATGACCGTTCGGATTTTTGAACGTCGAGCCTCCGGTCAATTCACGTATTGGCTGCGTAGCCTCGCGTTTAGAGTGTAACTTTTGCATTCGTTCCATTATTTCAATAGGCTGGCCCACATGTCCTCGTAATGTTGCTGACAAAATAATTTCACCATCGAAAAGGTTCGAGCTACGATAAGAAAAACCTATATCTTTTTTCGATAGAACCCGAATTTCCCCCGCGCGATTAATAACGCGGGCTTGAACAAAGACATCGGATATTTCGGCACCATAGGCACCCGCATTTGTCGCAATTCCACCACCTAGATTTCCAGGTACTCCGAACAAAAACTCCAAGCCCGAAACTCCCATATTTTGAGCATAACGAGCTATATTGATATCGGCTGTAGCTGCGCCGGCTATAATTTCACAGTGCTTCGCCTCGACACCCCGAAAAGCGCGACCAAGGCGAACGACTACACCGCTAATGCCGCCATCGCGGATTAATAAATTTGACGAATGACCAATTACTGTAATTGGGATATCAAGAGGTGTGCCTGCTAAAAATTGAGACAAATCTTCTTCATCAATAGGGTAGAACAGAACATCAGCTCCACCACCCACCTTAAACCATGTAAAGCGAGCTAGTGATGAACACGCTATCAACTTACCTCGTACTGCAGGCAATCGCTTCATTAAAGAGACTCGGTCCTCATCCAACATCATTTGCGGGTTTCCTATTCCCATAATTCAGTCTTCGTAACTCGCTCGGCAGTGCATTAGCCGACTGAGTAATATTTCCAGCACCCATACACAAAACTAGGTCACCTGATATCGCAATCTCATGAATAACTTTAGGGAGATCATCTAGCGTACATAGAGCTTGAACCGACCGATGCCCGTGATGACGCAAACCTTCAACTAAGGCATCTCGGTCAACACCCTCAATAGGTTTTTCACCTGCAGGATGGACTGGCGCAACAATAACTGTGTCAGCATCATTAAAACACGTGCAAAATTCTTCAAACAGATCGCGTAGGCGAGTGTAGCGGTGCGGCTGAACCACGGCAATTACACGTTCTTTTGCTGCTGCTCTAGCAGCCTTCAGCACCGCTGCAATTTCAACTGGATGATGGCCGTAATCATCTACAACTATGACGCCATCTGCTTCCCCTGTTATGGTGAAACGGCGTTTAACACCCTTGAAATTTTCTAGAGCCTCACGCATTTTAGCTTCATCAACATTCATTTCCCAGGCAACAGCAATAGCGGCAAGTGCATTCTGCACGTTATGAGCCCCAATCATAGGTAGCCTAAAAGTCTTAAGGGTAACTTCGCTTTCACCCGTACGGTCCTTTAGCAAGACATCAAAAAGCATGCTGCCGGGTGTCGCCTTTAAATTAATTCCGCGCACGTCAGCCTGGGGAGAAAACCCATAGGTAATAATGCGACGGTCCGAAACTCGGGGGATCATAGCCTGCACTTCCGGATGATCGACGCAAAGTGTCGCAAAACCATAAAATGGAATATTTTCAACGAAAGCATCGAATGCACGACGCAAGTCATCAAATGAGCCATAATGCTCCATATGCTCAGGGTCTATATTGGTTACGACAGCGACCGTCGCTGGCAACTTCAAAAATGTTCCATCAGACTCATCTGCTTCAGCAACTAACCAGTTTCCTCCTCCAAGGCGTGCGTTTGAGCCTAAGGCATTTATTATACCGCCATTAATTACCGTTGGGTCAAATCCCGCACTATCAAGGAGTGTAGCAATCAAAGAGGTCGTTGTAGTCTTTCCGTGCGTCCCTCCAACAGCGATTGACCATTTGAGCCTCATTAGTTCAGCGAGCATTTCGGCACGGCGAACGACCGGTATCATCCGTTTCCTAGCTGCTAGTACTTCCGGATTATCAGGATTGATCGCAGAAGACACAACAACAGCTTGGACTTCGCCAAGATTGTTTGCATTATGACCGATAAAAACTGGGACTCCAAGGCTACGCAGGCGCTGCACATTAACGCTATCGCTAGCATCTGACCCTTGTACTGAATAACCTAAGTTATGCAGCACTTCCGCGATACCACTCATACCAATTCCACCTACACCGATAAAATGTAGATTGCCGAAGTCTAAAGGGAGCGCTCTCATGCTACACACCCATCGCTAATATTTGCATCTCGGATGAGGCGGACTACCATATCAGCCAATTTCTTAACGGCTTCCGGTTCCCCAAGAGCCTTCGCGTTGGCGGCTGCACGTTCAAGGACAGAGGGCATACGTATCAATGATTCTAGGCATTCACGTAACTTTTCAACAGAAAAGCTAGATTCAGTTAATACCCAACCAGCGCCAGCTTCATCGATTGCATTTGCGTTACGGGCTTGGTGATTATTGATAGCATAGGGGTATGGGACCAGGATTGATGGACGACCGATAGTTGTCAATTCAGCAATAGTTGACGCTCCCGCTCGCGCTATAACAAGATGAGCCGCTGCGAGACGCACTGGCAAATCATCAAAGAAGCTAGCAAGCTCTGCGTTTAGCCCGGCACTAGCATAGGTTGCATGGACCCGTTCGATATCCTCAGGTCGGCATTGCTGAACAATCTTAAAGCGCTGACGAATAGGTTCAGGCATGGAAGCAATTGAAGCTGGAACCACATCACTCAACACGCGCGCTCCCTGCGACCCACCAATTACGAGGATATGGAATGGGCTTTCAGGTGTAACCGTATGATAATCACAATTTTGATAATCAATAATACCCGATCTTACAGGCATGCCGGATACCAGCACTTTACTAGAAATAGTCTCTGGCAATCCTTCTACCACCGTAAAACACGTAGCTATGTTGTTAACTCGATGCGCTAAAAATTTATTTGCTCGGCCTAATACGGCATTTTGCTCATGAATCAAAGTTGGATAAACTCCCAACGATGCCGCAAGCATTGTCGGAACTGAGGCATATCCACCAAATCCGATTACAGCACATGGGTTCAATTTACGTAAAAGGTGAATGGCCTGAAATAAGCCTAGAGCTAATTTAAATCCGCTTCTAACAAAGTACGGTATTTTATTACGCAACGAGCTAGAAGAGTGTATACGGTAGGTTTCTACATCACGCAAAACCCCTGAAAAAGCGCAACCCCTTTGATCGGTAAAAAGTATAAGCCGATAATTACGCCCAGTTAATTCAGCTGCGAGGGCTTCGGCCGGGAATACATGACCACCAGTCCCTCCCGCAGCCAATACAATCGGAGAACTACCCCTACTTGTCATCGTAACTCCTGCGAATTAGATCTAAGCCGCGTTAAAGCCAATACCATACCCAAACCAAGACCAAGTGCTAAAGTAGAAGAGCCCCCATAAGACAAAAATGGGAGTGTCATGCCCTTTGGGGGCATCAAATTTACCGTGGATGCTATATTGATTAATGCTTGGAGAGCAAATTGCGTCAGTAGTCCAGCAACAGCTAATAGCACGAAAAGGTCCTGTTCTTTGAGGACACGACTAAAACCACGCAAAACAATGAAAACAAAAAGTGCGAGGATAATCAAACATGCTATTAGGCCAAACTCTTCTCCAGCAACAGCAAAAACGAAATCTGCGTGAGCATCTGGTAATACCTCTTTAACCCGACCCTCACCAGGACCGCGTCCGGCCCACCCTCCGTAGCGAAAGGCATCTAAGGAACGGGCAACTTGATAACCTAAACTAGCTTCAGGATCTAAAAACCGGTCTACACGTAAACGCACATGATCGAAAATAAAATAGGCGGCCGCACTCCCTCCCAAAATTAAAAAAGCCAGACCTGCTACAAAAACTAATGGAAGGCCAGAAATAAAAAATTGCACTGACCAAATAGAAAAAACCACAAGTGACATTCCAACATCCGGCTGCAATAATAGTAAGCTCATGATTAGTACGCAAAGCGCACATGCTAAAGTGTAACCAGGAAAACGGTCATCAAGACGACGATGAGCAAAAAACCAAGCCGCGACTAGTGCAAAACCGGGTTTAACAAACTCGCTCGCTTGTAAA
>PBLS01000090.1 GCA_002721825.1 Magnetovibrio sp.
TATTAAATATTTAATAGATAGATACATGAAATTTGGGCCAATTAATTTAATCTATAAATTTAGTACTACGAAGCTTTTCCCAATAAGCAAGCCTTTTGATAACCTCTCTTTCAAATCCTCTATCTACGGGTTCATATAATTTTGTACGTTGCATTGTTTCCGGGAAACAATTTTGACCCGAAAACCCGTCTTGTGCATTGTGGTCATAGATATAACCGTCCCCATAACCCATTACTTTCATCATTGTTGTTGGGGCATTAAGGATGTGCATTGGGGGGCTTAAAGAACCAGTTTCACGAGCAAGTTTTCGCGCATCTTTCTCAGATTTATAAGCAGCGTTTGATTTTGGTGCTGTACCAAGATAAATAACGCATTGTACGATTGCCAGTTCACCCTCAGGAGAACCTAAACGCTCGTAGGCCTCCCAAGCAGCCAGTGCTTGCGTAAGCGCATTTGGGTCGGCAAGTCCAACATCTTCTGATGCAAAACGCACTAATCGACGTGCTATATAGCGCGGGTCTTCTCCGCCTTCTAGCATCCGTGCTAACCAGTAAAGCGAAGCATCTGTATCGGAACTACGAAGCGACTTATGTAAAGCGGAAATTAGATTAAAATGCGAATCTTGTGACTTATCATAAATGGGGATTCGTTTCTGTAGGATTGTTCCAAGGCCGATTGGGTCTACCGGATCGGAATTGTTCGCATTGTATAATTCTTCAACTAGATTTAATAGATAACGACCATCCCCGTCCGCCATGCCACACAAACATTTAAGTGCATCTTCCGTGACTGGTAACGCGACACCTATTTTCTTTTCGGCGCGACGAATTAAGAATCTTAACGCTTCTTCGCTTAATCTATTGAGTACTAAAACCTGCATGCGTGAAAGAAGAGCAGAGTTAATCTCAAATGAGGGATTCTCTGTGGTAGCTCCAATTAACACTATTGTTCCATCTTCTACATATTGTAAAAAGCTATCCTGTTGTGCGCGGTTAAAGCGGTGTATCTCGTCAACAAAAAGCAATGCCCCTTTACCTAAACTACGTAACCGTATTGCTTCATCAAAAATTTTACGAAGGTCATTTACGCCAGAGAAAACAGCTGAGAGAGGGGTAAACACCATATCTGTTTTGTCTGCGAGCAAGCGTGCAATTGTCGTTTTACCGGTCCCAGGTGGCCCCCATAGAATTACTGAGGTTATTCGGTCTCTTTTAAGCATACGACCAATAGGACCATCTGCACCCAATAAGTGCTCTTGCCCTACAACATCGGAAAGAGAACTGGGCCTGATTAATTCCGCCAATGGCCTAGAGATATGATCATCAAATAAAGTATTCAACGTTCAATCAACATCTTCCGAGTTGTACCATCACGAAGAATAAAAATTTGCCAACGATTCGTTGGGTTTTGTAATTGATTTAGAAGTTGGCTAACAGTTTTGATTTTCTGACCATTAATTTCCCGCACAATATCCCCAATACGAAACTTCATACGGCTGGCATTTGAACCTCTTAACAATCGAAGGATAAAGACACCTTCTAGAAATGGATCAATACCAATTTCTTCACTTAAAGCCGGCGAAAGGTTCACAACTGTCGCACCAGCAAGTGGTTGTTCTCCTTTCAAAAATGTACGGTTATTTCTGGGTATTTCGGGTGCTGCTTCTAGGTGGACGGGCAAAGCCCGGATGCTACCGTGTCTCCAAACTCGCAATATAGCAGTTTCGCCAACAGGTAATGTAGCTATTCGGTGGTTAAGCGTAGGGATATCAATAATATCATGACCATTAACAGCTAACACAACATCGCCAACTTCCAATCCAGCCAGCTTTGCCGGCCCACGGTGATGAATAACATTGATTAATACACCTCCTGGGCGCTGTAAATTGAGTGAATTTGCAATATCAAAATCAACTACTTGACCAGATGCACCGAGCCACGGACGAACAAGCTTGCCATTATTTGCGACACCTCGCAATACTGCCCGCACCATATTTGATGGAATGGCAAAACCTACTCCATGCGAACCTCCACTTTTAGAAAAAATTGCAGTATTTACACCGACCAACCTACCATCCATCGCTATTAGTGCGCCGCCGGAATTTCCAGGATTAATAGCTGCGTCTGTTTGGATAAAAGCATTGAAATCTGAACCGCCAATACGTGTCCTCGCTAATGCGGAGACGATCCCACTAGTTACTGTCTGTCCAACCCCAAACGGGTTACCTATAGCTAAGACCAGGTCTCCTACTGCAAGGTCATCAGAATCCCGTAATTTAAGAAACGGCATTTTTTCGCCATCAGTAGTTAGACTTAAAATAGCGAGATCAGTCTTATTATCAGTAACCAATACCTCTGCTTCAAACTCTCGCCGATCCGTCAGTACAACACGTATTTGATCAGCGCCTTCAATAACATGTTTATTTGTAACGACTAATCCGGTGGCATTAACTATAACACCTGAACCAAGGGAATTTTGTCTATGTTTACGTGGTCTGCCTAAGTCTAAGCCAAATTGATTTCCAAAAAATTGTCGAAAAAAGGGATCATTAAATAGGGGAACAGCTTGGCGTGCGCGTACAATTTTCTTTGTGTAGATATTGACAACGGCTGGGGCTGCTTTTCGAACTAATGGCGCGTAGGTAAGCGTTATTTCTTCACGTGTATTGGGCACCCTACCGTCAGCCAACACTTTTGTTATGTTAGCTAAGAGTATAGTAAAAGCAAATACCCATATAGTGGTAATAGACCAAGTATTAATTTTCATTCGACGGTCAACAAAAAGGTTATTAGGTTACCATCAAAACGGAACAGATTGATTTAAAGAATTATTTATTATTAAAATTAAAGTTTGAGAACTATAGGGTTTATTTCACTCTGAAGCGTTCACTGACTCATTTTCTTCCAGGAAAGCTTCATGCCGAGCAATATCTTCTGCTCCTTTTGCTTCAGTATCTCTATCAACAAGTTCAACTATGGCCATGGGAGCATTATCACCATAACGAAAACCAGATTTTATAACTCGAGTGTAACCTCCTGGACGTTTATTATAACGGTCAGCCAATGTTTCAAATAATTTTCGAACGGTTTGATCTGAGCGGAGATATGACAATGCTTGACGGCGTGAGTGAAGGCTACCTTTTTTTCCTAGCGAAATCATTTTATCTGCAATACGTCGGAGTTCCTTCGCTTTCGGTAACGTCGTTTTAATTTGTTCATGTATTATTAGAGAGCTAGCCATATTGGCAAACATAGCTTTTCGGTGAGATGGCGTTCGATTCAGCTTTCTATAACCATGGCGATGTCGCATTTTGGGCTCCTATTTTATTCTCAATCTTCCTACGCGTGCCACTTTACCCGCAGGATAATATTCGTGGGTCAATCTACTAAATTTTACTTTTCAAAAGTTTAGAAGGGTTCCTCTATCCTTTTTAACATTTCCTCTATATTCTCCGGAGGCCAAGCTGGTATATCCATACCGAGGTGAAGGCCCATATGGCTCAATACTTCTTTAATTTCGTTCAAAGATTTACGTCCAAAATTTGGAGTCCGTAGCATGTCCGCTTCGCTTTTCTGGACAAGATCTCCAATGTAGATAATATTATCATTTTTCAAACAATTTGCTGACCGAACTGAAAGCTCTAACTCATCTACCTTTCGCAGTAAATGACGATTGAAAGGTAAATCCTCATGTGCGTCCTCTTCCTTGTGATCTTCGGGCTCCTCGAAATTCACAAATAATTGAAGCTGGTCTTGAAGTATACGCGCCGAAAGAGCGATAGCATCGTCAGGTGTAAGCGCACCATTTGTGGTTACTTCAATAGATAACTTATCGTGATCTGTAACTTGCCCTACACGTGTATTGTCAACTTTGTAGGAAACCTTACGTACAGGGGAAAAAACCGCATCGATTGGTATCAATCCTATAGGGCTGTCTTCTGAACGATTTTGTGTCGCGGCTACATAACCCTTACCTGTTTCAACAATCAGTTCCATATTGAGTTTGGCACCTTTATCAAGATGGCAAATCACTAAGTCCGGATTCATAATCTCTATATCTGGGCCAGACGCAATATCACCTGCTTTAACATCGGCCGGTCCTTCTTTTTGTATACTCATACGTTTAGGCCCTTCAGCATGCATCCGCAGACCTATCGATTTAATGTTTAACACGATATCGGTTACATCTTCTCGTATACCTGGAATTGATGAGAATTCATGTAGAACACCATCTATCTGAACTGCGGTGACGGCCGCACCCTGAAGAGAGGAAAGTAAACCCCGCCGCAAAGCATTTCCAAGGGTAAGACCGAACCCGCGCTCTAACGGCTCCGCCACTATAGTTGCTGTGCGTGTTGCGTCACCACCGGGCTCGATCTCAAGCTTCGATGGTTTTATTAATTCTTGCCAATTATTTTGAATCAAGGGAGTGACCTCATTTTCTTTATTGGAATTATATTAGTCTAATTTAGACTAGAATTAGAGTAAGAGGATCTTTCCAAGTACCTCTTAGAAAATTCATTAAACTCGGCGTCGTTTACGAGGCCGACAACCGTTATGTGGGATTGGTGTAACGTCTTTAATCGATGTTATTGAAAAACCCACTGATTGAAGAGCTCGTAATGCCGATTCTCGACCCGCACCGGGGCCCTTAACTTCTACTTCAAGCGTCTTCATACCATGTTCCATTGCCTTTTTGCCGGCATCTTCTCCAGCTATCTGGGCTGCATATGGGGTCGATTTTCGTGACCCCTTGAAGCCTTGTGCCCCCGCTGAGGACCAGGCGATAGCATTTCCCTGGGCATCAGTAATAGTGATCATTGTATTGTTAAATGTCGCATTAACGTGTGCTACGCCAGAGGTAATATTCTTGCGTTCGCGACGACGGACACGTGTACTTTCTTTTGCCATGGTCAACCCTTAATGACTTTTTTCTTTCCAGCGATTGCTTTAGCAGGGCCCTTTCGAGTACGGGCATTAGTATGAGTCCTTTGCCCTCGTACAGGTAAGCCGCGTCTATGCCGGAGGCCTTGATAACAACCAAGGTCCATGAGCCTTTTCACATTCATAGAGTGCCCACGCCGCAAGTCACCTTCGACTTGGTATTCTTGATCTATGGTATCCCGAATTCTTCCTAATTCATCATCAGTCAGGTCAGAGACACGTCTTTCCAATGGGATAGTATTTTTCGCACATATTTTAGCTGCCGAAGTTCTTCCAATTCCATGAATATAAGTGAGTGCGATAACTACCCTCTTTCCGGTCGGAATATTTACACCTGCGATTCGCGCCAAAGCTCGTGCTCCTTAAGAGTTTGGATACAATAATTCTGTTAAATGGATAACGGAACGCGGGATTATAGGCGCTTTAATGACCAAGTCAACAAGCACATCCTTTTAAAATTCTTTGGCCCTCATGGCCCTAACACCTTATCAATCTGCTGCTTGACCTCTTCTAAACTGAGCATACCGTTTATTTTATATAGTATATCCTTCCCACTGTAATAAGTTATAACCGGTTCTGTTCGTAAATGATAATCTTTTAATCTAGATCTTGTTATAGCTACAGTATCGTCAGTTCGACATTGAAAATTCGTTGATCCACAATTGTCGCAAACTCCCGCAAGTTTTGGTTTATCGAAATCCTGATGATATCCTTCACCGCAAGTTAAGCACGAATATCGTCCGGATATTCTTTTCAACATAGCGTTATCATCAGCCACAAACTCTATTACTTTATCAATACGTAATTGATTTGATTCGACAAACTTATCGAGAGCTTTGGCCTGTGGCAAAGTCCTAGGGAATCCATCAAGGTTAACCCCAACCTGACTATCTAGTTTCTTAATTCTGTTAGCTACTAGCTCAATGATCAAGTCATCAGCTACAAACATTCCACTTTCTATTATGCGCTTTGCACGTTTGCCGACAGCACTTTCTGCAGCAACTTCTTCTCTCAGCATTTCGCCAGTAGACAAGTGAACAATTCCACGTTCTTTTTGGATTGTTCTCGCTTGAGTTCCTTTCCCACAGCCAGGCGGTCCTAAAAGAATGATGAAAGTCATCCTTTTCTTTCCTTTTATCCTCTCCTACCACGTAATTTTGACTTCTTAATAAGCCCCTCATATTGATGTGCAATCAAATGAGATTGGACTTGTGCAACGGTATCCATAGTAACAGTAACAACTATCAACAAACTTGTTCCACCAAAGTAGAATGGTACGGAGAACCGAGAAATTAATAATTCGGGCAGGAGGCAAATGATGGCTAAATAACCCGCACCAACTACAGTAAGGCGAGTCAAAATGCGGTCAAGGTAGTGAGCAGTATTTGCTCCGGGTCGAATTCCTGGAATAAACCCACCGTATTTTTTTAAATTATCAGCAGTTTCTTCAGGATTAAATACAACCGCCGTATAAAAAAAAGCAAAGAATACAACGAGTGAAATGTAAACTATTAAGTAAACAGGTTGGCCTCGTCCAAGATACGCCGCAACTGTCGACATCCATTCAGGACCTTGACCCGCAGAAAAACTCATCACTGTTATTGGCATCAATAATATAGAACTAGCGAAAATCGGAGGAATAACACCCGCAGTATTAAGTTTTAAAGGTAGATGAGAACTTTCGCCTCCAGTCATCTTATTCCCACGCTGTCTCTTTGGATACTGTATTATAATCCTTCGCTGAGCGCGTTCTACAAATACTATGAAGTAAATCACTAACACTGACATAACAAGCAAAGAAATGATAAGCCCGGTAGATAATGCGCCTGTTCGACCGAGTTCAAGGGTTCCCGCAAGTGCACTAGGTAGATTAGCAACAATCCCTGCCATTATGATAAGTGAGATTCCGTTCCCAATTCCACGTGCGGTAATCTGTTCTCCTAACCACATAAGGAACAATGTGCCGCCAACTAAAGTAATCACGACAGAAAATCTAAAAAACATGCCTGGATCAGACACCGCGGCCCCTTGACTTGTCGACATTCCCTCGATGCCAACAGATATACCATATGCTTGCAAAGCGCAGATAGCGACGGTGAGGTAACGAGTATATTGATTGATTTTTTTTCGTCCGCTTTCGCCTTCTTTTTTTATTGCCTCTAATTGTGGGGATACAGCGCTCATCAATTGCATGATAATCGAAGCAGATATATATGGCATTATATTGAGTGCGAAAATTGACATTCGACCTAAGGCACCACCGGCGAACATATCAAACATGCCAAGTATCCCACCTTGGTTTTGTCGGAATATATCCGCTAAAACTGCCGCGTCTATACCTGGTAGGGGAACAAAAGTACCCAACCTGTAGACTACGAGTGCACCAAGCGTAAACCAAATACGTTTCTTTAGCTCTGTTGCTTTAGCAAAGGCGCCAAAATTCATATTAGCTGCTAGTTGTTCTGCTGCAGAAGCCATAGGCCTTTCGACTCCGGTTAGCTTGCGGTTAAAGACGCAAAATGGTTAATAATACTTTATTCGGATTTTAGCGTTGCTGCCCTCGCTGCTTTTCTCTCTGCTGACAGTTTATCACGCCGTTTACCTTTGCCTTCAGGTTTAGCTTTTTGACTTGGTAATATTACCGTTCCACCAACTTTCTCAACGTAATTAATAGCATTATTTGATGCAGTGGTAACTGAGAGCTTAATAACGCTTTTGAGCTCGCCCTTTCCTAATAACCGCACACCATCTTTCAATTTACCAAGAAGGCCGGACTCTATAAGGGTCGTCTCCGTTATCTCTTTCTCCGCATCGATTTTACCTGTATCAATTGCTTTTTGTAGGGTGCCAAGGTTTATCTCTGTATATTTTTTTGAAAAAGGATTTTTGAAACCACGTTTTGGTAACCTACGGTACAATGGCATCTGTCCACCCTCAAACCCTAACAGACTAACACCACTCCGCGACTTTTGCCCTTTATGGCCTCTTCCCGATGTTTTACCTGTGCCTGACCCAATACCACGGCCAACTCTTTTACGTGAAATATTTGCACCTTTATTATCTTGAATGTCATTTAGCTTCATTGTTCGATCCCGAAAAAGGCAGGTTATGGTTTCATATCACTTGTTACGTGTTTCAAATGTTACTAGGTGACCGACTTTTCTTATCATCCCGCGAATTGCTGGCGTATCAATCAACTCGCGCGTTCGATTAATCTTATTAAGACCTAAGCCTTTTAAGGTTTCTCTTTGAGACTTCGGCCGCCCGATAGGGCTTTTTATCTGGGTAACTATGATTGTATTTGCTTGTTCTCCCATGAAATTTTCCCCTATTTAAGCAGGTTGTGTGTCGCCTCGGCGTGCAACAATGTCTGCAACCTTCTTGCTACGGCGCGAAGCAACACTCCGAGGTGAAGAACAACTTGTTAAAGCCTTGA
Organism: Magnetovibrio sp.; assembly: GCA_002721825.1. GTDB lineage: Bacteria > Pseudomonadota > Alphaproteobacteria > Rhodospirillales > Casp-alpha2 > TMED8. The sequence goes on from PBLS01000090.1 coordinate 8,380, forward strand.
AAGTCGCTTTCACCATATTGTGCGGATTAGCAGATCCCGTCGATTTCGCAACCACATCCTGAACACCAATGGTTTCAAAAACAGCTCTCATAGGACCCCCTGCGATAATACCAGTTCCAGGAGGAGCCGCACGAAGGACAACTTTACCCGCTCCGAAGCATCCTTTAACATCATGGTGTAGGGTACGCCCCTCACGCAGTGGGACATGAATCATATTTCTTTTTGCCGAATCTGTTGCCTTACGAATAGCTTCAGGTACCTCGCGTGCTTTACCTGTCCCATACCCGACCCGTCCACGGCCATCACCAACCACAACTAATGCGCCAAATGAGAAACGCCGTCCCCCTTTAACAACCTTCGCTACACGATTTATATGTACTAATTTATCTATTAATTCGTCGCCATCGTCGCGATCCCTTCCCCCACGCCTATCGCCGCGCGAAGAACCGGTATTATTACGCCGTGAATGCCGAGGCTCTGCCATATCCGCCATCTTAAAGACTCCTAAAACACCAAACCGCCCTCGCGGGCTCCTTCAGCCAAGGCTTTAACTCGCCCATGAAAGCGAAATTGTCCTCGGTCAAACACAACTTTTGTCACTCCTTTTTGTAAAGCGCGCTCAGCGATAAGGTTTCCAACTTTGCTAGCGGCGATTTTATCACTTCCAGAATTAAGTGCTGCTCGAAGGGTCCTATCCAAAGAAGAGGCAGCGCATAATGTGTTGCCCATCATATCGTCAATAATTTGAGCATAGATATGCTTGCCCGAGCGATGTATCGAAAGTCGAGGGCGATCTGGAGATCTTTGCTGTAATCTCGCGCGGTTCCTATACCTTCGTCGTAACGATTTGTTTTTATATATCATGTTTATTTCTTCTTACCTTCCTTACGGAGGATATACTCATCCTCGTATTTTATTCCTTTACCTTTATATGGTTCAGGCGGGCGAAAACTTCGGATATTAGATGCGACCTGACCAACCATTTGCTTATTTATTCCTGTAATTTCTATATGGGTTTGATCAGAACATGTGATTGTAATTCCATCCGGAATCGAAAACTTTATATCGTGGCTAAAGCCTAGCTGAAGCACAAGTTCCTTTCCTTGTAGTTGGGCACGATAACCAACACCATTAATTTCTAACCTTTTAGTAAATCCTTCACTAACACCGACAACTAAATTACTAACAAGGCTACGAGCTGTACCCCACATTTGTTTCGCTCTCGCCGACCCTTCACGCTGACTAATAGTGATCAAACCGTTTTCTTTTTCAATGTTAACATCGTTAGTAAGAGCGATGGATAGTTGCCCTAACTTTCCTTTAGCACTGATGACCTGGTCATCTATTTCAATAGATACACCCTCAGGTATTTTGATCGGATTTTTTCCAATACGTGACATGATACTTTCCTATTTTTTCTGAATATTCATTAAAAAACTTGGCAAAGTATTTCACCGCCAACGTTTTGATCGCGTGCTTCAGCATCTGAAAGTACCCCACGTGGAGTTGATAGTATAGCAATACCTAGTCCGTTATAGACCCGTTGCAGGTCTTTTATTTTTGAATATACACGGCGACCGGGTTTAGAAACTCTCGATATATTACGGATGACAGGTTGCCCATCATGATATTTAAGTTGTATTTTAATTTCAGATATACCTGCGCGTGATTCTCGTTGAGAATAATCACGAATATATCCTTCGCGTTTCAGAACATCTAGGACGCTGCTACGTAATTTTGATGCAGGCGATGAGATTTGATCTTTATATGCTCTCTGACCATTGCGAATTCTAGTCAGCATATCACCCAAGGGATCAGTTGTTGACATTAACGTCGCTCCTTACCAGCTTGACTTAATCATACCCGGGATCTGCCCTGCAGAGGCTAGTTCTCTAAGAGCAATACGGCTAAGTTTAAATTTACGATAATTACCACGTGGGCGACCACTAATACCGCAGCGTAAACGCTGGCGACACGGAGCGGCATTGCGAGGGATCTCAGCAAGTTTTAAACGGGCGTTAAATCTCTCCTCAGGAGAAAGGTTTTCATCTTTAGCAGCGGATTTTAGGGCCTCCCGCTTTGATGCGTACTTTTTTGCTAACCGTTCACGTTTTTTATTTTTTTCAATTGCGCTTTTTTTTGCCATAAATAATCCCCGCCTTTTATTTAGTTAACAAACGGAAGGTTGAAGTGAGATAGAAGTGCTTTGGCTTCGTCATCAGTTTTAGCAGACGTACAGATTACTATATCCATACCCCTAATTTGATCGACTTGGTCGTAATCAATTTCCGGAAATACTATTTGCTCCTTTAATCCCATAGCGTAATTACCATTTCCGTCAAAACTTTTATTGGATATACCCCGAAAATCCCGAACTCGTGGAAGGGCAATATTTACAAATCTATCAAGAAATTCATATGCCCTATTACGCCTTAACGTGACCTTACAACCAACAACCATACCTTCACGGAGCTTGTATGTAGCAATTGCCTTCTTAGCTCGTGTGATTATCGGTTTTTGTCCTGATATTAAGGCCATATCAGCAACAGCTCCGTCGATTTTTTTCTTATCCTGGGAAGCTTCTCCAACGCCCATATTGATTACAATTTTTTGGATCTTCGGCACTTCCATAATAGATTTGTATTTGAATTCGTCTACTAGTGCGAATTTAATCCTCTTCTCGTAATCGTCGTACAAGCGTGCCATCGTATTCAACCTTAACTATCGATCATTTCGCCGGACCGCTTTGCAAACCTTACTTTCCGGCCATCTTCAAGAAACTTAAAACCAATTCTTGTTGGTTTGTTATCCTTTGGGTCAATATGCGCTAGATTTGAGATTTCTATACTAGATTCTTTTTCTACTATACCACCGGCGGAAGTTTGAGTTGGTCGCGTATGTCGCTTTATCAGGTTGACGCCTTGAACGATTGCTCTATTACGTCCTGGGTATAGCTTCAAGATTTCTCCAGTCTTACCTTTACTACGGCCATTAAGAATAAAAACCTTGTCACCTTTTTTAAATTTAATCTTGGCTGCCATTATAATACCTCGGGAGCTAACGAAATTATTTTCATGTAGTTCTTAGCACGTAGTTCACGTGTCACCGGTCCAAATATACGGGTACCGATTGGCTCCCCTTGTTTGGTAATTAAGACTGCAGCGTTTTTATCAAATCGTATTGAAGTACCATCTACACGATGAATATCCTTCGCAGTACGGACGACAACTGCTTGGACGATCTCGCCTTTTTTTACACGGCCACGAGGAATAGCATCTTTAACGGTGACAACAATAACATCACCTACCGAAGCGTATTTTCTCTTTGAGCCTCCGAGCACCTTGATGCATTGAACACGACGTGCACCGGAATTATCTGCTACAGCGAGGTTACTTTCAGATTGGATCATTTTCTATAAACCTTTGCTCACGAACGCCTAGTCAGGTGTTGGTAGATAACACTTCCCATGTCTTTCTCTTTGATATTGGCCTACATTCACGAATGCTCACCATATCCCCCACCTTACATGCATTCTGTTCATCGTGTGCCGCGTATTTTTTTGTACGTCGAATAACTTTTGTGTATACGGGATGTTTTATTCGCCGTTCGACCTTAACGGTTACCGTTTTATCCTGAACTGCATTCACAACCACACCTTGTAGAATTCGTTTAGGCATATAATTTAACTCCCTCTCTTTACGCTTTTGGCGCCGATTTGCGTTCTTTAAGGACAGTTTTAACTCGTGCAATATCACGACGAACGTGGCGCATCTGAGCCGTATTTTCCAACTGACCACTTGCTGCCTGAAAACGTATGTTGAAAGTTTCTTTCCTTAGAGATAGTAACTCCTCTTTAAGTTCATCGTCACTCTTAGCTCGAACGTCTGCTACTTTCATCGTTATATTCCCTCACTAAGACGTGTAACGAATTTTGTTTTCACAGGTAGTTTTGCCGCAGCTAATTCCATCGCCCGCTTTGCAACATTCAAAGATACGCCATCCATTTCAAACATTATTCTTCCCGGTTTAACACGGCATACCCAATATTCCGGGCTTCCCTTGCCTTTTCCTTGGCGAACTTCTGCCGGTTTTTGGGACACTGGGATATCAGGAAAAATTCTTATCCATACCCGACCAGCTCGTTTCATGTGCCGTGTCATTGCGCGCCGAGCAGCTTCTATCTGTCTAGCTGTAACTCGTTCCGGTGACAGTGCTTTAAGGCCGTACGAACCAAAGTTTAACTTCGTACCGCCTTTAGCCTTCCCATGTATACGGCCTTTATGTGCCTTTCGGAATTTTGTACGCTTTGGTTGCAGCATTTTCTTAGTCTTTCGTTGTCAAATTAACGTGTTTAAAATTACCGTTGTGGCTGCTGTTCTTGTGCTAATTTATCGAGGCTCATAGGATCATGAGCCCAAATATCGCCTTTATATATCCAAACCTTCACTCCACACACACCGTAGGTAGTTACAGCCGGGGCTTCTGCGTAGTCGACATTGGCCCGTAAGGTATGTAATGGAACACGGCCTTCACGGTACCACTGCATTCGAGCTATTTCCGCACCACCTAGCCGACCAGCACAATTTATTCGGATACCCTCCGCTCCCATTCTCATAGCGGATTGAACAGCCCGTTTCATAGCACGCCGGATTGATACACGACGTTCAATTTGCTGCGCGACATTTTCAGCAACCAATTGGGCATCGATTTCTGGTTTTCGTACTTCAACAATGTTTAGATGCACCTCAGAGTTGGTCATGCTTGATATTTTATGACGTAAGCGTTCAATATCTGTACCTTTTTTGCCAATAACGACTCCAGGTCGGGCCGTATGGATGGTTACACGCGCCTTTTTTGCTGGCCGTTCGATTACTATTTTTGAAATACCAGCCTGAGATAGTTTTTTCTTTAAATAGTTCCGTATTCGCAAATCTTCATGCAGAAGGTCCGCATAATTACCTTCTGCGTACCAACGGGAATCCCATGTCCGGTTGATCCCTAAACGTATACCAACTGGATTTACTTTCTGGCCCATTACACCGACTCCTCCCGCTCTCGCACTACTAATCTTAAGTTTGAAAAAGGCTTTTCAATTCGTCCGGTGCGGCCTCGGGCACGAGGGCGCCAGCGTTTCATAACCATAGAGCGGCCAACTACTGCTTCCGCTATAAACAGACGATCTACATCCAACTGATGGTTATTTTCTGCATTAGCTATCGCGCTTTGGAGAACCTTTTTAACCTCAGCAGCAATCCGTCGTCGAGAAAATTGTAATTCGGCTAGAGCGACATCACAATCCATCCCGCGGATGCTCTCTACAACAAGATTTAATTTCTGAGAGCTCACGCGCATATGCTTTGAGAAAGCTATTGCTTCATTATCTGCGTATGTACGCTCAGCGGCATTTTTTCCCATAATTAACCTCTCGTAGCTTTTTTGTCTGCGCCATGGCCGAGATACGTACGGGTTGGGGAGAACTCACCGAGTTTGTGTCCGATCATATCCTCTGTAATTAAGACCGGAATGAATTTTTGACCATTATATACACCAAAAGTTAGGCCCACAAATTGTGGTAGGACAGTTGAGCGTCGCGACCATGTTTTTATTACACTTTTTCTTCCTGAAGCGCGGGCATCCTCCACCTTTTTTAGAAGGTATCCATCGACAAAAGGGCCTTTCCATACTGAACGAGGCAATATCCTTCTCCTTATTTTCTCGAACGTCGGCGACGCATTATTAAGCGATCAGTTTTTTTATTTGATCGCGTTCGTTTACCTTTTGTTGGTTTACCCCACGGTGAAACCGGATGACGTCCCCCAGAAGTCCGCCCTTCACCTCCCCCATGAGGGTGATCGATAGGATTCATTGCAACACCACGTACACTAGGACGTTTTCCAAGCCATCTATTCCTACCTGCTTTCCCAAGCTTTATATTTTGCTGATCCGAGTTGGAAACCGCTCCAATGGTAGCCATACATTCTGCACGAACCATCCTAATTTCACCAGAAACCATACGAAGTTGGGCGTAACCATGATCTTTACCAATGACTTGAGCGTAAGTACCTGCCGCGCGAGCCATCTGTCCTCCTTTACCAACCTTCATTTCGATGTTGTGAATAATTGTGCCAACTGGAATATTCTTCAAGGGTAAGGCATTTCCAGGCTTAATATCGACATTCTCACCAGAAACTAATTCGTCACCTTCTCGAATACGCTGAGGTGCTAGGATATAAGAGAGTTCATCGTCCTCGTATCTTATTAGGGCTATAAATGCGGAACGATTAGGATCGTACTCGAAACGCTCAACTACAGCTTTGACATTGTATTTTCTTCTTTTGAAATCAACTCGCCGATAGCGCTTTTTATGTCCGCCACCCTGACGCCGAGCCGTTATTCGACCATTATTATTACGCCCTCCTTTCCCAAGGAGGCCTTCAGTTAAAGATTTTTCCGGCTTGCCTTTCCATAACCTAGAACGATCAATCAGAACGAGATTTCGTTGGCCCGAAGTGGTTGGATTGTAGCTTTTCAAAGGCATTGTTCTAGCTCCAATCAAATACCGGTAGTTACATCTATGGAATGGTTATCAGCGAGGGTAACAATTGCTTTTTTTCGTTCTATACGACTGCCCAATCGTCCACGAAATCGCTTGTTCTTTCCTTGTTGACGTAAGGTATTCACATTCGTTACTTTTACTTCAAATAAGTGTTCAACGGCGTGTTTAATCTCAAACTTATTAGCGTTAACCGGCACCCAAAAGGATACGTGATTATATTCACTTATTAGGGTTGATTTTTCTGTGACGATTGGTGCACGGAGCAACTCATACATTCGCTGACGGCTTGGTTTCTTATCACGAATTTTTGTATAGTGTCTCATTTTAGACGCTCCGTTAGAAGAGCGACGGCGTCACGGGTCAACACAAGTTTGTCTCGCCTTAATATATCGTAAACATTAGCGCCAGAACTGGATAAAACGTCTAGTCCAACAATATTTCTTGCTGCCATTGCAAAGTTCGCGTCTAGTTCAGGGCCATCAATTACTAAGGCCCGCCCCCACTTAAGCCGCTTTAAAGATTTTGTAAGTTCTACCGTCTTTGGAGTTTTACTTTTTGCATCTTCAAGCACAATAAGGTTTCCTTCCGCGTGCTTGACTGATAACGCGGTTTTTAGTGCGAGACGGCGTACCTTTTTTTGCAGTTTTGTACCATGGCTACGCACTTGCGGTCCGAAAACAACCCCTCCGCCGCGCATTTGGGGAGCACGCATTGTGCCTTGTCGCGCTCTACCTGTTCCTTTTTGACGGAATGGTTTGGCCTTAGTACCACTTACATCAGATCGTTCTTTAGTATTATGATTGCCAGATTGCCGATTGTTTAGTTGCCACCGTATTGTCCGTGCAATTATATCTTTGCGTATCTCAACCCCGAAGATATCCTCATCTAGATCAATAGTCCCCTTTTTCTTATTGGCTAGATCTATAACATCGTGTTTCATGACCTATCCTTCCTCGTCCTTCTTTTCTTGATCTCGCTCTTCTTTTTGGTCCTCAGCAGAAGGAGTGTCTGGACTTATTGGTTCTGGGTTTTCTCTGCTTATGTCTTTTCCTTCGATCTCTTCGGTTTGGGTTGTTCGGCTTTCATCCGGGCTTGTATTGGTTTCTTTACTTTCGTCATCAAGAATTGAAGCAGGATATGGCGCGTCTTTTGGTCGTACATGCTTTATAGCATCCGTTATTCTTACGAAGCCTCCATTTAACCCTGGCACACCACCGCTTACCATTATTAAACCGTTTTCAACATTAATATCGATGACCTCAAGATTTTGTACAGTGATAGATTTGTTACCCAGTTGCCCGGTCATTTTTTTACCCTTAAAAACTTTACCGGGATCTTGACACTGTCCTGTCGAGCCGAGCGAACGATGATTAATTGAAACACCATGCGATGCACGTAATCCAGCAAAGCCATGACGTTTCATACCGCCAGCAAAACCCTTTCCTTTGGATAAGCCGCAAACGTCAACCTTTTGACCTAGAATGAAATGACTAACAACAAGTTCTTCACCGATATCAACAAGAGCGTCTTCATCTACTCTAAACTCGACCAACTTTTGCTTTGGTTCTACCTTGGCTTTTGCAAAATGTCCGCGCATCGGTTTATTGACGTTTTTAACCTTTGAGTTACCCCAGCCTAATTGTACTGCATTGTAACCATCGGTTTCAGTAGTACGTTGCTGCACGACTTTTAGTTTTTCGACCTTTAGTACGGTAATAGGGACATGGTGGCCGTTATCTTTAAAACGCCGTGTCATGCCAATTTTTTGGGCGATTAATCCTGTTCTCATCTCGATATGACCTTAAAGCTTAATCTCGACATCGACGCCCGCAGCTAGATCAAGCTTCATCAATGCATCTACAGTTTGCGGTGTTGGATCTACAATATCCAAGACTCTTTTATGAGTACGTATCTCAAATTGTTCACGCGATTTTTTATCAATATGTGGCGACCGTAATACGGTAAATTTCTCTATACATGTTGGCAGTGGAATTGGGCCCCGGACTGACGCCCCAGTGCGTTGAGCTGTATTTACTATCTCACGCGCTGACTGATCTAAGATCCGATGTTCAAATGCTTTCAAGCGTATTCGGATATTTTGTTGTTCCATATTCTCGAACCTGTCCCAGTTCTATATTATAATCGAAAGTTATCAATCCAAAGTCATTCAACAATTGAGGATACAACTCCAGCACCAACGGTTCGGCCTCCTTCTCGGATAGCAAACCGCAGTCCTTCATCCATTGCGATAGGCGCAATTAAGTTTATTTGCATGGCAATATTGTCGCCAGGCATCACCATTTCCGTACCTTCCGGAAGATCAACCGTACCGGTTACATCTGTTGTTCTAAAATAAAACTGCGGACGGTAGTTGGAAAAGAACGGGGTGTGGCGACCGCCCTCATCTTTTGTCAGGATATACGCCTCACACTTAAACTTGGTATGTGGAGTGATCGAACCAGGCGCAGCAAGAACCTGCCCACGTTCAACATCATCACGTCCAGTACCACGCAACAGAACACCAACATTATCTCCCGCTTCCCCTTCATCCAAAAGCTTCCTAAACATCTCAACGCCAGTACAGGTTGTCTTATCGGTATCCCGAATTCCAATAATTTCAATTTCTTCACCGACTTTCACAACTCCACGTTCAATGCGACCCGTTACGACCGTACCTCGACCAGAAATTGAAAACACATCCTCAATTGGCATTAAAAATGGTTGATCCTTCGGGCGGTCTGGTTGTGGAATGTAGTCATCGACCGCTGCCATCAGTTCCAAAATAGAGTTTTTCCCAGTGTTCTCATCCGAATCTTCTAGAGCTGCCAGAGCCGAACCTTTAATAATCGGAATATCATCACCGGGAAACTCATACGAATCTAAAAGCTCACGAATTTCCATCTCTACAAGTTCCAATAACTCCTCATCGTCAACTTGATCTACTTTATTCATATAAACTACAAGCGCGGGAACACCGACTTGACGAGCTAATAAGATATGCTCACGTGTCTGAGGCATAGGACCGTCAGCAGCACTCACAACCAAAACGGCTCCGTCCATCTGAGCCGCTCCTGTGATCATATTTTTTACATAATCCGCATGCCCAGGACAATCTACGTGAGCATAGTGCCGATTCTCTGTCTCGTACTCTACATGGGCCGTTGAAATCGTAATGCCTCGAGCCTTTTCCTCCGGTGCCTTGTCAATCTCATCATAGGCATGAAACTCAGCTCCGCCCGCTTCCGCCATCACCTTTGTAATAGCCGCAGTCAAGGTCGTCTTGCCATGATCAACATGACCAATCGTACCAATGTTACAATGCGGCTTCGTACGCTCAAATTTTTCCTTGGCCATTACCTAATTCTCCATACTCCGTGTACTATATAATCTGGATGTTATTATTTACCCAGCTACTTGTGCCCTAAGTTCCTCTGAGACCTGGCTGGGAACAACCTCATAATGATCAAAATGCATGGTAAACTGCGCTCTACCTTGGCTTAACGAACGGAGGGTGTTCACATACCCAAACATATTTGCTAATGGCACCATCGCGTTAACAATACGTGCATTTCCACGCTGGTCCATTTCATTTACCTGACCGCGTCGGCTATTCAAATCCCCTATAATATCACCCATATACTCTTCAGGTGTCACTGCTTCTACACGCATCACCGGTTCTAAAATTTGTGGCCCTGCTTTTTGACAGCCTTCACGGAATGCTGCACGTGCGGCAATTTCAAATGCCATGACACTAGAATCTACATCATGCGAATCACCATCATAGAGTGTTGCCTTTACGTCTGTCACTGGAAAACCCATCAGCACGCCTGAATTCATAGAATTCGCCAAACCTTTCTCTACCCCAGGTATATATTCCTTCGGAACATTACCACCAACTACAGTACTTTCGAATTCAAACCCTGAACCCGGTGGTAAAGGTGCAAATTTGATTTTGATACGGGCAAATTGTCCGCGCCCGCCTGTTTGTTTTTTATGAATGTAATCGATATCTGTCTCGCGAGATATGGTTTCACGATATGCAACTTGTGGCTGCCCAATATTAGCCTCAACTTTGAACTCACGAAGCATACGATCGACTATTATTTCTAGATGTAATTCACCCATCCCTTTGATTATAGTCTGTCCACTCTCGTAGTCACTTGAGACTTGAAATGATGGATCCTCTGCAGCTAAGCGCGATAGCGCTACGGACATTTTTTCTTGGTCACCCTTTGATTTTGGCTCCACTGCTATCTCGATAACGGGGTCTGGGAACTCCATACGCTCCAAAATAACCTGATCGTCAGGGTCCGAGAGAGTATCTCCAGTCGTTGTATCTTTGAGGCCAACAAGCGCAATAATATCACCCGACCGGGCTTCTTTTATTTCCTCACGATTATCAGCGTGCATTAGAAGCATACGCCCTACTCGTTCGCGCTTGCCTTTAACAGTGTTCATAACACTTTGACCACTTTCCAGTACACCTGAGTAAATTCGTGCAAATGTAAGTGATCCTACAAAAGAATCATTCATGATTTTAAAGGCTAGCGCAGAAAATGGCTCGTTATCAGAATTACTACGTTCAATTTCTTCATCGTTATCCGCTCTTACCCCCTTTATGGCAGCAACGTCTGTTGGGCTGGGCATAAAATCAACAATAGCATCTAATAATGGCTGCACGCCTTTATTCTTAAATGCAGAGCCACATAATACTGGCACAAATTTAAGGTTCGCTGTTCCTTCATGAATACATTTTTTTATGGTTTCAATACTAGGCTCATCACCTTCCAAATAAGCTTCCATCGCTTCGTCGTTAAATTCTATCGCTGACTCGATGAGCCTTTCTCTATACTTTTCAGCCTGTGCACATAAATCAGTCGGAATTTTTTCTTCATGATACTTCGCCCCTAAACTCTCATCGTCCCATATTATCGCTTTCATACTAAGGAGATCGATAACGCCTAAGAATTCCGATTCTGCACCAACAGGAAGTTGCATAACCAATGGGACTGCACCTAATCGGTCACTGATCATATCGACACAACGGTAAAAATCGGCTGCAATCCGGTCCATTTTATTAATGAAGCATATACGTGGCACATTATATTTATCAGCCTGTCGCCAAACGGTTTCGGACTGAGGTTCGACCCCCGCAACGCTATCAAAGACGGCAACAGCACCATCGAGTACACGCAAAGAACGCTCAACTTCAATAGTAAAATCTACGTGGCCTGGTGTATCTATTATATTGACCCGATGGTCTTTCCATTCAGCCGTCGTCGCCGCCGATGTGATAGTAATCCCCCGCTCTTGCTCCTGTTCCATCCAGTCCATTGTGGCATTTCCATCATGAACCTCACCAATTTTATACGACTTTCCCGTGTAATAGAGAATACGCTCTGTAGTCGTGGTTTTACCGGCATCAATATGAGCCATAATTCCAATGTTGCGATAACGCTGAAGGGGGGTTTGTCTGGCCATTATCAAAAGCTTTCGCGCTAATTACCAACGGTAATGGGAAAAGGCCTTGTTAGCCTCTGCCATCTTGTGAGTATCTTCCCGTTTTTTAACCGACGATCCACGATTATTTGCCGCATCCATTAATTCACCCGATAATCTTTCAACCATAGTATTTTCTGATCGTTTGCGGGCATATTCAACAAGCCAACGAATAGCTAATGCTTGACGTCTATCAGCACGCACCTCGACTGGAACTTGGTAAGTTGCTCCTCCCACCCGTCGAGACCGAACCTCAACTGTTGGTTTGACATTTTCAAGCCCCTCATGAAAAATCGACAGCGGCTCGTTGCCAGTTTTCCTTTGGATTTCATCTAGTGCTCCATACACAATTCGTTCTGCAGCAGATTTTTTTCCATCAATCATAAGACAATTCATAAATTTTGTAATTACCAAGTCCTTGTATTTGGGATCAGGTAAAACAACACGTTTATCAGCTGCATGACGCCTTGACATAATAAATATCCCCTATTTAGGCCTTTTACCGCCATATTTTGAACGTCGTTGTCTACGGTCGTTAACACCCTGTGTATCAAGAGTACCACGAATTATATGGTAGCGGACCCCCGGTAA
>PBLS01000091.1 GCA_002721825.1 Magnetovibrio sp.
ATGGTAGGCAACCATATTGCCGATGAGTTGCCCATCCTTTCCACCGACGAGCTCTGGGGTGATGTAGTAACCGATGGCAACTATGAACACCAAAATCACCCCAGCTCCCACACCGGGAAGCGTTTGAGGAAGGTACACTTTCATAAAAGCGAGAGAGGGTTTCGCGCCTAGGCTAACCGCAGCACGCATATAACTGGGCGGGATAGTTTTCATCACACTATAAATCGGTAGAATCATAAATGGGAGGAGGATTTGTATCATCACGATTACCGTTCCCGTGAAGTTATACATCATTGGGAGTCGACTATCATCACTTAATATCCCCGCCCAGACTAATGTACTATTCACTACTCCGTTTTGTTGAAGCATCACCATCCACGCAACAATACGGACAAGCAAAGACGTCCAAAAAGGCATCAAAACGCAAATCATTAACAAATTTGAGTAGCGGAGCGGTAGCGTGGCAAGAATATGTGCTACGGGATAAGCCAGTAAGAGGCAGCCAACCGTAACAATTAAGCTTAGGGCTAGAGTTCGCCACCATAGCATTACGTAGACCCGCCTTTCTTCAGACCGCATTATAACGTCTTGATTCACATCGTACTGCCGGTCAATCGCATTCAGAAAGTAGCCGAATGTGTGAGCACCTCGGACCGCGCCAAGTGATTGCCAAAAAGTAACATCTGCCCAACGGTTATCGATTTTAATCATCGCCTTTTTGTAAGGCGGTCCTTTTATCTTTTTTTTGAATTTTCTAGCCGACTTCTTGATTAGGCTCTTCCATCCCGGCTTTTCATAATTCATTCGAGTGCTGAGCTTTCCAAGTTGATACTTTTCTGCCTTTGTTAGATCTAAGAACATTGCTTTAAAAAGAGGTTCACCGGGAAGTGTCTCGCGGTCCCATTTTTCGAACGCAGTAAAGGTTCGCGGCAGTGCTTCGGTGATAAGCGTATTGTCGACACTGCGTGTTAGAAGATTACCGATTGGTATAACAAACAGAATAACCAAGAATACCATCGGGGGTAATACAAGCACAGTAGCCCGCAGTTTGCTCCGACGCAACGACCGCTCAAGGCTAACCTTAAGTGGGGTTCCGTCCGCAGTTAGTAGTGGTTCTGATGCAGTATTTTCACGTACAGCCATCAGGTACCTTGCTGTGGTTTAAGTCATCCATCTTTTGGTAATAGAGGTTAGAACTATAAGGCTGGGGTGAGTGTATACACTCAACCCAGCCTATCGATTGAATCAATGCTATGACTTACCCATCCAAGCCTTAAATCTCTCGGAAACGGAGTCACCGTTATCGGCCCACCACTCTGGATTAGCGAAAACTGCATTTTTCATAGCACCACCTGCGTTTGGCATATGTGGCATGATGTTCACACCAGTGTGGAACCAAGGTTCATTCGCCTTGATATGGGCGAGACCTGATTTCCGCATTGGGCCATAGTTAATGTATTTAGCTTGGCCAGCCTGCTGTTCTGGTGCACTGGCGTGAATCATGAACTCAAGGGCCTTCTTCTTATTCTTCGTACCCTTTAACATCACTAGCCACTCTTCCTCGAGAACTTGGCCGTCCCAATTGACGACGAATTTAGCACCCTCGCTCAGCATGGCAGAGCCAATCCGACCATTGTAAGCTAACGACATGGAGACTTCACCACTTGTAACTAGCTCCAATGGCTTGGCGCCAGAAGACCAAAATACTGCGTGATCCTTGATCGTATCTAGCTTAGCAAATGCCCGATCGATACCAGCTTTAGTACTCATAACTTTGTATACGTCTGTGTTGGCGACGCCATCTGCCATAAGTGCCATTTCAATTAGTGCGTTGGCCCAAGTATGAATACCGCGCTTACCAGGAAACTTTTTAACATTAAAAAAGTCAGCAATAGTTTTCGGTTTACCCCCGGGATTGCCATCAAAAGTTCCCTCTTTATAGAAAGGTACGTAAGACCAGAATATTTGTGGTACTACACACTTATTTGGGATTTCGACGAATAGGTCTTTATCCATTGGCGTTCCATCAGGTGCCTTTACAAAGACGTCACGTGGTAACTCTTCAAACAAACCTTCATCACACCCTACACGGGCCTCATGCGGTAACACATCAGCGATATCCCATTGAATATTACCTGATTCTACCTGGGTTTTTATCTCTCCAAGGCCACCATTGTAGTTTACAAAATTCGCCTTACCACCCTTCCAAGTATCTGCATAGGCTTTTTGTTGGCTCATAGTATAAGCCCCGCCCCAAGACGCAATTGTCACATCTGCAGCCTTAGCAGGAAGAGCTAGCATGATTGTTGCCAACGTAAGAGCGATGGCCGAAAACGTTTTAGGTTTCATCATTATTTAAAAATCCTCTCTGTTGGTGTTACTCAGCTACGTAATCAAGAAGCTAAAATTTATTTGGTATTCGACCCTTAAGTGCAAAAAAGATGCAAATAAACGTGCCAATACGTTAAATACTAAAATTTACCAAAATATAAGCCCTATAATGAATAAACAAAGACCAATCGTCAAATATGGTTACAAGCGAGAGTTAATGAACTTATTATTAAATAATAGTTGTGTCGCTCAAATATTTGCTGGACCCCATAAAAAAGTACGCACTATCGATGCTAGAATTTACTTAACTGCTTTTTAAGTATGGGCTTTCCTGATCTAGAAGATGGTTCAAGTGTTCTCTCAATCTGTATCGGTTATTCCGGCTCCAGCACCGGTTAATCGAGATTTTTCAGTACTGTCGACTAGAAGGCGGTTTGTGTAGGATATTAAACGGTGCCATACCTCCTCCTCAACATAAGTTAATTTTTTTGTCCTTTGCGGGCTCCAAGCCGGTTCCATGTTTGTTGGTGGTTTTGTAATACGTAAAATTGACATTTTCGCCGGTCCTGAAGTACATAAATTTTGAGAGGAACCCTCTACTATTGTGAGTGCGCCCCGCCAGCATATAGCTTGGATGCTATGTTGGGTCTTCCACGATAGGTGTAGTCCGAAGGTTCTATCTATTGACGTGACTAGAGATTCAAAAAGTATAATTAGAGGTTTATCTACGTTTTCAAGCGTGATAGCCGCATACTCTGGCCCGACGTCGTGTGTCGATACCAATAAATCACAAGCAGAGGGGCCAGCATATAATGCCGAGAGGTGTCGAGCATCTAACTTTGGAATAAATTTTCCCATAGCCGCACATTGCGTGTTGAAACCTGTTGATTGACCATTATTTAATGCATCAAGAGCTTCAACAAACGCGACTAATGATCCGATACCACTTTCTGCCATACATCTAGCTGCTCGGCCAGCATCCTCGCCGAAACTTACCGGCAAACTGGTGGCTGATACCGCTTTGCAAATCGAAGTTTCGATTTCGCTCAGAGATACTTGTAACACTTACTCACCGGTTTGATCGGGAAACCCCAATTATCCTTATCATCCCTACTTAGCTCATCGTCGAGTGGCGCCCCTTGAAACATGGTGACACGAGTCCATAGGTCCGACTTTGGATCAAACTTTGTTGCACCAAAAAAGGCGAGTTTGCAGCGTAAAATATCAATGGGTCTGCATTTTTCACCTATCATGTTGTCTTGAATTTCCGAATACTCATGCTGGGCCCTGATTAGGACGCGCTTCACAATATGACGAAACTCTGGATGGCGCAGTAGAAAAACCGCCATAATTTCTTGGTTTTTCGCACTTTGGAGTTTTTCACGCATTGATTGTATATCTCGTGCAACGGCAATTTGCATTTCTTTATCGGCGCCTATTTCCTCACGACGCATACCACGGCGTGGTTCAATTTTCTCTGTCGAGTAATACCAAAAATATTTACTTTGTCTTAGGTCGTTAAAGTTCACAGCGAGTGCCCAACTATAATGGTGGTCAATAAGAGAACAAAATTCTACCACGGACATGCTAGGATCAAATGGAATCTCCCGATCTACGTGGAGCGTATGTGCTAATTTATCAGTATACTCTGGATAAGGTTCTAGAATTAGAGATACCAAAAGTTCTTGTGCCTCGATACAAACATTATCTACCGCCATCTTATAGAGAGTATCCCATGGCCTAGGTTGTTCGAAAAATTTGGTTTGTTTACTAGTTCTTTCAATTAAAAACCGAACATCATTTTCTAAAGCAGTAATGTTTGCCATATAGGCCTTATCTTCAATATTCCATTCCGAAATATGTAGTGCGGCTTGCTTAATTTGTTTTTGAAAGATGTTTGCTTGATTTGGTGTTGGTGCTTCAAGAGACCGGATGCTTGCTAAAGCCGTTTCGCGCGCATGAAACCAATTGTGAATTAACACTGGGTGGCTGACGAGAAACGGAGCCATTCCAAGACCTGTAGCATTACCGATGCCGATGTGTCGCTTTAAACGTCTATCAAGGGGGACAAATTTTCTACAATTTTTCCGCTGCGCCACGTGCTCTACAAGATCCAGGCTGAACTTACGTATCATATAGACAGTTAACATCTCGGCTTGATACGGTTGCATGAGCTCTGACCTATTTGCGTAATTTGTCCGGTCAGCCATTCCAAACTTTCCATTAGCATAGACGGCTGTTGTCCGCATTAGATAGCCTATTTCATTGATCACATCAGCCTTTGGCTGGGTTCCGGAAGCCAAACTATTCATGACATAGTCAAAGAGCCGCAGGCTCTTGTTGGCCCGACTCATAACTAGCTCGGATGCGTGGAAGCGGCCGGCCTCTTGAAGAGGAGTCTGTGATTCAAGCCGATTGATATCGGAGTGGCATGGTTTGCCATCAAAAAGCGAAAAAGTAGCATCCCAAGCATCTGCAATGACTCGGTCCGTTCGGCGATTTGGCTCAAGGTAGTGCGAAAAACAGACCAAACTATAACTACGCTTAGGCGTTGAAACTATGTAGAGAGCTTTTCCGTGTCCTTCGTCATTAAGCAGAAAAAACTCCTGTTTTATATGCCAATTCTCATGGTTCATACGTCGAATAAGTTGCCTCATGAAACTTATTCGCGTTTGAAAGGATGAGCCTAGTCGGGTTAGCTGCATGACTTCACTAGGAGGACGTAACTTTACCTCTGGAAGAGAAGTATCGATTTGATCTGTTATTTTTAAACTCCCGTATCTAAAAAGATTTTTTTAAAAACTCTAACCAGTTTTTTCCAGCGATTTTCGCTACCTCGCTTTTTGAAAAACCAATATCTCGCAGCCCTTTTATAATATTAATAAAATCGAGGTTGGTCTTAAACCATTTCGGTTGAGGTGGAAATCCAGCGTTTGTAACTGAACCCTCGCCAAAGTCTGTTTCTCGGGTCCACGTCCCGTTCCGCATCCATTCAACAACGCTATCTGGCTGATCTTGACAGAGATCACTACCAAATCCGACGCAATTCACGTCCATTATTTCCACCGTTCGGGCGACCATTTCGCAGAAGTCCTCAAGGGTACATTGCGATTTGTTTTTTAAATGGTGCGGATAAAGCGACAAGCCTAAAATGCCTCCAGTGTCCGCGAGTTCTTGCAAAATATCCTTGGATTTGTTGCGAAGAGCGGGATGCCAAAACGATGGGTTTGCGTGGGTAATAGCTATAGGGCGCTCAGAAATTTCGATTGCCTCGAGAGTAGAACGTTTAGCAGAGTGGCTCATGTCGACAACCATACCAAT
Organism: Magnetovibrio sp.; assembly: GCA_002721825.1. Taxonomy (GTDB): domain Bacteria; phylum Pseudomonadota; class Alphaproteobacteria; order Rhodospirillales; family Casp-alpha2; genus TMED8. The sequence continues at coordinate 5,653 of PBLS01000091.1, forward strand.
TCGATTCATCTCTTTGATAACTTGATGCCCCATCCGCGTAATGCCCGGGTCTTCATCCTCGTAGCACCCCGTGGCGAGCAGACTTTGATTGTTATAGGAAAGCTGCATGAACCGCGCACCTAGTTGGTGACATATTTCCACGAAGCTTATGTTTTGTTCGATCGGCGAACAATTTTGAAAGCCAAATATTATTGCTGTTTTTCCGTTGGAATAAGCGTTGCTAATATCTTCAACATTGAGACCGTGAACAATTAGGTCTGAGAATTTTTTAAATCGCTTATTCCAAGCCGCGATGTTTTCAACAGTCTCTCTAAAATTTTCGTGATAACAAATTGTCACATGCGTAGCGGCGATGCTCCCGCGGTTCATTTGAGAAAAAATTTCTCGAGACCAATTGCTGTATTGCAAACCGTCGATGATGAATGGCTTTTCGTCCATATACCGCTCCTTAATTTAAATCACTTTTTAAAAATCAACCATTATCCTCGATATTACAGCTCATAAGTAGGCGTTGCTTAATAGTAGTGTCCGCGCTTTAGCTCTATTACCAATTTGCGGTTAACGTGAAATCTTTATGTTTTAACTTTGATTGTAGCGGTCTTAAGACGTGTTTGCGAGCTCATCCTTTATGATTTAGGGCTCAATTATTATGCGTCCAGCGCGCGGCAGTCTTCGATGTTCCAGCCTAGTTTCGCGTTGACCCCCTCTTTTAATGCAGCGTGGCCAGAAGCATTGGGCACCTTGACTATAAAATCATTGTGCCCGCATACATTCGCCCGAGTACGAATGTGGTCGCCGAGGTAAATCAGTTCTTCTACCGTCGCGTCGAATACATTAGGGTATTTCCCTTCTGGGGGATCCACTTCGACCCTTTCTGGTCTGAGAGATAACGTAGCTCGTTCGCCCACTGTATTTACATTCACTTTTAATGCCTTAACCTGGCCACCACCATCAACATCAACCGTGCAAGTGTTGCCGTCAATCTCGCGAATTGTTCCGAGTAGTCTGTTATTTTCACCAATAAATTGCGCAACAAAGGCGTTGGTTGGACGCTCATACAAATCGTTAGGCGATGCTAACTGCTGAATAACACCATCGTTGAATACAGCTATGCGATTAGACATAGTGAGGGCTTCTGACTGGTCGTGAGTTACATAAACTACTGTTACACCGAGATTTTCGTGAATATGTTTAATTTCGTATTGCATTTGCTCGCGTAGCTGCTTGTCTAGCGCGCCCAAGGGTTCGTCAATAAGCACTAACACAGGGTCAAACACTAGAGCTCGAGCAACCGCAACTCGTTGCTGTTGTCCACCAGATAACTGAGAGGGTCGACGCGTACCAAAATCACCTAACTGTACCATGTCGAGTGCTGTGGAAATGCGGCTCTCAATATCTACCTTTTCCATGCCCCTTACTTCTAGCGGAAAGGCAAGATTCTCTGCAACTGACATATGAGGAAATAACGCATAATTCTGAAAAACCATACCAATACCGCGCTTATGGGGTGGTACATTATTAATCGGTTGGTTATCTAAAAATATTTCACCATCTGTTGCAGGTTCAAAGCCTGCTAGCATCATTAGACATGTGGTTTTACCAGAGCCCGACGGCCCTAACATGGTTAAAAACTCTCCCCGACTAACATCGAGATTAAGGTTCTTTATTACAAGCGTTTCACCATCGTAACTTTTTTGAACCGCTTCAAAACGGACGAGAACGTCTTCGTTATCAGACATCTAAGAAATCATTTCCCTGTGTAAACTATTATGTTGCTGAACCGCTTTTGCTTAACTCGGCGGATTATTTTAGAATTGCCTCACTTTTTGTAGTTAAACCCTAGCATGATAAAAAGGTGAAACGAAAGGGTTAAGGCGCTCCTAAAATATGCATTTTATATTACCAGTCTACAATTGTTTCCAAGTCTACTCTGATCTGCGCTCGTCCTGCGCCGACTCTATGTAAAAGTTAATGAGTTTTAGTGAGGGTTATACATGTGTGGTATAGCAGGTATACTATTTCCAAATGGTCAGAGATCCCTCTCCAAAGAGGAGTTTCATTCCCGCCTTGTTGAGATGGCCGACGCCATGGAGCATCGTGGGCCGGATGGTGACGGTGTTTGGGTAGCGGAGAATGCACGAGTTGGCTTTTCACATCGTCGCCTAGCAATAATCGACCTTTCAACAGATGCGGCACAACCAATGCGGAATCAAGATGGAACCGTATGGGTTACATTTAATGGCGAAATTTATAATCATTTGGCGCTTCGCCGAGAACTTGAACTTGAAGGCTATACTTTTTCGACGGATCATTCTGATACGGAGGTATTGGTACATGGGTTCTTAGCCTGGGGAGTAGAAAAGCTCGTAAAGCGGCTTGATGGTATGTTTGCGTTTGCGATTTGGGATGTACGCAACCAACGGCTTTGGTTCGCCCGTGATCGCATTGGTATTAAACCTCTTTACTTTACCCGCATTGGAGGAGTCTACCGCTTTGCATCTGAAATAAAGGCTATTTTGACAGATTCTTCGATTCCACGAGAAGTAAATAGTCACGCATTAAATCACTATTTAAGCTTTATGGTCACGCCTGCGCCAATGACGTTATTTAAAGGTATTTATAAGTTACCCGCAGGTCACATCATGGAAGTTGGGATAGACGGAAAAGCGTATGCGAGTCGGTTTTGGAGCGCTGTTCCCAATAAGTCACCTCTTGCTGATTTTGAAAGTTTAAATGAAGAAGCGTTAATAAGTGGGATACGTGAACGGCTGCAATCATCCGTAGAAAAGCGAATGCTTTCGGATGTGCCTTTTGGAGTGTTTTTATCGGGAGGGATAGATTCATCTGCGAATGTTGCATTTATGAGCGAAATTTCCAATCATCCAATTGAAACTTTCACAGTGGGTTTCAAAGATTATACGCATTTAAACGAGCTAGATTATGCCCGGCAGGTTGCGGATAAATTTTCCTCTAATCATCATGAAGTTTTGATTGATAGTACGGATATGCAAGGCTATCTGACAGAGCTTGTACATCAACAAGACGAGCCTATCGCTGACTGGGTTTGTGTACCGCTATATTTTGTTTCCAAATTAGCCAAAGATAATGGGATTAAGGTTGTTCAAGTGGGAGAGGGCGCTGATGAGCAATTTTGCGGGTATGAAAGTTGGATTACATATCTGAAATTCTATCACAATTTTTGGAAACCTTACACAAACATAGCGCCTACATCACTACGCAGACTCATAGCATCAGTGGCCCAAAAGTGGGCTCCAAGCACGCGAGGGATCAGAGCTCAGGCTGCTGAAGCCTTGGTTCGCTCTGCTCGTGGACAGGAGCTATTTTGGAGTGGGGCGAATGCTTTTTGGAATGTGCATAAAGAGCAAGTGCTTGATAATTTTATTCCCGAATCTGATTTGTCCGATGTCGCTGATATGGGCTTTGAAATTTGTGGGCTCGATTCAATAGACAGCGGTGATATTGTTGGAGGATATTTAGATAGCTTTGACAAGGAGTATCCGGAGAGTGATTTCTTAACACGTATGATACATTCAGAGTTTAGGCTGCGGTTACCTGAACTTTTATTAATGCGCGTTGATAAAATTACTATGTCAACCTCGGTCGAAGGGCGGGTACCCTTCTTAGATCATGCGCTAGTAGAATATACGATGGGTATTCCAATGACGGAAAAAATCCGAAGTGGAGAAAAAAAGCATGTGCTTAAGAGCGCCGTTAATGGATTGATACCGAAGGAAATAATAGAACGACCGAAAATGGGATTTTCAGCTCCTGTAGCGGATTGGTTGCGAGATGATTTTGGCGCAGAAGCAGAGCGTAAGGTTTTAAACTCTCCATTGTTAAATGGCGGCAGCCTAAACAAATCTTATATTAAAAAATTATTCACGGAGCATCGAGTGTACGGAGCTGATCATGCTCTTCAACTTTGGACATTGCATAATTTGACGGCTTGGTACGATCATTGGATAGCTTAACTAACGAGGTTTTGATACGCGGTCATGGAGCGATCAATATAATCATTCCATGACCAGCCGTTTTTAATTCTTGCTCGTGCAGCTTGGCCCATATGATGACGTTTGTCAGCATCGGAGATCATAGTTTCTAAAGCTTCACATAACTCTTCATGGTTATTAGCAGACACTATCCGACCATGTTTTCCATCTATAATAATATCCTGGGCTCCAGTCTCTGCAGTTGCCACGATTGGCAATCCACTTGCCATGGCTTGTAACAATACCAAAGGAAGGCCTTCTTCTAGGGAAGGAAGACAGAATATATCGGCTTCTCTATAAATATTAGGGAGGCTGCTGGAGGGGACGGCGCCTTTAACTTGAACACGTTCCATAGGCATCTTGGCGAGAAGTTTTTGCATAATAGGCTCAATTGGACCAACAAGGAGCAGTTCAGCCTTATTATAAATTTTAGAAAATGCCATAATTAGGTCTGGGACACCTTTGCGGATGCTAACCTGTCCGACAAAAAGAATCCGTGGTGTCCTCTGGTTAGGTATTTTGTTCGTTGGTGAAAATTTCAATAGGTCAACACCATAAGGGTTAACTATGAGCTTTTGTTCAGCAATGTGACGACTAGTAAACGTGTCTTTAGCATAAGATGAAGGCACGGCGATAGCGTCAGCCTCTCTATATTCAGCTTCTTCGCGTTCAATTATATAGGAGGATGTCTCACTAAAGGTTTGGCCATGATTTGCATAGGCCTTTGAAAGAATTTCGGTCTGGTGAGCAATATGTGTTGAACCGCGTTCTATTATAATTTTCATACCGTTTTCTCGAGCTGGTTTTATCGCTTCCAACGTTGCGGAGCTCCAACCAACTAGAATATCAGCGCTATCCGGTAAATTTTTGGCGGCAAATTTCCCGAAGGCAGATGACAGACTCCCCGGGTCGAATGACGCGCGAGCAAGTCTACGGCGTGCTTCTATCCACCACGCAGACTTTGTGGGCAAATAAACCCCGGTTGTGTGTCGGATAGCAAAGCGGGGGTAGGTCGTCAGTAAAGTGTGTAAGGTTCCTCGATCATGTAACCCGGCAGCCAATTCAAAAGCATGAAATCGCCCGTGAACAGAAATAATTACTTTCATGAACTTTGCAGTTGTTTTGAAATTGCTTGTTTAAGGACAGTTTCTAAAATTTTGGCGCGGCTTTCCCAGGAAAAATTCTCCAGCCTGGAGACTTGGTTTGGTGGTGCTGGGGCATCTATGATCATATCAAGCGCTTTCACCACGTCTTCAGGTCCATTGCAGGGGATCAACTTGCAGCCTGCATTTTCAGCTAAAAGTCTAGTCTCAGTAGTTTCTCCTGGAAACGCGATGACTGGCCGGCCGCGAGAAATTAGTTCCAGCGTCTTATAATGTAAAAGGCACCGCGGGTTATAAATGTAGAGGTTGACGTCAACGCTAGATTGTAAATGCTGGAGGTTCTTTACCTGCAGAAAACCGTCGATTTTGACTTCATAACCCACGTGTTTGGCGCAGGCTTGTACGATGTTTCCGTCATTACCAGCGTAGCGGAAAAGTACATTCTTATTGATACCACTCTGCGTCCACTTATTTATGGCGTATAATAAAGAGGAGAGCGTATCTTGGTTGTAGATACTCCCAGTTAGCATTAGCGTCAGCATTTGACTATTCTTAACTAAAGATGTGTGTTCGAGCATATCGACGCCGCTATATAGCACGTGTTTTTGTATGCTGGGAAAAGTGATATTAGCCTGTTCATAGTGAGAATTTGAGAACACGGTCATTCTAGAAAGGTCCTTAAAATAATTTGCAACAATTGTTTTTAGGCCCGTTGGAATGAATGTCAGCCAGTTGTCTTTAAAATCACCAACCCACGGACATTTTGATGATATTGCGAGTTGTTGGCAAAGTCGCCAGGTATCTGTATTTCCAAAAGTACCCCAAACCACATCAGGGTGGAACTCCTTGGTCAAGGGAGCTAGGTATAAGCTAACACTGGTTTGCCAGTCTGGAAACATGCCGCCATATCTTAGAAATGACCACAATATTACCAGCTGTCTTAAGCCAGGTACAATTTTGCCTTTGCGCGCATGGACTGCAGCAAAACTTCCTCTTGGCTGACACGATATCTGGAATGGACGGAGCCAATTATGCGTGGTTAAACGTTCCACTAATTCTTCAGGAGGAAAGCTATCGTCTTCACCATCAAGTGATTGCGTTATCAATACAACTTTATGTCCATTCGCAACCATCGTCTCTGCAAACCGCCCAGCGCGCACCCCACAAACATGTTCAATCTTTGGGTGGCAGTGATTTATGAAAACGGCTCTCATTCTGCGGCCTCTTGAAAAGCGTGCTGACGCTTGTGCCCATTGATGACATTAACAAAGTGCTGATGCCAAGATTCTGAGATTACAGGTTTCCAAAGTAGCCACGCGAGATGCGGCTCTCCAGTCTCAAGCCTTTTTTGAACTCTTTGCCACCATCCCACATCCCAATAACCACGCTCACGAAATGTGATACTATTGATAATTTCTTTTGCTAATTTGTCTAAACCGCCTAAAAACCAGCTATGCTGGGGTGGTAAAAAACCTTGCTTGTTCCATCTTTTAAGGATCATGTTTGGTAGGATACCATCCATGGCTCTGCGCAGTAAGTACTTAGTCTGGACATTCCCCATCAAGTAACTAGCAGGCTGGGAAAAGGTAAATTCAGCGAGCCGATAATCGCAAAAAGGTAGGCGAACTTCGCGGGAGTGTGCCATAGAGTTGCGGTCGCCATAGCGAAGTAGAGTGGGGAGATGCGCATGAAACGTGTCATTATATAATGCTTCGTAAAGTGTTTCTTTCTCGCTTCTATCTTCATTGGCATCCATCGATTTGAGCTGCAATCCTTTCAGGCCATATCGAAAATTACTTCCTTTGTTTGACAAATATGCCAACTGGCGCCGCAATCGAAAGGGTAGGCGCATTTTCCATCTTTCGATAGTATCCGCGAGGGCATCAGGATAACGGGCGCGTATTCTACTTTCTTCTTCAATTGCCCGGTCACGCTTACCTGCATTTGAAAGCGAGATCAGATATGCACGAAAATATTGTTCGTAGCCTCCGAGTATTTCATCTGCGCCTTGTCCATCCATCAAAACAGTGACGTCATATTCCTTGGCTAATCGAAAAACACACCACTGTGCATATTGACTTGTACTTCCGACGGGCAACTCGTTGTGCCATATAAATTTTGGAAATTCGTCCATTAAATTCTGTACTTTTGGCTCGGTCTGATGACTGATGACACCAGTTTGACGAATTACCTCTTCAGCATAAGTCCATTCGTCACAGTCCGACTCTGGAAATCTGCCAGTAAACACATGATAGGGAGTATCTTCGCCAATATGGTGACGGTTTAAGCATACGATTGTACTCGAATCGAGTCCGCCGGAAAGACACGAGCCGACGGGAACATCACTTCTCATTCGGATTGCTACGGAGTCTGTGAGCAGTTCCCGAAAGTGCGAAGCAGCATCTTCTGGACTAAGACTTGTTGAATACTGGTCTCGTTCTAGTTTCCAATATTGGGTAACCTTAGATTTCATGTTGTTTAAATTCAGGCTAAGTATTTCGCCAGGTAGTAATTGTTTAATTCCGGCAAATACAGTGTTGCGTTCATTGTCGAGGCCAATACGAGGCTGTTCTAGAAAGGTAAGAAGACGATTGTTGTTTATATCAATAGATACATCCTTCAATGTGAGAAGGGCTTTGTATTCGGAAGCAAAAGCAAAACCATTATCTATCTCTGCGAATAAAAAAGGCTTTTCGCCAAACCGGTCGCGCGCACATATAATGTGAGAGGTATTTGAATCGTAGAGGGCGAAGGAAAACATTCCATTGAGTTCTGAAAACCCATCAACACCCCAGCATTGGTAAACGGCAAGTAAAACCTCTGTATCGGAGTCTGAGCGAAATTCGTATCCTTCAGATTTCAGGCGATTGGCTAACTCGACGTAGTTATAAATTTCACCATTATAGGTTATAACTATGTTTCCATCGTTACTTACCATGGGTTGATGCCCGCTATTCGTTAGATCGATTATAGCGAGCCGGCGATGCCCGAAGACAATCTTGCCATTATCGTTTGTCCAAATACCCGAATCATCAGGTCCGCGATGGACCATTAAATCCATCATGGTCTTGACCGCATGGGTATTCACCCGCCGTAATCCAATTATTCCCGCAATCCCACACATTTATTTTATATATTTCCTGACCTAATAGCTTAGGGGTGGTATACTTAAGCATAGCCGGTTATGTTACGCCATGTCGTGTCTGCTTTTTGTTAGGATTGTATTGATAGCAGGATAACGTAGAGGTCACTAATTATTCCATATAAGACTGAGGATTATCTCATCCATGGCGGAAACTCCAAGAGTCTTGTTTGTGGCAGATCTCAATTCCTATGCAAAAGGGCGAGCGCGGATGCGGGCTCTTGAACGACTCGGCTTAAAAATAAAGCCAGTCACGCACACTGCTATTGGGGGAAATGATAAGGGCTATCCAGATTTATCTATTTCTTTTCGGCTCGCGTGGAAAATAGGTATTCATATCGATACCGAAAAAGTTAATCGCATCCTACCAATTGAGGCGAAGACCTTCACTCCCGATTTGGTATGGATCGAAAAAGGCAATATGATAAAACCTGCCACGATCAAGCGGATGAAGGCAGCTTCTCCTAATGCTGTTATAGTTTCGTATTCGGAAGACGATATGTTTAATGAACTAAACCGTACCCGGGCCTTTACAGCAGGGCTTGCGCATTACGATATTGTTTTTACTACTAAGTCCCACAATACAAACCCTGACGAATTAAAGGCGCTTGGAGCTAGACGCTGCATTATGGTAGATAAAGCTTTTGATCCGGACCAGCATTATCCAGTCGATATTACCCATGATGAATTGAATGCTTATGGCTCTGATATTGGGTTTATTGGAAGCTACGCACGTGAACGTGGAGAAGATGTTATGATGTTAGCTAAAAACGGTTTCCAGGTTCGCGTATGGGGTAATGGATGGAATTCTTTTATGGAAACGCACCCAAATCTTAAAGTTGAGCGTCGCGCTTTAGTAAATACAGACGGTGATCTTTTATATTCGAAAGCAATAGCAGCAACCCGCATCAATCTTGGGTTTTTGCGAAAGGCGAACCGAGACTTGCAAACTGATCGGTCAATTGAGATACCAGCTTGTGGTGGGTTCATGCTAGCTGAATATTCGACAGAACACGCCCGCCTTTTTGAGAATGGTCTAGAGGCGGTGTTTTATCGAAACCGGGATGAGATGATGAAGAAGGCAAGGTATTTTTTAGAACATGAGAGTGAGCGTCAAACCATTGCGGCAGCCAGTCGTGAACGCTGTGTCAATAGCGGTTACACCCATGATGAGCGGCTTCGTTTTATGCTTTCCCAGGCTTTGGGCAAACCTTTCTAATTGCGGTCCTTAATCCTTCAATATTTTGGTCAAAGCTCCAGTGGGAAATTCTCTTTCGAGCTGTTTCTCCCATTTTAACGGTTCTCCTGGGATCACATAAAATATAGCTCAAAGCATCAACTAAACCTTTTGGGTCATCTACAGGTACTACCTTGCCACACGAATCATCGATTAAGTCAGCGGAGCACCCACACTCTTCCGAAGCAATAACGGCTGTTCCGCAAGCCATGGCTTCATTTACGGCAAGGCCCCATGGCTCGCGTCTAGAAGCTAGCACAAAGACGTCTGCTAGGTCGTAGAACGCTGGTAATTCTTGTTGGTTTTTAAAGCCAAGCATCCTGACCCCTTCTTCTCCATATGTTGCTTTGTCAAGTGCAGCTCGTTCCTCGCCATCGCCAACGAACAAAAGATACGACTGTTGAGTTGAGTTTTGATTAAATTTCCGCCAGGCTTGTAATAATTCCAGGGGTCTTTTGCGGCGTAGCAACTTACCAGCAAAGAGAATAACGGGACGGTTAGGTTTTAGGCCAAGTTCTTGTCGGAAGGCGTCACGCCGTAACGCGGCAGCCCTTGATTGTGCATCAAAGAAAGCGTTGTCAACCGAATAGAGCATCGAAAATAGCTGTGTATCCTCAATACCATGATTTTTATAATAATCTCGGTTATTGGAACCAATGCACAGAAAACCCGAACAATTTCTGAATAAACGTTTTAGGTAATAGCGTTTAATGATTCCACGAAGCATTAACCCGTCAGGCATTGCGGTTAAAGTGTTTTCACCTCGCATCAAGACTGGGATACCCGCAGAGTTAGCAATTGAGAGAGCTTTACGCCTTATGCTACTGTTCCAACCGTGGATCCAGAGAACATCATATCTGCATAATTGAGATGCTAGCTCAGAGGCACTTGTTACTACACTATATTTGTATCCTTCTGTAAGCGGTATATCCCATTCTACTGTACGCTGGAAGCCTCTGTCATGATAACGTCCCGTAGACTCATCATTCTCGAAGAGAACGGTCAAATCTATATCTGATAACTTAGAAATCTGGCGTAATAGAGCTGCTTGATACTGGATTGGATGGCTGACCAGATAACACAACTGATGACGAGGTACACTCATTCACTCTTTGCCTTTTATTGTTGAAACTTGTTCGCCTTTGCTGGTTTTATTGATTTATAAGGTTATCGACTGATCTAAATTTAAGCTTAGAAATCACGTTTTCTTGTTGTCCAGTCTACTAGTGATTTCTGCGCTTTAGTTCGCTTTTTGGCTTTGTTCTCATTACTATCATCACCAACTGGCGCAGAGAGTTCTACGACATAACCATTTGGGTCTCGAAAATAAATAGAGTGAATAAACCCATGATCTACAGGGCCACGGATGTCCATCCCCGCTTTTGTTCCTTTATTGTGCATGAAATGTAGGTGGTTCATCTCAACCTTCAGTGCAACATGCAGATCGAAGTCGCGTTGCTCCTTAAAATCGAAAGCTGTCTCCGGGTCGTCAAAAAAGGCTATTGAAGAGCCGTCATCCATTTCAAAGAATAAGTGTAATACGTGAGTTTTTCTATTAGTTTGAGTTGTTGTTATTTCAAATGCATCGGCAAGTGGCAGCCCAAGGAAATCTTCGTAAAAAGCTCTCGTTTCTTCAGCATCTCGACAACGATAGGCACTATGATGGAGTCCTTGAATGTCGATTTTTGGCATTATTCCTGTGTCTCCATTGAAACTGTTACAATAAACATAATGATCCGGTAGTTCGAAAAAAAGTTTAAAGCATCGAAACAGCAAAATACACGTCGATGTTAAATTAACCAAAATAGGATAAATGTCTCTGGAAACCGTATAGTGACTGCCTGGCTCACTCAAACTATGTGTCAACGTCTTGTGGTACGCATTAACTTTTTTATCCCCATAAAATATCCACATTTGTTGAAGGGATCTATATAGCGGTATATAAGGTAAATGACACAGCGACTAGAGGGGCTAAACCCTTGCAATCTCAACTTCTTGAATTTTTGATATGTCCATCATGTAGAGCGAATGAATCGCTTAATTTAAACAAACCTATTCTGAAAGGAGATGAAATTATAAAGGGGACATTAATTTGCTCACAGTGTACTAAGGAGTATGTGATCGAAGCTGGTATTCCGAGATTTATAATTAGCGAACAGGATTATTGTAAAAATTTCGGATTTCAATGGGAGCGATGGAAAACATTACAGATTGATCGCTTAAGCGGACACAATATTTCTGAAGAGCGATTTCTTTCTGATAGTCGTTGGCCACCTAATTGGTTTAAAGATAAGCTAATATTGGACGCTGGTTGCGGTGCCGGAAGGTTTACGGACATTGCTGCTAAATTAGGTGCAAAAATTATAGCTGTTGATATCAGCTCCGCGATTGATGCATGTAAGGATACTACGGATATTCATATGAATACATCCGGCAACACGGTTCACTGTATGCAGGCTTCCCTTTTTGATCTACCACTACGGGATGGAATTTTCGACGGCATCTATTGCATGGGGGTAATTCAACATACCCCTGATCCGGTTAAGTTAATGGGGGATTTGCCCAGATTCTTAAAAACTGGGGGTAGAATAGTTTACAATTTTTATGAAGAAGGGATTTGGCGGAGACTACAGGTGATAAAATACGCGCTGCGTATTATTACTCGACGCTTACCGATTCCATCGATATTGATGCTTTCACGAATTTTAGTGTATCTTCTATTTCCGCTTACAAGGAGGTTAGCATCAATACCAAAGGTGAATATCCTGAACCATATTATTCCAATTGCAGCTAATCATCACCCGCAGTTAACGATCGAACAACAACGTGATTGGACACTTCTCGATACTTTTGATTGGTATGGAGCAAAGTACGAGAAACGACAAAAACATAAAAATGTAGGCGCTATTTTAGCAGACGTAGGATTAACAAAAATTTATACACAACCGGGTCTTGCCTGGGCAGAGAAACAGAAAGAGTATTAGTCAGGGGTATGCGTAAAAGACTGGACATCAGTTTTTCTAATTACTCCCAAAAACATTGAAAGGGTCGTATAAATCAAAATATAGCCGCCTCCGAAAACTATCAAAAACACGACTGGGATCGTTAGAGAGAATATTGATAACGACTCTATAACGCTGTGACTAATGGTGTATGAAACTATCGTTACGATGATAACTCGTGCAATTAAGCTATAGTGTTTTATCCCAAAGGCTTTATGGGCGAAAGCCATCAAAAATAGCCCAATAGCAAGCTGTGTAATTAATGTGGCAAGTGCAGCACCTTCAATTCCTATACGAGGTATTAGAACTATATTTAAAGCAATATTTATGATAGCTCCAACGACTAAGACAGTTGTATATCCTTTGTCAAACTGCCACGCTAATAGAGGTGTCCCGTATGCCTGAGTAAGATAAAAAACGAAAATATGAGCCATCAAAATTTTTAGAGCAAGACTCGCTTCAGCAAATTCGGGACCAAATAAAAGCTCAATAATAGCTGGAGCCATGAGCACTCCAAATCCACCTACCAAACCACCGAGGAAGCAAATGGCTCGCGCGTGACCCTCGACGACAATCTTATCTTTAATATGATTACCTTTGACTTTTGATAATGTGGGTAGAAAAGCGCTTTGTATAACGCTCGGCAATACCGTAGCTATCAAAGCTACGCGAGAGGCCGCGACGTACTTTCCAACATTTGTTTCATCAACCAGATAGCCAAGTATTATAATATCAAGATTTATATAAATAGTCGCTAAAATACCCATCAAAGCAACAGGTAGAGACTTTAATAAAAAACTAAGCCGTGATACCGCGGTTTCCGGACTTTCAATGTTTTTGGCATTATGCCAAAAGAACCCTAGCAATATTGCTGAACTGAAGATAAGTGTCAGTGCAGGTATGGCAGCAGCAACCTCTAGATCACCGGGTTCTTCTATCAAGGCAATCGTAGCGAGCACTCCTACCACTGCAGCTCCACCTTGGCGAAACCCAACAATGCCCATACGTTGCTGCGCTTGGAAATAAAAATCAACGATGAGTGCTACGCCAAAAAGACCAAGACCTTGTATCAAGAGAACGTTACGCACCTTCTCTGACCAGGCGAAATAGGGTAAAGATAAGACTAGGATTGAAAACAAAAGTATAGCTAAGATTAATCGCATTAGGATTACTAATGTAACAAGTCGTGGCCCATGGAGTGGTTTACGCGAAATTTCTCGAATGCCATGCACATCCATACCCATATTTACCAAGAGACCAAAATATGAAATGAGGGCTGCGCCAAAACCTAATATGCCGTAGACAGCAGGACCTAGGGCGCGAGCAAGTACGACAGCCGTTACCACTCCAGAAAGCATCGTTACTAATTGGCCGGTACCTAATGCAAGAATATTTTTCAGGATCCTATGACCCAATCTCCGTTCCTTTTTTGGCTGGGCCAAATGGCCATAATTTGCGGTGACCCGCATAACTTATAATTATTTTTGAGCTGACGGGCGAATAAATTTTGTTTTTTTGGTATAAAACCAGTAGGGATAGAGATCTCACTTTATTCTACCTTACTTTCGATATTATTCGGCTGGTTTTTAGCTAGAAAACCTATTGAATGTTTAAGAATTTCCAGCGGTTGAGTGATTATGATACGGGCTACCACTCAAATTAGAGAACATTACTTGCTTAGCGACGTAAAATGATTACGCCTTCTTTTAACACGATAATATTTCACTTACACTGATTGTGCCCAAACTATCGGACCGATAACCGGCCGGTATTAGTTTGTTGGTAAAGTGTTTTGCCTACGACCCACTTTATTTTTTTGAATAATACTGACCATTGTCCGTTTAAAATTAACTTGAAACCAAGATAAATTCTACGCATCCATATAATCACACCAACTTGTTGAAATGACTGCCAGTACCTAAGCTTAGCTAAAAGTGTAACCAGAAACGCTAGCGCGGGATTGTGGTTTTTCTGTAGACGGTACAAGATCGTACGGATGACTCTATGATTCCAGGGTATAAGATATATACAGTTTTCTAGGTACTCGTGTCGCTTAAGTGCTGGAAATTTTGGGCGGTAGACGAAGTTATAGAGAACCGATTCTGCAACTTTTTCATCACTAACGTCTTCCTGAGTTATATGTCCTGCCTCTAATGCCATATTTGTGAAGGGGTAATGCGGGAAATAGGTCATTTTATAGGTGTTAAGATTGATTGGCGTTCCAAACTCAAGCAATAAGCCTAGGGCTTCCGATAAGCTTTCGTCTGTGTCGAAAGGATTGCCAAGGATAAAATCATACTGTGGAAGAATTCCGTTATCTCGCAACATCCTAGATTTTTCGATTAGCTCTTCATTATTGCCTGGACGATGCATAACGTCTTTTCGTATCTCATCTTGTCCTGACTGAACACCAAAATGCAGACTATACATTCCAGCAGCAGCAAGTAGCTTGACATTGTGTTCTTTTATAAGACGCGGGACTAACTCACATTCAAATGGCAGATCACATCGCTCTTTATATTTTGCGGAGAACTCCTCAACCCAGTCATCGAAAACGCCAAATACTTCGTCATTGAATGTAACTGTTTTTGGTGATTTGTACTTTGCGCGACGGTAGTCCAATTCTTCCATTACATGATCTGGTGAACGCAATCGAACGAAGCGCCCATTGCCTCGATTCATTGGTATAAGAAGCGAATTAACGCAATATGAGCACAGGTAGACGCATCCACGACCTGCCATTACTAAAATTTCTTCATCATAGATTTCTGGATCCACGGTTTCTAGTCTATTCTTTTCTATAAAAAACATTTGAGGTTCATTTATCGCAGGATAGGGAATATCATCCATATCCTGATACAGAACATCCTGGCCCATATCGATTATTTGAGCTTCATCATCTTTATACCAAAGCCCTTTGATACCACGCAGATCTTGGCCTTGCCGTAATCGCTCATTAATTCTGAGCATAGTGAGGTCGCCCTCGCCTTTGCATGCGTAATCAGCAAAACTTAAAGCTTCATGTGGGACAATTGTCGGGTACTTTCCGCCCGCTACTACTATTGCACTCGAAAACTGGCGTAAACGCCCTACCAGTTGTCTAGCAGCGACTACATAAGGAGCCATTATACTCAAAGTAATCAAATCTGGTTGAGTTTTTTTCACTACATCGACGGCGAGGTCTAATTCCCGTTCTGTCACGGGCAAATGGTCGTTTGTGAAATTATTTTTAAAAAATAAAGCGTGGGAATTTATATCATCCTTCAAGCATAGGGCATGAAATATTCGAGCCGGAAATGACTTAAAGCAATAAAGCGATATATGTAGTACCCGCGGAGCATCATTTGAAATTGGTATAGATAAATCGCGACTACGTATATCCCGCAATCGCTTAGTCGCATCAAAACCATCGTTGGATAAAAGTTCACCCACGACCAAGTTCTCGGAAACCGATTTCGTCGCGGCTACTCTAAAATCGCTACGATGATCCATAATGACCCCAACAAACTATCCTATGTCACCTTATGCCACGACTTAGAGCCAGTTGAACAGCAATTTATGTGATTTTACAAACTTTCGTTCCATGTCCTGTACCATGCGGCATCTAAATTATTCGTGAACTTTTGAAAACTATATTCATTTTCAACGGTTTGTCGCGCACTTTTTCCAAGTTGGTGTTTTAAATTATTATCATGAAGAATTTCAGTTAAAGCCTTTGCAATTTGATCGGGATCGAATTGGCACAATATGCCATTTCTGGAATGACGGATGTAGTCTTCTGGTCCCCCACATTTTGTAGAAACAACAGGCACCCCGCACGCCATTGCTTCCAGCCCGGAAATCGCGAGACCTTCTTGGAAGGAGCAAATAACAAATACATCGAGGCTTTGATAAAATCGACGTAAGGCGTTAGGGGATAAAAAGCCTTCAAATGAAATATTACCTTCTACTCCATGATTAGCCGCTAGCGTCAATAAGGTTGGAGTGGGGTCCCCAGTTATAGATAGGGTTGCGTTTGTGCCTGTTGCTAGTATTTTTGCAAACATCGCGAACATTAAATCGGCATTTTTTCGCGGATCATCTAACCTTCCTGCAAACCCTAGTTTAAAACTATCAACCCGGTTGACGGGAGGAATAAAAAATTCCGTATCCGCAGGGATGGGAAGTACTTTAATATCAGCCTCGCGAGTTGGCTGTAACGCTAAAATCCTCTCAGCGGTATTATGACTGACGGTGAATATCTTATTGTTTGCCGATACTACGTGTTGTTGCTGTCGTACCAGTGCAGGATGGACAATTTTCTTATCTAGCCATCTACGCCACCAAGGCATAGTATCTTGTCGGAACTTTCGATCACCTTCCAGATCGGCAGCGCACCAAACCATATGGCGTATACCGCTAGCAGCAAGAGGGTTGGCTACTAGCACTGTCCCTCCGATGGCAATGTGTCGGTCATAGTTTTTTATAAGCTTGCGCCAAATATGTGAATCCGCGGTAAGGTTCTGTTCTAGCTGTGGAATTTTGCATTCAACATCTATTGTTTGCAGTTTGGAATATGTATCGGAATTCGTTTTTTTTTGTTGTACGGGCTGATAATAGGCTATTGTAACTTCGTGGCCCATTTCACGTAGATAATTCGCTAAAATTAAGGTTTTGGCCTGGACTCCACCTATTACCAGCGGCGGCAGTGTAAGAATTAGCGTTTTTTTGCTCATAGTGGACTTTAACTCATTGTCGCTCAGGTTATTCCCCATTAAGGATGACATTAACGGTATTGTTTTTGGTAAACTCCCAGGAGAATTTAGTAGCACGTTGTTTTGATAAATGCCTTAATTCGTTTCGCGCTTCCTCATTTTCTAGTAAGTAAATTATAGCCGATGCTATATCATCTGCGCTATGGGGATTGAAGTAGTAGGCGGCGTTACCAAGCACTTCGGGCATTGCTGCAGTATTCGAACTAGCGATTGGCGCACCGCAGGCCATAGCTTCAACAAGAGGATTGCCAAACGTTTCGACAGTCGAAGGAAATACAAATAGGAAGCATTTCATGTACAAGTCCTTGAGTTTTTGCGGTCTGACATGTCCAAGAAACTCAATATTATTTTGTAGACCCAGGGTTTCGATTTGGTATTGGAGGCGAGAAAAATAATCATCATCAATGGGGCGTCCTGCAATTTTTAATTTTAGCTCTGGAAATCGCTTTGCAACGCTTGCTATTGCTATAATCAAGGTGGTGAAATTTTTTTGCACATAAATATCGGATACAGCTAATATGAAATTCTCGCGATATTTAACTTCGGTTGGATCTTGAAAAATTTGCTCAACTCCATGAGGGACGACAACCAATTTTTTTGAAAAAGCCCCCAGAAACGCTTTATCCATTCCACGCTCTGCGTAGTAAGAAACGGCGATGGCTTTTCTGCAACTTAAAAAAGAAATAAAGGTTGCTGCGTATAAAAGCGCCCAGTAGGCGAGTCTAATAGGACGCCTTTCTACGAAACCGACGCTAACAGCATTACGCGCCATTACGACATGATTTTTTGCTCTAAACGGGCCGTAATTTGCGGGCGAAAAAATTGTATCGGCTGATATTCTTTTTGCTAGATTCGGTAAATCAATCTGTTCACGGATTAAAACTCGCCAGAATCCACGACGATAGCGCTGATAGTGATAAGTCACGTTATTCAAGTTCGTCGGCAGAACATTGCTTTGATCCTCATGTAAGCAGATGTGAACGCTTAATCGTGGGTCTTTAGACATTAAAGGCAGCATATTGCGTAGGTAAGTCACCCCCCCTCCTGTACGCGCATGCAGGGCATTAATGAGAATACGATGGCGCGGATGCTCGACTATTTCGTGCATTAGCGCAAAAATTTGTGTTACGTGGTTTTCCCAGGAAAACTTTCCTTCCACGCGTGACTGTGCTCTATCCATCAATCGCTTCCGAAGAGACGGGTCGTCAATGAGTAACTCTATCCTTCTTACTAAATCCTTGGGGTCACTTAACTTAAAGTATAGAGCCGCATCGCCACAAATTTCACGATGTACAGGTATATCGGAAACGATTAAAGGCACACCGGCACGCATGGCTTCGACCATTGGGAATCCGAACGTTTCTGCCATTGACGGAAACACGAATGCATCGAATTCTTGTAATGCCTTACTCAGAGATACATGGTCAATTCGTCCCATTTTCACGCAATTTTTGTACTTTGGATCCCGCAATGATTTTAATTCTTTTTTCGCGTTATCCCACGCTTCAAAGTCTTCATCTTCCATAGTAATTCTGGCTTCTGTTTTTATACCTTGAAGGTTCAAGAGGTACGTCGCTTCTGCGAGTGTAACCGGGTCTTTGTGCGGATAGTAAACAGAAACATACAATAGGCGAATTTTTTTATCTGCGCGCCAATCTCTGCGGCCTTTATCGGCATCAAACCGCGGGTTTACGCCGAGATAGTTTACCGAAGCCGTGTCAAAAAGTTCAGGCCAATAATCCGCGGCGGCATCTAGAGCGACTTGGGATGGAAAAATTGTGGCTCTAGAACGGCGAGCAGACCACAACATTAAGTGTCGGCGTAAGTATGCAGATAAGCGTTCAATAGCACTTAATTTCGGTAAAACTTTATCTCTATACAAAGGATTAAGATAAATTTCACCTTGTACTAGTAAAACTTGGGGAATTGGTGGAAACAGCACCCCATAGTTAGCTGATGAAAATAAAATATCGGCACCGCTTCTTTTGACAATTTGACGCCAAGTAATTTGTTCCCAGAGAAACCGATGAACTGGACCCCAAAATTTTTTCGTGACTGGCACCACTTTAACGCTAGCCCCTGATCTTTCTACAAAAGTGAATCCAGGAGGCACATAGACGGTAGCCTCTATTTTGGCCCGCGATAGATAGTCGATCAAATTCGTCGTATAGGTTACGATACCGCCTGTATTAGCAGATATGGCATTGATGATGATATGCATTTACTACGGCTTAGCTAAGATTTGATTGGTCATTAAGGGAACAATAAGATGTTTGTGTCATGATAACGAATTTTACTCTAGTTTTTAAACGACTGCCAATATGAACTTGGTATATCTTATACGTTTTGCGAGATCTTTATCTTTTCGGTTTTTAGTGTTGAAAGGTCTGAGAACAATATTACGCGTAGTTCGCGCAAGATTTTGCACATATATAAATGCTTATCGCTGCACTTACCCTATTCCGATCAAAGAACGTTCTCTTAGAAAAGCACCTACAGGGTTCAGGGCTATGTCTCATAGTTTTGGGAAATCGAGGAAAGCTATATTGCTTGGGGTAGCGGAGAAATACTTTAAGCATGAATTTAATATTTTGGGTAGTGGCTGGATGAAGGTAACTTACGGGATTTCGTGTAAGGGGTTTTTGGAACACGTCTACCCACCATTACCCGGGGTGTTTACGCTAAGTAAATTAACAAAACTGTTATCGCCAGGAAATCGGCCAATAGCATCTGCCCTTCGAGAATTGATCTCCAATACCTATTTGCCAATCGACTGGCAACTCGATTTTCGTTCTGGCTATCGATGGAATGAGGGGAAATGGAGCGCCGGAGTACTTTATGGTCAGGAGCCGGGCGTTGATATAAAGATACCTTGGGAACTTGCCAGGATGCAGCATTTGCCGCTACTTGCGATGGCGTCAGAATGCGTTGATGAAGCTCAAATGTCAGCATATAGGCGCGAATGTTTAGATCAAATACTTGATTTTATTGCGGCTAACCCGCCAGGTTACGGTGTCAACTGGGTTTGCACGATGGATGTTGCCATTCGAGCCGCTAATATGGCTATGGTTTGTTGGTTACTAGAGGGGACAGGGTACCGCATTAACTCAAAAATATCGAAAATTATCGCAACTAGTCTATTGGCACATGGTCGACATATTATGCAAAATTTAGAGTGGGAACCTAAAATTAGAGGTAACCATTATCTGTCTAACATATGTGGATTAGCTTTCTTGACGGCAGCGCTTGAACTAGATGATGAAACTAAGTCTTGGTGGATTTTTGCAAAAAGGGAATTTTTTCAAGAAGTTAAGTATCAATTTCAGCCAGATGGCAGTAATTTCGAAGCTTCTACGTGTTATCATCGCCTTTCATCTGAAATGGTTGTGTTTACCGCAGCACTTTTTTTGGGGCGGGACGGACCGGATGATTTTTTTGAAGGATTTACGGAGCTTTTAAGAAAAATGGCTAATTTTACAAAAGATATAACAAAGCCCAATGGGCGAGTTATACAGATTGGTGATAACGATAGTGGCCGGATGTTTAAGCTATCCGTTGGTAATGTGTCAGCGAATCTGGATGAAGATCATCTCAATCAATTGGGCCTAATCATGTCGGTAAATGCACTCTTAGGAGACGGAGAGCTAGTGTCCGATTTTGCAAGCGAGTCTGAAGTGATTAAGGCATTGGCAGGTGAACGGTCTCTAGTGTCTTCTCCGGTATTAGTTGACGGTTCAGAGATCGTTATTCATGAGCCCGGATTGAACCCGGCTTTCGAGCAGATGGAAACTAAAATCCATGTTTTGAGCCCAGCCGTATTTGATGGGATGAAAGCAATCGCATATCCAAATTTTGGGCTCTATATTTGGCGCTCAGAGCAGTTTTTCATGTCAATCCGGTGTGGTTCTATAGGTCAAGGGGGGCGCGGAGGTCACGCGCATAACGATCAACTTTCTGTGGAACTTAACATAGATGGGGAAGATTGGTTGGCTGACCCAGGGAGCTATACTTATACGGCATCAATAGAGCAGCGTAACCTTTATCGTTCGGCTATGGCCCATGCCGTGCCTCGCCAAGGCGAAAGAGAACCAGCTTCATTAAACCACGGGGTTTTCAGAATTGAAAATAGAGCGAGAGGTAAGTGTCTGAAATTCAATTCACAAGAATTTGAAGGAAGGCACGTAGGGTTCGGAGCGCCAGTTCATCGGGCAATTAGAATTGAAGAGGGATGCATTCGTATCCGTGATGCCTATGGTGGCGCGGTAGATTGGCAGGCTGAAATTAAAACATCTGAGGTTTCGTCAGCCCTGGAGTTGCGCGAACATTTCGATATAAGAATCAAATTTTCGCCAGGTTATGGGCTAGCTTAAATGCTTGATTGAAAAAAATGAAATGAACTCTGGAACGGTTAAGGAGGTTCTAGTACATTTTCTTAAGCTGGAAACACACCAACATAGTGCTGGTGTATCATCTTAATATTCGTGTTCTCAGCGCTTCTAATCTCAAATTCTAGATTCCATTTTATTAGGAATGAACCGATTGGATTTAATTGAAGGCATTTATATGCTAATGATAATTATTCGTCAGATTGCCAGGAGTTCTTATGACCAACCCCGATTCCATTGAACTGATAAAAAAGCTTGTTTCCTTTGATACTACGAGCCGTGAATCAAATTTAATGGTAATTGATTTCATCAGAGAATACCTCGCTAACCTCGGAATTTCGAGCGATATAATTCATAGCGAGGACGGCAACAAAGCGAATCTCTATGCGACGGTAGGCGAGCATCGTAGTCCTGGTATCATGCTATCGGGGCATACGGATGTGGTGCCTATTGATGGCCAAGAATGGGATTCGAACCCATTTGA
The DNA here is from genome assembly GCA_002721825.1 of Magnetovibrio sp. Lineage (GTDB taxonomy): Bacteria > Pseudomonadota > Alphaproteobacteria > Rhodospirillales > Casp-alpha2 > TMED8. The sequence continues at coordinate 27,770 of PBLS01000091.1, forward strand.
AGTCTTGGAAAAAGATGGCAAACTCTTTGGGCGCGGTACTTCTGACATGAAGAGTTTTATTGCTATTACTTTAGCTATGTTGCCAAGGTTCATGGAGCGTGGCCTTAAAACGCCGTTGCATCTCGCATTTTCTTATGATGAGGAAGTGGGCTGTATCGGCGTTCGACGTCTTATAGACAAGCTGAATGGTATGCCAATTAAACCGGCTATGTGTATTGTTGGCGAGCCAACATCTATGCAAGTGATAACCGGTCATAAGGGTAAGCGTAGTTACAACGTTCATGTGCGTGGCTATGAGGCTCACTCTAGTCTGGCTCCTTTTGGTGTAAATGCTATAGAATTTGGAGCAATGTTTATTTCTAAACTTCGTTCTATAGCTGAACGTATTCAAGCTGAGGGTCCTTTCGACGAGCTTTATGACGTACCCTACACCACTGTTCATACAGGTGTTATTTCAGGCGGCACCCAACTAAATATAGTGCCAAAGGATTGCAAAATTGAGTTTGAGTTTCGCTATGTTGGTGAAGAGGACCCAGTTGCTCTTGAGGAAGAAATTCGGTCCTTTGCTCGTGACGGATTAGAGCCTGATATGCGTGCTATTCAACCCAATACGGGTATAAGTATAGACTTGATCAACGATATGCCCGGGCTCGAAATGGATCTTGATGAGGAAGTAGTGAGCTTTGTTAAAGGGCTAGCCGAGCGGAATGACCATGCCAAGGTTGCTTTCGGGACAGAGGCCGGATTGTTTAAAGAACGGGCTGGTATTCCGACTGTGGTCTGTGGTCCTGGTTCTATCGATCAGGCACATAAACCAAATGAGTTCATTGAATTGGAACAGATAAAGGCGGGAGAGGCTTTTTTTGAGCGTTTGATGGACCGGATATGTGCCAATTAAAGCTGATATTTGCTCACTTAACCGAAAATTTTTAAATAAATTCTTCTGACACCATACTAAAAACATTATTTTGGTTTTTGACATAATGCATGTTTTAGCAAACTATTAGCTTCATACCGACTTGTGCATGGGACATAATCGCATTCTGTGAGTTGCTATAGATACCATAATTATTTTTTCAAATGTTTTTTCATATCCTGATAAAAGCATGTGATACTGAAATAATGGGCATTGTAGATGGTTAAACGGTTGTTTTTTTTTGAAAAGTGGATGGATGAGGCAGGACCTAATAGAGCTAAAAGTAATCCGAATATTGATCTAGTTAGAATGGATCAATCTGATTCAGAAGACCAAATTTGGCAGGCATTAGCAGAAGCTCATGGCTATCAACTCCGCCCTAGCACGGAAACCAAGCGGAGATTTTGGCCAGACCGGAGTTTCCTAGGGCGTTGTCCTAATCTTTTGGCCGTTTCGTCCGCTGGTGCAGGCTATGACATGGTTGATGTTGAGGCCTGTAATGAAGCGGGGGTCCTGGTTGTTAACCAGTCCGGCTCTAATGCAGAATCCGTTGCCCAACATGTGATAGGTATGATTTTGGCTTTGGCCAAGCAAATTATACAATCTAATCAGGCCATACGCGGGGAGGCACGCGATTGGACACGCTGGAATTATTGTGGGCATGAGTTAACGAATAGAACGATTGGTATTGTTGGCTTTGGCAATATTGGAAGGCGTCTTGCCCGATTAACTAAGGTTTTTAGTATGACCGTTATGGCTTATGATCCATATATAACGGATGCAGACTTTAAAATGTATGGGGTCAAACAGATCCTGAACTTACGAGACTTGTTTTCGGAATCGGATATTATCTCAGTGAATTGTCCGCTGACAGCGGAAACGCATGGCATGATAGGTGAAGAACTGTATTCATGTATGAAGCCGTCAAGTTTATTTATCACCACTGCGCGTGGCTTTATCCACGATGAGCACGCACTAGTAAAAGCTATTTCTGAAGGACGTATTGCCGGAGCTGGCTGTGATGTTTTTACCGAGGAACCGCCCCCTTATGATCACCCACTTCTCAAATTTGAAAACGTAATCGTTTCGCCGCATATAGCAGGTGTTACAAGTGACGCAAATTATAATATGGCGACATTTGCTGCTGACCAATGGGGTGACATCTTTGCAGGTAAAAAGCCTGAACGCCTGAAAAACCCCGAAGTTTGGGACCATTATTGCGCCAGGTATAACAAAATATTTGGCGAAAAACCTTGCGTTGGCTAGATATGGACTCTGAAATTGTAGCAGAAATCAAAGTGTAAAAAGTTGTAAGTTAAGGCCTTATAATAAATCCTCTACTGCAAGTCTAAGATGTCCCTTACTTCTTCAGCAATTGCCAGCGATGACGTCAACCCGGGGCTTTCAATGCCAAAAAGATTAACTAGTCCTTTTATACCATGATTTTTTGACCCGTGAATTATGAAGTCATTGCCATGCTTTTCATCTTGAGGCCCTGATAACTTAGGGCGAATTCCAGCATAGCCAGGTTGCAAGGCTTCATCTGGTAAGTCAGGCCAATAACGGCGTATGTCAGCATAAAATTTTATACTGCGTGATGCTTCGACAGTGTAGTCTATCTTTTTAAGCCATTCTACGTCTGGACCAAACTTGACTTGGCCGCCAAGATCAATAGTGGAATGGGTTCCAAGACCTCCTGCGACTGGTACTGGGTAAATTAGATGATTGAAAGGGCATTTCCCAATAAGGGTGAAGTAATTTCCGCGTGCAAAATATAGTGGTGGGATAGTCTCAACAGGAATGTCTTTTATTCTACGCGCAATGTTTTGTGCGCCAAGACCAGCAGCATTAACTAATATATTGCTAGACAGCTCCATTGGATTTTCACCGCCTACTTTTATTTTAAGTTTATTATTGCTTACTTGTCCCTCAAGGACTGGAGAATGAAATGCAATTACTCCGCCTGCGTTTTCTATATCTCCTTGTAAAGATAGCATATAGCCGTGTGAATCGATTATTCCCGTAGATGGCGAGAGCCAAGCGGCAACGGCGCGAATGTTTGGTTCTAATTCCTGCAAGCGAAATCCATCAATCCATTCCAAGTTATCTACCCCGTTAGCACGTGCTTTTAGGCCAATTGATTCGAGGATTGGAACTTCATGCTTTTCGGTAGCTACAATTAATTTACCGATCCGTTTGTACGCAATACCATGGCTCTCACAATAGTCATAGAGCATGTTCCGTCCACGTACGCAAAGCCGCGCTTTCAAACTGTTACTCGGATAATAAATTCCGGCGTGAATTTCCTCGGAGTTACGTGACGAAATGCCAGTTCCTATAGTTTCGGAATTTTCAAGCAAAACTACTTCTCGTTCCGCTTGCGCCAGACTCCGCGCTACAGCCAGACCGATACACCCAGCTCCAATTACAATGCAATCAACATGTTCAACCATGTATCGGATGATGGTGCGGCCAAACCGAAGTGTCTATGAAAAATAATGATTTTTAAAATTAATTTTTTGGTATGCCATATCACTATATCGTGAACCCGTATTTTGTTTATAGTTATGGCCGCAGGGCGGTTGACTTCTGCCTGCGAACATTTACTTAAACCAGCTTTGGCTTATCGTATAGAGCATCCCCTTTTCCGGATTAGCACAAATCCCTGTAAATAGCGCACCCCTGTAAATAGCGCACCATTGTTGACTAAGCGTGTGCTGAAATGATACTTGCGTCACAGTTATGTTATGCAATTGTAAATCATTTAAGTGGAAAGGCGATAAGAGCGATTGGCTGGGCGGTAACGCTCGCCTTTGGGTCGTTTTATAGCGTTGATGCCATGATGGGCGGTTATTTTAGCCTTGATTTACGGACTCTGTGTTGCCCAAATTAAGCCTGTTTCTTTAGATAAATTTGGTGGCATACCATGAGTATATGGGGAAAAGTTATTGGCGGTATTGCTGGTTTTGCCTTGGGCGGCCCACTGGGGGGCCTGCTCGGTGCAGTTGCCGGCCACTCTGTTGACCGAATGAAAGAGGCGGAGGCCTCTTTGATTACTGATGACTGCAAATATGATGACTTAGATCAGAATTCTCGTCAGGTAGTTTTTACAGCAGCTGTAATAGCATTGTCGGCAAAGATGGCGAAGACCGATGGTCGCGTTACGAAAGACGAAATTGCAGCCTTTAAACAAGTTTTCCATATCCCATCACATGAGAGCGCAAGCGTTGCTCGTATTTGGAATGAAGCCAAATTTGAACCTAGCGGGTATGAACCGTACGCGAACCAAATTGCTCAGTTGTTCTCGGGCGAGCAAGTTGTTCTGGAGGAGATTTTAGGAGCGTTATTTCATATAGCTAAAGCGGATGGGCTGATCCATCCAGCTGAACTGGAATTGCTAAGAAACATTGCGATTATCTTTGGGTTTAGCTCTAATGCTTTTGAAAGACTGAAATATATTCATATTGGTGAAAAGGTAATAGACGACCCCTACAGGGTTCTAAATATTGACCATGAGGCATCTGATGAAGCGGTCAAGGCTGCCTATCGAAAATTGATACGCGAAAATCACCCTGACAAGCTGATGGCGCAAGGTGTGCCACAAGAGTTTGTTGATCTTGCAAATGCAAAGATGGCAACAATTAATGCAGCATATGACCGTATAGAAAAACAGAGAGGTTTGAAGTAGCTTATGTCGGCGGCTTCAATCATAGAGCGCCCGTCTCTTAATTACGATACTCGCAAGTTGGGCACGGCTGTTGATATGCTAGTCGTGCATTATACGGGAATGCTCAGTGCTACAGAAGCGCTAGAGCGCCTTTGCAGTAATAAAGCACAAGTAAGTGCACACTATTGCATTGATGAAGATGGCAGTATTTACCAGTTGGTGGCAGAAAATATGCAAGCTTGGCACGCTGGAGTTTCTTATTGGCGAGGTTCAACTGATATTAACAATAGGTCAATTGGAATTGAAATGGTTAATCCGGGACATGAGTTTGGATATCGTCCCTTTAAGTCCCGACAAATGGATGCATTTCGGGAATTAACACTTGATATTTTGGCGCGGCACCGAATACCTGCTAGAAATGTTGTTGGACACTCTGACGTAGCTCCAGTAAGAAAAAGCGATCCCGGTGAGTATTTCGATTGGCACGCAATGGCTAAGGTAAATATTGGGCTTTGGCCAAAAGAAGCGAATCATTTGGAGCTCGCACCTATCAACATAAAAAAAATACTTTTTGAAATTGGTTATGATGTGAAGGACTTAACAGCTGCCTTACGGGCCTTTCAACGACATTACCGTCCTGCACGAGTGAATGGCCGTATTGACCCTGAAACCGCGCGCCGAATTATTGGACTTCGTGAGTTGATAGACTAGGCTTGTGGTTCTGGGTTTAATTTTTTCTTTTAATACATTATAGTCGTATGGCCAGATGGTCGGATGGTCGCCTTCGTGTCTTCGGGTGCGGGGGAGGAAAGTCCGGGCTCCACGGAAACATGGTGCCGGGTAATGCCCGGCGGGGGCAACCTCAGGGAAAGTGCCACAGAAAGTAAACCGCCAGGCTAGTTTTTGGTTAGCCTGGTAAGGGTGAAAGGGTGTGGTAAGAGCACACCGCGCCGATAGCAATACCGGTGGCAGGGCAAACCCCACCAGG
>PBLS01000092.1 GCA_002721825.1 Magnetovibrio sp.
GGTGTATGGCTGAAGTGGCGGTGCGGGTTAATCCTGACGTTGACGCTAAGACACATGATAAAATATCCACTGGTCGTCAGGAGGATAAGTTTGGCATTGATTTTGAGTTGGCTAAAGAGGCTTATGCTCTCCTAAGAGAAAAGCATGCGCTTAAGATAACGGGTGTTGCCGTACATATTGGGTCACAATTGATAGACCTTAATCCGTTTAGGCGGGCCTATAGTCGCCTATCAGATTTTGCAATTCAATTGCGCTCTGCGGGCTATGAAATAACTGAACTAGATTTGGGAGGAGGACTTGGCATTGCTTATAACAATGAATTAGTGCCGACCCTTGAAGAGTATGCGGCTGTGGTATCTGAAACGGTGGGTAATTTAGGCTGTAAGTTAGTTTTTGAACCAGGACGCCGAATTGTTGGAAATTCGGGGGTCTTGGTAACCAAGGTAATTTTTATAAAGGAAGGATCGGCTAGACGGTTTTGCGTTGTTGACAGTGCAATGAACGATCTGATTCGTCCGACGCTTTATAACGCATACCATCAAATTATCTCAGTAAGAGAACCAAATAAAAGCGCAATCTCTTCTAGAATGGATGTTGTAGGCCCCATTTGTGAATCAGGTGATTTCTTTGCGAGAGATCGTGCCCTTCCACCTATGGCTGCAGGTGATTTAATGGCGGTTTTAACAGCTGGAGCTTATGGTGCTGTAATGGGGTCTACGTACAACTCTCGATCATTGGCTCCAGAGGTTATGGTTAACGGTGATAAATTTGCGTTAGTTCGAAAGCGGTTCACTGTTGAAGATATGATGAATTTGGAATCGATACCGACCTGGCTTGAAAAGGAATCTAAAAGACCGGTTGAATAGAAAAATGGGATTATTTACTTTAAGAGTAGATATTAAAAAGCGTATTTATATGCGACTATTGTTTCTTGCCTTTCTAACACGTTTAACTTTGTTCTGGGAAGTTTTTTGGCCGAAGGCTATGCCGCTTCTAGCAGTAATAGCGAGCTTCTTATTTTTGGCATTGTTAGACCTTCTTCCAAAATTACCAAATTGGTTGCATTTGACAATACTGATTAGTTTTGCGGTATTTTTAGTTTTGAGCCTGCGGCATGTTACGCAGGGGTGTTATCGTGTGAGGCGTAATTCAGTAAATTACCGCATAGAGAGTGATAGTGAGGTCAGAAACCAACCATTAAGTACGCTTGATGATAGACCGCCGGAATTAAAGCCGGGTTCGGTGGAAGAAGTGCTATGGCGTGCACACGTCCTACGCATGAAAGCTTTAATTACAAATTTACGTATAAAAGCCCCATCCCCAGGCATGCCTCGCCATGACCCTAAAGCTTTGCGAGTTCTAATATTTTTAATGCTGATAATAGGGTTCACAGTTGGGGGATCTGAGGGAGGTACGCGTTTGGAGAGAGCGGTTTTCCCTCAAGAAGCAACACTCAATACGGACCCGACTATATTGGGTGTTTGGATAACGCCGCCAGATTACACGCAAAAGCCGCCAATTTTTTTGGATACCAATAAGAATGATGATGTGGTTGAAATTCCTTCCGCAAGTAAAATTCTAGGTCAGACAAATGCGTTTGAAGGAAAACCAAATCTAAGCATTGGAAATAGGCTGGTGCCTTTTAGGGCGTATGATGAAAAAAATGTGGCTGATGGTTGGGTTGTCGAGTTTGAATTAGGTAAAAGTGAATTAGGTGCTAATTCTCTCGCCATTAGGTGGGGAGAAGAGGTGGTCCGGATGTGGGATATAAAGGTAATTGCAGATTTGGCGCCTGAAGTGAGTTTTACAGCGCCGCCTAAAAATAAGGGGGGCGGTGTTTTGGGCATTGAATACGAAGCAAAAGATGACTACGGCATTTCTAATTTGAGACTTATCATCCAGCATAGTCAGGGATGGTTGCTTCCAAACGGTAAAAATTATGCAGCTTTCGAGCTTCCTATAGCTAAATCAAAAGCGGGCATTTGGAGTGGCCTCGTTGCTCGTGATTTTTCGTCACACCCTTGGGCGGGAATGGCGGTTAACACGTCAATTCGTGCTATCGATGGAATTGGACAGGAATCCGGCACTGATATAGTTTTGATAGCTTTGCCGGAGCGAATTTTTAATCATCCAGTAGCGAGAAAGTTAGCTGAGCTCCGAAAAAGCCTGAATCGGCCTGATGAGAATGTCATTACTGAGGCGATCTCAACGCTCGACCTAATCTCTGAAAGTCCAAAACATTTTTACGATGATACGATTGTATTCATAGCTTTAGCGTCGGCTCAGGCACGACTCCGCCACAGTAGGAATTTTCATGTACGTGGAGAGGTTCAATACATTCTTTGGGAAGCGGCTTTAAGGATAGAAGAAGGTAAATTTGCTATTGCTGACCGTAATCTAGCAAAACTTCAAGAAGAACTAGCCAAAACGCTTCGAAGGAGTTTAGGTGATCCTCGTCTAAAGAATCTGGTGGACCGGTTGCAACTAGCTATGGAACATTATGTGCAAGCACTTGCTGAGCATTTAAAACGTAATGGGTTGGTAGTGCCCCAAAGCGGTGTGCCTCGTGGGATTATGGATAGTAGATATCTTCATGATATTCTGAATCGCGCACGCGAATTAAGCAACTCTGGTTCACGTGAGGGAGCTAGGCGCATGCTTTCCCAATTCAATGAAGCATTGAATGTGCTGCGAAATAGCGTGCGGTTAGCACAGCCGAGAGACGGTGTTATGGACAAAAAACGCGTTTTAAATGGTTTGCGTAGCCTTGTCAGTCGCCAGCAGTTACTTCTTGATCAAACCTTTCGTCATCGGCAGCAACACGGTAATCCTGGGCGGAACGTAAATAATCAAAACTCGCATGCTAGTAAAAAACCAAACAAGAAAGCGACGGTTCAATTAGCATTAAGCCAAGAAAGATTACGCAGAGAGCTTCGCCGTTTAATGCAGCAGATGGAGAAAGTGCTAGGTAGTACTCCTAAAGGTCTGAGCCGTGCGAAGAGAGCCATGGGAGGAGCAAGAGATGCCCTTCATGAAGCCGATGCAAAAGGTGCTCTTCGAAATCAAACTGATGCGCTTGGCGAACTTCGTATGACTGCTAAAAACCTGATAGAGCGGTTAGCTACTCAGAGAGGGGCTGGCGTTGGTGTGGGTCAGCAACGGCAAAGTAAAGGAAGAGATCAAGAAGGTTCATTCGGCTGGCGGCTTGGTGCTGAGGCCTTCGGCGAAAGTCGAATGGATCTCAGCATCCCGAGCGAACGTGAGCTGATAAAATCGCGCCAAATTTTGGACGAACTACGCCGGCGATCAAGTGAAAAGTTCAGGCCTCGCTTTGAGCGTGAATACATTGATAGACTCATAAAACGATTTTAAGTGGTACTCCGCTGAGCGAAGTTTTGCGCTGTTCGAATAAGAACTTTTAAAACAAACTAAAGGCACATAATGAGTATATACCTATTCAGTTTATTCTGCCTTTTTTGGCGGAGAAAAAACTACTTCAATGCGGCGAGCTAATGGAGAAGGGTTGAGCAGAGTTACTTTAAATTTCATTCGCTTGCCAGCAGCTAGTTCACTTCTCTCCGGTGGTGAGATTGCTGATTGAACTTCTTTATCTTCGCCGTCGCGAATCGAAACCTTAATCAAGGGTACTGTACGCGTTTTTTCCGAGACGTTGGTGATTATCCCAGTCACAATGAGAACCTCTTTGCCCTGACTAGTTTCACGCTTCGGTTTTGCGTTACCAATCTTCAGACCTTCGCCTAATGGTTCACCTAAACCTACAGTTGCATAAAGTTCTTTAGTAAACGGTAACAAATCCATAATAAATCCGCGTGCAAAAATTAGTGCAGCGAAGAGGATTATTAAAAAAGCAGTTAAAGCAATTATAATGGTTTTAATAAGACTGCGCGGTTTTTTCTCAGTGCTGTTACCGGCATTTGGCATGAATACATTTGGAATGGGTTCGGGCTCAGGCAAGCTGTCGGGATCGATATCATCTATCTCGTCTATAATATTTTCATCGCTATCGTCGATATTAGCAGCCGATTCTGCGGCGGGTAGTTGCTGATTGCTTTTAGATGCAGTATTCGCACTTTCCAGAGAAACACTTTCTTCATTGCCTTGGCCCTCTGTGTGCAAGACACTATCATTTGATTTTTGTGGATTAGATAACAAATCTTCAGTTTGAGAGGACAAAGCTTGTCCGGACGAGGACGCCAATGTTGGCATGGGTGAGTCTGGAAAGCTTGGCGGTGGCGGCATTAAAGGTTGTGGCGCCATCGGCGGCGGCGGCGGTGATACTACCGGCCCTTGAAACCAGGAGTAACCACAATTGAAACAACGAGTATGACACCCATCTCCCAAGAGAGCGGGTTTAATGTTATATTTGGTAGCACAATTTGGACAGGTAATGATCATATAGGTAGAACTCTAATTAGTTACCTCATTTATAAGATTTGCATGAATCGAACGCAACCCGCTGTCTATTTGAAACGAAAATTAGCATAGCCTGGACGCGGTCCCTCTGATCGTGCCATTCTGCATAATGGAGCCTTAAATGTACAGAGAGGCTTTGATTAATGTAGCAGGCGGATGCATAGAAATGCCTAACTATATATAGGAGTACGATGAAGTCGGAACAAGAATCTCCAATCGTTGAGTTTAAGAATGTTGGTTTGCGATATGGCTTGGGGCCAGAAGTTCTCCAGGACGTTACTTTCTCTTTAGCACCTGGTTCATTCCATTTTCTTCTTGGGCAAAGCGGAGCGGGCAAGTCATCTTTACTGAAACTTATTTATCTTGCTCTGCGTCCGTCGCGCGGTTTGATATCGCTTTTTGGTAATGATATCGCTACTACGCCACGAGATAAATTACCTGCGGTTCGACGGCGTGTGGGTGTGGTGTTTCAAGAGTATAGGTTGCTTAACCACTTATCATCATTCGATAATGTAGCCTTGCCGCTACGTGTGGCAGGTGTCAGGAAGAACGAAATAGAAAAGTATGTAACGGAACTTATGAGCTGGGTCGGGCTTAAAGACCACATGCGCGCACGACCTCCAACATTGTCTGGTGGACAGCAGCAACGCGTCGCAATAGCAAGAGCTGTGATTTCACGCCCACGCTTGTTATTGGCAGATGAACCTACCGGAAATGTCGATGATGCAATGGCTTTTCGCCTTGTTCATCTATTCGAGGAATTAAATAAACTTGGTACTACTATTGTCATTGCAACACATAATAAGGTCTTAGTCGATCGACTCGGTCATGGTAGCCTTTCTCTTGCAAATGGCATTTTGACGACCTCCGCAGCAAAAGCAGTGTTGACGTCAAAGGAAAAATCTGAAGGGAACGAGGGTCTTAAAAAAGATGGCTTAAAAAAATCTGAAATTCCTCCTTTTACCACTAGAAAAGGGGATTCCGACAAAAAATTAGAACCCGATTCGGGTCAGCCGGAGAATGCATAGTGATTTGGCTCAGGTCCGATCTACCGCTGAGTAAGGACAGGATAAATTATTTTTTACCCTGGTTGGTCGCGTTTATGGTGTTTTTATTAGTGATGGCATTAGCTTTTATTTTTGTGCTAAATGCGACAGCCTCTAAGTGGGATCGCGGCGTTCGCGGTTCTTTGACCGTCCAAATAATTTCCACTGATGATAAAGTCGAAGATGAAAAGCGCCTCAGAAATGTATTGACGTTGCTGGCTACCTCGCCAGAAGTAAAGCGGTATGAAGTTATGGAAGATGGCCGGTTGATCCGTTTGTTGGAGCCATGGATTGGTGAGGGAATTAGTAATCAAGAGTTGCCTCTTCCCAATTTAGTTGATGTGGAACTGAAATCATCATCTGATTTTAATGCGCAAAAATTGCTTAAGCGGTTATCGTTGAAGGATAATGGGATTGCCGTTGATGACCATCAAGTTTGGCTTACGCATCTTGTGCGCTTAATTGAGACTATTGAGGTGGTCGCATTATTAGTTTTAATTTTAATTCTTTTTGCTACCATTGGCACTATTGTATTTACTACACGGACTGCTCTCGCCATACACCGTGATACTATTGAGGTATTACATTTGATAGGTGCGCAGGATACTTATATAGCTCGTCAGTTTGCCCGTCGTGCCCTTGGTTTAGGCTTGAGTGGTGGCATTATTGGGATCTCACTAGCGATACCGACTCTCTGGATGCTGTGGCAATTAACTCATAGTCTTGATGAATATTTGCTGCCGGACATTAGCTTTGGACTATTCCATTGGTTATTGTTGGCAATATTACCGTTTGGCGTGTCCGTCATTTCAATGCTAACGGCGAAAATTACAGTGATGAGGGCACTTGAAAGGACGTTGTAGCAGTGCCTAAATTTCGAAGGCGTAAGAAAAGTATGGTGATCGTCAATCTGATGCTGCTGCTCGTATTTTTAATGGGTTTGTGGCTTATCGGGCTGAGCCGCTATGTAGACGATATTCCAGCCGCTGTTGAGGATAAAACAACTCGTACCGATGCTATCGTCGTGCTAACTGGCGGCAGCGGGCGACTAAGTAAGGGACTGGATTTGCTATCCAAAAACTTAGCTGACTTGATGTTTGTATCGGGTGTATATCGTGGCCTAGATGTAAGGCATCTCCTTCAAGTTGTGCATCATAATCCAACTAGGCTTGAAAAACGGATAGATATTGGCAATGCAATTAATACACGTGAAAATGCGGAGGAAACAGCCAGGTGGGTAGCTGAAAAAAAAATCAGTTCCCTCAGGTTAGTGACAGCCGCATATCATATGCCGCGTAGCCAATTGGAGTTTAATAACCTAATGCCAAATATTCGAATTATTGCGAACCCGGTTTTCCCTAAACACGTTAAACATAGTGAGTGGTGGAGTTGGCCTGGTACAGCAACTTTAATGGCTACCGAATTTAATAAGTTTTTAATGGCTTGGGTTCGACATCGTACAGAGAATATGTTTATGTCGGATACTAAACGTGATTGAAAATAAGGTCTGATTTGAGATGCGAAAATTGCGCGTGCTCGTTGGCTCCTGGGCGTACAATTGCGTTTTCATTGGTTGGACAGCATTTGCAGTAATATTAATGATGGTTTTGCAGCCTTTTCCGCGGAAGTTTTCGCAGTGTGCTGTTAAGGCGTGGGCGTGGACACAGCACTGGGCCCTTAAAGTACTTGTCGGTCTTGATTTTGAGATTCGTGGCGCTGAAAATATTATTCATGGCTCTGCTATCTATGCTTGCAAACACCAATCGGCTTGGGAAACATATTTCTTTTACCTATTATTCAGTGACCCCGCTTATGTCTTAAAAAGAGAATTGATGCAGATACCTATTTGGGGGCAGGTGGCGAAAAAATGTGGAGCTGTTTCAGTTGATCGTGAAGGTGGGGCAAGCGCTTTAAAAACTCTAGTTAGAGATGTTAAGGACCGTCTTTCTCAAAAGCGCTCAGTGATAGTTTTTCCAGAAGGAACGAGGACACATCCAGGTGAAAAAATTCCTTACCATGTAGGCATTGCTGCTCTATATACTCAATGCGATGTTCCGCTAATTCCGGTGGCGCTAAATTCTGGATTATTTTGGGGTCGAAGAAGTTTCACGAAGCACGCCGGCTGTATTACAATAGAATTTCAGCCTATGATATCTTCGGGCCTAAAAAGGGCGGCTTTTATTGAAAAGTTGGAGAGGACGGTAGAAAACGCGTCAAATAAACTAGCGCAAGAAGGCATGACACGCTTCCCACATACCAAATCGGTTAGCACGAAAGGAAGAAGTGGTTAAAGAACTAAGCTGAGGTAAGTCTAAATTCCTGTGGATTAGTTAGTGGATTAATTAGTGGATTATATATACAGGATCTCTTAGGGCAATTTAAAAAACTTAACAAACGCATGGTTTCCTTGATATTTATTTTTATGACCGGGGGATATCTCTTGGGATTTCTTGTGGAAACAAAAAGAGAACAAATATTGACGACTCATTTCTTAGGTCTTAAATTGCGTGTTGCAGTGAAGCCCTAGCCCTGGGGACCATGCTCATTGTAGACAATCTTGAATATGTTTTGTTTTGGTGTCTATTATTTTTAGTCTGTTCCCTTATTAATATAACTGGAAAGTTTTATGATTGACCCGTCACCCATCTCGAAGCAGATATGGGATATGAAATATCGTCTTAGGGGCTTAAATGGCAAGCCTGTGGATAAATCGGTACAGGATACATGGCGCCGGGTAGCATCCAGTCTAGCTTCTCTTGAATTGGATTCATCCCACTGGGAACAAAAATTTTTTGAGGCTTTGGATGACTATAAGTTTCTACCTGCGGGGCGCATTATATCAGGTGCAGGTACTTCCCGAAAGGTAACACTTTTTAACTGTTTTGTTATGGGAGAAATTCCAGACGATATGGCTGGTATCTTTGAGAGCCTTAAAGAAGCGGCTGTAACCATGCAGCAAGGCGGTGGTATTGGCTACGATTTTTCAACTTTGCGTCCCAGAGGTGCTCAGGTTAAGGGGGTGGGCGCTGACGCATCTGGCCCCTTGAGTTTTATGGATGTTTGGGATGCCATGTGCCGGACCATTATGAGTGCTGGGTCACGGCGTGGCGCCATGATGGCTGTGATGCGCTGTGATCACCCGGATATTGAAGCTTTTATTGATGCGAAGCGCGAGCCGGGTCGTCTTAGAATGTTTAATTTATCCGTTTTAGTGACGGATAGCTTTATGAATGCGGTCAATACGGATACTGATTGGGAACTCAAATTTGATGGGGTTACATATAAAACTCTGAAGGCGCGCGAAATTTGGGATAAAATTATGAGAGCTACATATTCTTATGCAGAGCCTGGTGTAGTCTTTATTGACCGTATAAACGCGCGCAATAATCTTCATTATTGTGAAATAATTAATGGGACCAATCCTTGTGGAGAGCAGCCTCTTCCACCATATGGTGCTTGTTTGTTGGGATCGGTTAACCTGGCAAAGCTTGTCAGTGAGCCTTTTTCCGATGGCGCAGAAATAATTCCGGAAAAATTGGAAGAGCTAGTAAGGACCGCGGTCAGAATGCTGGATAACGTCATAGATGTTTCTAATTTTCCACTTGAGGAACATCAAAGTGAAGCGTTCTCCAAACGTCGTATTGGGCTCGGTATCACCGGTCTAGCTGATGCGTTGATAATGTGTGGAGCACGTTATGGTGGTGCTCAAGCGATTAAATTGGCGGAAAAATGGCTTATATCTCTGCAACGGGCTGCTTATTTAGCTTCAGTAGATATCGCACGAGAGAAAGGCAGCTTTCCACTATTCAAGAAAGAAAAATATCTGGCTGGAGAGACTATTCAAGGATTGGATGACGATATTAAAGATGCAATTCAAAATTATGGGATTCGCAATGCGCTACTCACTTCTATAGCACCAACGGGCACTATTTCACTTTTTGCAGATAATGTTTCATCGGGGTTAGAACCCGTTTTCTCATTTTCCTACAATCGCCACGTATTAATGCCCGATGGTTCGCGGAGCGAAGTGAAAGTCTCAGATTATGCCTATAGACTTTATCGGAGTGTTAAAGGAGCCAACACACCTTTAACTAATGCTTTTGTTGATGTGCAAGATTTAAGTCCGCACGATCATCTGATCATGCAAGCGACGATACAGAAGTATATCGACAGTTCGATATCTAAGACAATTAATGTGCCCGAAAGTATTGATTTTGAAGATTTTAAGAATGTGTATATCCAGGCTTTTGAGTTTGGTTGTAAAGGTTGTACAACCTATCGACCCAACGATGTTACAGGAACTGTACTTGAAAGTAAGACTGTCGAGAAGGAAGGCGTGAGTTTCCAGCCGGAATTACCACTGGAGCCTCCTGTGAGAACGGCGAAGCCGAGTGATTTCGGTGATTCTGGTGCAGTAGCCCATCTTTTTAAGCCCTTAGGCCGTCCAGGTGAATTACCGGGCAAGACCTATAAGCTTAAATGGCCAGACAGCGATCACGCCATTTATATCACACTGAATGATATATTGGATGAATCTCGACGTATTAGGCCTTTCGAGATATTCATAAACTCGAAAAACACAGAGCATTATGCTTGGACTGTAGCGCTAACGCGTATGATATCTGCGGTATTCAGGCGAGGTGGCGATGTTTCTTTTGTGGTTGAGGAATTAAAGGCTGTCTTTGACCCTCGTGGTGGCCAGTGGATGGCAGGCAATTACATTCCATCTCTTCTCGCGGCTATTGGAGGAGTAATTGAACAGCATCTAATTAATATTGGTTTTCTAAATTCACCCGGTGAATTAGCAGAAACTGGTGTGCAAAGCGTTGAGGTGGCGGTGTTTTCTAGCGGTGAACCTAATGCAGGATCCTTTCCTGATAGAAATACTGGTGCGTCTAACATAAGAGTTTTTCAGCAATGTCCAAAATGTGCCCAGGCAAGTTTGATCCATCAAGAAGGTTGCGATACTTGCACAAATTGTACCTATTCAAAATGTGGATAGAGGATTCTATTTTTTTGGCTGTAAGCCCGTTAAACAAATATTGGAAGGGAACTTAAAATGCCTGGCCCACTTGATGGAATTCGTGTTTTCGATTTAACCCGTGTCCTTGCTGGCCCGACATGTACGCAGATGTTAGGAGATCTTGGTGCTGACGTGATTAAGATTGAGCGCACTGGTGTTGGGGATGATACTCGGAAATTTGGACCTCCTTATATAAAAGACAATAATGGTAATGAAACGTCGGAAAGCGCCTATTTTTGTGCCGCTAATCGCAACAAACGTTCTATTAGTTTAGATATATCAAAGGCCGAAGGCCAGGCTCTAGCGAGGCAAATGATTGCTAAATCGCACGTTTTGGTCGAGAATTTTAAGACTGGCGGCCTAGCAAAATATAACCTCGCTTACGATGATCTTAAAGATGAATTTCCAGATTTGATTTATTGTTCGATTACTGGTTTTGGTCAGACAGGGCCTTATGCTATGCGGCCGGGTTACGATGTTCTAATCCAGGCCATGAGTGGCATGATGAGTGTTACTGGAGAGCCAGATGGAGAACCGATGAAACACGCTGTTCCTGTGGCTGATTTAATGGCTGGGATGTATGCCGGTGTTGCGATAAATGCCGCTTTAAGACACCGGGAAGTCTCAGGTCAAGGCCAGCACATAGATATTGGTATGCTAGACGTGATGGTCGCTTTTTCTAGTGTGCAAGGAATGAATTATCTCTCTACGGGCGAAGTGCCAAAACGTTTTGGCAATGCTCACCCAAATATTGTCCCTTATCAAGCTTTTAAGACATCTGATGGAGATATAGTAATAGCCGTTGGCAATGATGATCAGTTTAGGCGTTTCTGTGAAATTGCGGCAATCCCGGACCTTGCCGGAGATCCGCGGTTTTCGACTAATAGTGCGCGTTTGAAAAATCGCAAAGAGATAGTCTCTATCATTCGGGACTTGATTATCAAAAAAACAACACAATTTTGGCTCGATGCACTCGAAAACAACTCAATATCGGGGGGTCCTATCAATCGACTTGACCAAGTGTTTGAAGACCCTCACGTAAATGCGCGCGGTATGAAAATAAAAATGGACTATGAGACAGATGAAGAAAGTAAGGTTACTCTAATCAATAGTCCCATGAAGCTGTCGTCCACTCCAACGGAAGTCCGTCTTGCACCTCCTAGGCTTGGCGAGCATACGGAGGAAGTACTCGCCGAACTGTTAGGGATTGATTCGGTGGCTGTGGAACAGCTTCGTAAAAAGGGCATTATCTAGGTCAAGCTTGATGCTATTGTAGATAGTAGATTTAGAGCGGCTATTTACACTTCGGAGAGTGTTTAGCTATTGGCGTTTGATATCGGGCTGGTAGCCAATAGAATCGCTGTACTTCTCCATTTCATTTGTATCCATGTAGGCTTCTTCCCACTCTTTGATTTGACCAAATCCGGCAAAAGTATGGAAATCTCCGACGGGGTGGTCTTGGAAGTCTCTAAAGAAATTAGCTTCGGCCATAGGACCTTCATCCCTTAATTTAATTGCAAAATCGTACAGCGACTGAAGGGTAACGCGCATAAGAGCGCCTGGCAGAATAGTAATGGCAATACCAAAATTATTCATTTGTTCGATAGTTAGGCGTGGAGAAATACCAGTCTGATTGTAGAAGATAGGCCCGTCGACCTCCTTAGATACGCGCTCAATTTCAGAGAGGTCAGTTGGTCCTTCAACAAAAGCAAGGTCAGCGCCGGCACTTAAGTAAGCGTTGGCGCGGGTTATAGCGTCTTCTAACGTTCCACCTTGTGCTCCTCGGGCGTCAGTGCGTGCTATTAAAACGAAATCTGGATCAATCGCATCTCGAGCATCCGCTGCAGCTCGATATTTGCCCACCGCCTCTTCTAAAGGGATTACCTGTCGGCCAGCTACATGACCGCAACGTTTTGGGATGATTTGGTCTTCAATGTGAATGCCAGCGGCGCCAGTTTGAATATACTCGCGAACTGTACGTATCACGTTTATGGCATTACCATAGCCGTTATCGGCGTCAGCAATCAGAGGAACGTCTACGGCATTTGCGATATAGCGCGCATTAGCATGCATTTCGGTCATGGTTGCCAGGCCTGCGTCCGGCATTCCTAGCAGTGATAAAGATGTCCCATATCCAGTCATATAGACTGCCGGAAATCCAACTTTTTCTAGTACTTTGGCACTTAATGCATTGTAACACCCGGGAATGACAAGCGTTTCTCCAGACTTTAGAAGATTACGTAGTTGTGTTGATTGACGCATTATATCCTCTCACATCTATGAATGTGCGGTAAATAATTGGGTTGAGCGGTTTCTCTCCTTTGTATCAAAGATTTCACACTCGAATCGCCTGCGGGATTATGGCTAAAGGCCATGGATTAGATTGCAAGGTTTGAATTTGTAAAGCTCTTAGTTTTTGAGACTGAGAGCTTGACTAACAGAGAGACCCTAAAAGTTTTTTTAAATTGCTTTACTTTGGGCACTTGGAAAATAATTTCAACGTACTCAACTGAAGACTCTATGCTCCATTAATTATATAATTCTTTGCTTTTTACCAGGCAAATCTAAATGCCAGCGGACTGAAGCTTCTGCCAATGATTGTGTTGCGTCAAGATATTGAATTCGCGGAGAGTGGTTTGTTTCAGAGTTTAAGACTATTGGAATCTCAGTACATCCTAGGACAATAGCGTGACAGTTTTGCTCAACTAACGTATTTGCTGCCGCTTCGAGACGCCGGCGGGCATTATCTAAATCTCCGGCCTTTACAGCTTCAATACCAGCAGTGACACCATTTATTTGTGTGTCGGGGTTGGGGGTTATACACTCGTAACCGAGTACTGAAAAACGTTTTTGATAAACCTCTGCCGTGATGGTTCCGGTGGTTGCGAGAAGGCCAATAGGTCCTTCATTGATATCTTTAGAAGCAAGGGAGGCGGCGGTTGCATCGACAATATGTAGGACTGGTATATCAAGACCATCAACCAATTTTTCATACCAATAATGGGCAGTATTGCAGGGGATAGCGATACACTCCGCGCCACTTCTACAAAGTGTTTCTATACCCTTCCGCATCCAAGTGAGGGGCTCGTCTTTACCCGAAAGAATACTTTCGGTTCGATCCGGCACTTGCGGAACCGAATAGATAAAAATTGGTATATGCTCTTGGTCTCGTGCTGCAGGCGTAGCTTTTATGACTTTTTGGAAAAAGTCCGCCGTTGCGAGAGGACCCATGCCTCCTAAAATACCAAGAGCACCATTCATTAAATTCTTCTATTATAGTTAGAGTTAAGATTCTAATTAGGGTGTTTTAAGATTTCGTGAATTTAATTTAATATGAAGTTTTAGATTTAACTTATTATAGTAATGTACTGGCTAGAATTTGAGAGAACTCTGGAGTGTAGTGAAAAAGCAACTGTATAATATTGCACCTAAGGCGCGCTGGATTCGTCAAGGGCATAAGAGTGGGGTCCTATGGTTGACCGGTCTTTCTGGAGCGGGAAAATCGGCATTAGCCGTTGGGCTTGAACGTTTCTTATTTGATAAAGGGATGCGGGTTTTTGCACTTGACGGTGATAACCTTCGACACGGTTTAACAGGTGACCTTGGGTTCTCTCACAAAGATCGTCATGAAAATATCCGGCGTCTTGCCGAAGTCGCAGCTGCCTTCGTCGATTCTGGTTTTATAGTTGTTACTGCATTCATTTCACCGTTTCGAGTTGACAGGGATAATGCGCGTCGCAAGCTTGGTGGGCAATTTCACGAAATATTTGTTAAGGCTGATCTGAATGTCTGTGAAGAACGCGATCCAAAGGGACTTTATGCGAGAGCTCGCGCGGGTGAGATAAAAAATTTCACCGGCATCTCGTCGCCTTATGAAGAACCATATTGTCCAGAGCTCATTCTAAATACAGGAGAAGAGGAATTTGAGTCTAGTCTTGCGCGATTGCTTGATTATGCGTTAATTGCATTTGCGGATGGTTCCTAAGTTAAATTTACATCCCAAGAGCGCTCTTATAGACCTCAAGGATATGTTCCATTTCATTTCTGTCAGATGTGTCCATTTTTCTCAGCCGGATAATATGGCGGAGTACCTTGACATCGAAACCTCCACCCTTGGCCTCTGCATAAATTTCTCGGATGTCGTCGCTTAAAGCCTTTTTTTCTTCTTCAAGGCGTTCGATCCGTTCGATGTACAGCCGCAAACGTTCTCCAGATATGCCCGTTGTTTCTGCCATAAAAATTCCTCGTGGCTAATTTTTAATTTAATCAACGCTAAGAATTGATAAACATTGTATTTCTATGACGCAAGCGGGAAACTGAAATATAACATGGGAAGATACTTCAAAACGATTGAAGTTTTGCTGAGTATTCTCATGGCCTTCCCGACTATACTAGTCTAACCCTTTAACGACTTTTATTAGGGTCTCTCCTAAGATATTACTCCAGCGCATTATACCAGTTTCGTCCTGCAATTGGTTTTGATTTATTTCAACAGCGCAGTTTGGCAGCTTCCTTGCGCCGCCGTGTCTGTCAATAGTATAGGCCAGGTCATGTCCCGAATAAGGCAGGTTATCCCCTACGTTTAAGCCCTTAGCCTTAAGTAATTTCATTAATGGTATGGCAATGCGTTGATCAGAGTTCCAAAGAACTCCTATATCCCACGGTCGTGGTTTTTCGCCATATTCGGGAGAAAAGCTGTGTATAGAGAGAAATGCAGGTTTCTTTCCGGTATTTGTGATTTTTTCAAGCAATTGATGTATTGCATCATGGTATGGGTTAAAAATATCGCGAACACGTTTATTCCTAGAATTTTTATCAAGATTTTTGTTTCCTGGGACTGGTATTCCATCGCTGGTCGGGAGTATTGATTCGGGATCTTCTGGAGACCGGTTAGGATCAATTAGGAGCCGGGAGTAATTGGCTAAAACAAGCGGTGCATCTAAAAAATCAGACAAATTGCACGCTACTTGACTCGCACCTACATCATAGGCCACGTGTAAATTAAAAGTCTCCTTTTTAAGGCCTAATCCCAATAACGCCTGCGGAATTTTTTGACCGGCGTGGTCGCAAACTAGCAGAAGGTCTGTTGTGCCATTACGATTAATCACCTGGAATGGTGGTGGATCTTTATCGCTAATTAGGCTCGTTAGGGAGTTTGAGGGTACCTTATCAGACATATGGGGATAATCCCTGAATTTTTAAAAATCTAAAAAAGATATA
>PBLS01000093.1 GCA_002721825.1 Magnetovibrio sp.
AATATAACCAAATTAAGATTTATGGTAAGTGTTAATCTACTTCATGCTACCAAAAGTTTAGGGCACGCCCCCCTTTCTAAAGTATATTGAAAAGAATGTTTACTCTAATAAACCCACCTGGAATCCAGTCAAACTTTTTTCTACAAGCGCAATCGCCAAAGCCTCCGTTAGGATTGGCTTTTTTAGCTGGCACCCTAGAGAAATTAAAAGCTGAATACCATTTAATAGATGCAGCAGGCCTTGCTTTAGATAGACTAGAACCTATACCAAATCAAAAAGGTTTGATGCAAGTTGGCCTCTCTCTGGATGAAATCGTTGACAAAATTCACCCTAAAACGGCGTGCATTGGTATCTCAGCTCTTTTCAGCATTCTATGGCCAGCGACACGAGACCTAAGTTATCTGATTCGCGAGAAGTTTCCAAATGTGCCAATAGTGTTCGGAGGAGAGCATGCGAACAGTTTACCTGAAGAATGTTTAAGAACGAGTGCAATTACTCATATAGCAACAGGAGAAGGGGAAGGAATAGTTGCTGAAATTGTAAAAAACCAATACAAAAATTTAAATTCTATAGATGGCTTATGTTTCATAGAGAACGGTATATTCAAGGCTAATCCCCGTCGGGCCCGACTAGAACTTAACAAAATGCCAAAGCCTAATTGGTCGCAAATACCATTAGAAAACTATTGGATGGATGGCACTACCCAGGGAACATACAGAGGACGTAGCCTTCCCATTCTAGCGACGAGAGGATGCCCATACGAGTGTACCTTTTGCACGAGCCCTAATATGCTAGGGAAGCGTTATATCAAGCGGCCACCTACAGAGGTAGCTGACGAAATGGAACACTGGATAGAAAAATATAAAATTGACAACTTTGACTTTTGTGATCTCACGGCGGTCGTAAATCGCCGCTGGACAAAAGATCTATGCAACGAAATTATAAATAGAGGGTTAAATATTTCCTGGCAAATGCCTCAAGGGACAAGGTCGGAGGCCTTCGATGACGAACTATCTGATCTCCTTTATAAGTCAGGATGCAGAAATTTTGGCTTTGCTCCTGAGACTGGCGATGCGGAAACGCTGAAATTAATAAAAAAACAAGTAAATATAGAGAAAATGCGGATTGCCATCAGAAGTGCAGTAAAACACAAATTAAATGTTTCTTGTTTTCTTGTATACGGATTCCCGAAAGACACAAAAAAGTCGTTGAGACAATCAATAATTCTAGCACGAAAATTCGCTGTCTGGGGTGTAGATGATATAGCGGTAAATAGGTTTACCCCATATCCAGGGACAGAGTTGGCCGAATATTTAAAAAATAGAGGAAAAATAATTTTAGACGATGATTTCTTTTATCTTGGGGCTAGTCTGCGGTCAAGTGTGTCAGCCACCTACACCGAATTTATTAGCCAAAAATATTTAAACTTTATGATGATCTACACTTATATAAATTTTTATGGCTTATCGTTTATACTTAGGCCACACCGAATGATATGGAATTTTATAAAACTATTTAAGTTTGGCATAGAGGAAACCAGCTACGTTAAACATTTTGTCGTGATTTTGCAGCGGTCATCGTTTTTAAATCTTACAAGAAAATTTTCAAAGCTGCACCGTGCAAGTCATTCCAAAAGCTCGCCCAAAAACTTTATTGGCTGATTCTATAAGCTTTTAATTTTTTATAGGTATTTCGACAACCATCTCTTCTTTTAGTTCTTTTGGTGGCAGGAATGGCGCCATATCATGTGGTCCCGCCTGCTTACCATTTTTTATAGCCTGATAAGGCACAATAGCTTCCTCTGTATTGCAGACGCAATCAACAATAACCGGACCTTCCTCATTAAAAATTTGTTCAAACTTCCCTAAATCCTCAACATTTTTAAGCTTCGTATATTTCAGTTCATAACTTATCGCAACTTTTTTGAAATCTGGTATCCAAAATCCCTGTCCAGTTAATGCACCATAAACTCGCCCATCAAAATAGTTATTCTGTGTATTTTTAATACTTAGGTAACCGGCGTTATTTAAAATGATAATTTTAATATTCAGGCTATTATACCGTATGGTCGCTAATTCTTGAATATTACTCATAGAGCTACCGTCACCTGTTACGACGATAACAGGAGCTTTACTAGCCAATGCAACACCTATACCTGCTGGTATAGCCCATCCCATATCCGCTTGTGCTGGGCTAAAAATCAATCGCTGGTTCTTCTTCGGCTCTAAGACAACTGGCCCTGCATAGCTTATACTTCCTGCATCGCCGACTATTGAATGTTGCGGTAAACTAAAAGTATTTATACCGTGCAAAACGCTGTAAATACCTAGGTTAGCATCATTCTTTAGGTCTTTCTCTTGTATTAGAGGCCAAATACTTTTCCAATGGTTACACCTCTCAACCCAATTATCATGCTTCATTTTATAGCCTCGAAGAATTTTTTCAGATCTGCCTCATACTTTTGATCAAGGTTAATTATATTTTTTCGTAGCTCGTTTCCATCACAATCAATCATAATTTTTTTACTGGTGGGGCTAAAAAGTGCGGGATCATAGCCTATAACGCTACTTGCTAACCGACATCCCAAAATCAAAAGCAAGTCAGCGTTTTGCAATGCAAAATTACCTGCTCGGCTACCTTTAATCCCTACAGCACCTATATTTAGTCTGTGATCGTATGGTAAATAATCACGTGCCGCGTAGGTCGTAACAATAGGAATATTCTGGGACTCTATAAAGTTAATGAATTCATTTATGCAACCTGATTGCCTTATTCCCCCGCCAGCCAAAACAATCGGTCGCTCCGCACTATTTAATAATTCACAAGCAGGTGCGAAATCTAAATTTTCGCTCTCACGGTTATCTGAGCTATATTCAAATTTACTACGTGGCGCAGGATATGCTTGTATATCGCTTGGTATATCAACCCATACTGGCCCTGGCCGGCCTTTCTGCGAAAGATCTACAGCTTCATAAAAAATGCTAGGAAGTTCATCCGGGTTATCGACAAATTTTGAAAATTTCGTAATGGATTTTACTGTTTCAGTAATATTGTGCTCTTGCGTACCGTATGTACGAAGGTTGAGACCCGAAGTTTGGTTTATAAATGTCGAGCACGTTTCCAAATTAACTGTGCCTGATAAGAAGAATACCGGAACTGAATCTTGCCAAGCATTCAAAACAGACGTTATACAATTTGTTCCCCCGCACCCTGTTGTCGGATTAACAAAAGATATTTTTCCTGAATATTTAGACTCTCCTATAGCTGCGTGTCCCGCCGCTTGTTCATGGTGATAGCATATATATTGAAGTTTTTCGTGTTTGATAAATCCGTCATTTAATACAGCTGCTCCCCCCCCCATAAGACCGTGGACGCAAGTCACACCTGAGCTATATATAGCATCCGCGATCCAATCAGCCACTCTAAACATCGTATTCCTTAATCAACTCGCTTGTATTTGTTAGTGCATCCAGTAAAAGGAAATTTATAACATTTATAAATTTATTACCACAGTGGAGATTTGTGAACTTTTAGAACTGGTAGACTTAAAATGACTGAGAGTCCTACTTTTCAAATCAAGAAGACCAATAACGAATATACCGTTTGGGTGCCAAACTTCGGCATTATTAAAAGTGGAATTAGCCGAGAAACGGCCCTCAATGATGCGGAAGCTTTAGTTAATGAAACAATAGACGCCTATAAAAAAGCTAATATCCCTTTGCCGGTCTCACTAGATACTGCAGCAGATATATCTATTATTTCGCCATTAGTGAAAGCCAACATGATCTCTTTTGGCCTGAAACTAATACTCGTATCTATAATGCTTGCGTTAATAGTATTACTCGCATCACGGGTACTACCTATACGCGGGTTATCGGATTTTGCAGCTTATTCGCGTCTTGCCAGCCCGCAGCGCATTGAAAAATTAAAAACAAATGCTCAGACTATTGGCAAGGTCTCACGTCCTATCCTGCGTGAACTTGGTTTAGGGTGTCCCTGTGAATATAGGAAATAGCTTTACCATAAGCGGAAAGTCATTTTATTGGATCTTCTTAGCTTGCATTGGCTTACTTCTTTGTGCCTACAACATTTACCTTATTTCCGTGCCATTCACCGGGGGCAGGGAGGGCTTACCAGTACTTCTGACACGGCTTTTTCTGGAAGGTGTAAACCCCTATACACCTGAGATGATGCCTACGTACGCCAATCCATACGGTATCTTTTATAATTTTATAGTTTTGCCATTTGCCTTAATATTTGAACCAGATCTCGTTCTCCATCGCTCAGTTTCCGCCACAGCGACTATTAGCTCGGTGACTATACTATTTCTCAGCGTAAAACGAATTGGCGCAACGACCCCAGTGGCTTTAAATATCTCTCTAATCTGGTACGCACAATCCCTTGTACTCCTTAACCCCCTCGCCCGAGTTGATGCAATGGGAATAGCCTTTTATATACTTGCCATATCCATTCCCTTTTTCAAAAACTTTACGAAACAGTCCTTCTTTATTGCCGCATTATTAGCGATTATCGCATTCTTCATAAAACAATATTTTTTCTTATCAGGATTAATTCTGACCATTACATCTTTTTTTATAATTGGACCAACTTTTTCGATTATTCTAACTGTATTTATGATTGGTTTTATAATTATTTTACTATCAGCACTGACTTTTATTTTTCCGCTTTATATTGAGAATATGATTTTAAGTGGAGCGGCATATTACGTGTTTAGTTTCCCATATTTACTGGGTCAAATGCTTCATTTTATTATGGAAAATATTTTTCTTCTTTTATTCTTTTGCTTCCTCGCTTTACGGTTTTTATTTGAAACATCAACTGCAGAGCGCCCTTTCAAGTCTTCGAAAGGTTTATCTATTTTTTATAAGAACAGGTTTAATTTTACATCTTTATGGTCATATAATTGGCGCGAGACCAAAATAAAAACTGCATTCATATTCTCTAATTATTACTATCTTATCGCCCTCATACTTATCCTACCCTTCGCACTATTTGCACAGGGATTAGCTAACAGCTATGAGGCGGCGTATTTAACGCATTTAATAGCACCATTAATTTTTGTCCATCTAGCTCGGTTATTTACAATAACTTATTCAGCATCTACCACCACAATATTGAGTGTAAGCTTAATATGGGCGGTTGCGGCTATTCCTCTACCTGAGAGGTCCGATGATCGCACGAAATGGGGTCAATGGACCGATCTTCTTTCAAAAAAGAACAATATATCAGCGCCTTACCCGTTCTCAATTTTATTAGACGACCTCGATAAGCCCATATACGATGCCGGCATCGCTTCAACCTACGAATGGTCATTACAGAATGCGAGTCTCAATAACGCGTGGCGCATATGGCATTATAAAGCGTTCAAAGAAAAACAGCACCAAATGCTACTAAATAAGGATTTTGATTTAGTGATTAGACGCCCAAATGTTATAAAAACAGGAGAACAAGAAAGTTTACAGCATGAGCATATTATTGGATACAAACTGATTCGTTCACTAAGATTACCGTATATTATACCTCATGGCCCAACATCTGATAACAAAACTCTATGGTCCAAAATCCATGTCGCCTTTGAAAAACGCTTCCGTAAATATCACTGGCCAGGTATAAATTACGACGTGTACGAGCCGTTGTAGAATATGATTCTTAATCTAGAGAGCATAGCGTTGATCTAATTGACGTGAATTAATTTTGGGAAACATTATGGTTTAACTAGATGACTTATTTGATTCTCGGTATAGATATCCCAGTTACAATCCAAGCGAGAAAAATCTCGTTTTACCCTAGTGATAAATTTTAAATAGAAAAGTTATTTTTATTCGAGGCTAAACAATTGAGTATGTTAGAAATTTCACAACGATCAATGATCTACTACTTGATCAAAAGGCGCGTAATTGTCAGATAACATGAAAAAAACGATAAGTATCGTAACGCCATGTTACAACGAAGAAGAAAGCATCCGTATTTGCTATGATGCAGTGCGTAATCTTTTTGACACAGAACTATCGAATTATAACAGAGAACATATATTTTGTGATAATGCATCTAAAGACATGACAACCGATATCCTGCGGGATATCGCCTCAAAGGACACCAACGTTAAAGTTATTTTAAACGCCCGTAATTTCGGACCAATGCGTTCAAATTTTAACGGAGTGATGAATGCGAGCGGGGATGCCGTGTTGCTCTTCCTTCCAGCCGACCTACAGGATCCACCAGAGCTAATTCCAGAATTTGTCCAGCTCTGGGAAACTGGAAATGAAGTAGTTTTTGGCATTCGCACACTACGCGAAGAACCGCTGTTAATGCGATTAATGCGAAAGGTCTTCTACCGCTTAGTTAGCAGTCTTTCATATGTCGATTTTCCGATTGATGTGGGTGACTTCCAATTAGTTGATCGCAAAGTGGTCAATGCTATGATGTTGTACGAAGATTCCTATCCATTCATGCGTATGATGACTTTTGAATGCGGCTTTAAATCTATAGGGATCCCATACACTTGGCGCTCACGGCAAGACGGAAAATCAAAGAACAGATTCATCCACCTCATCGACCAAGGTTTAAATGGGCTCGTGACATTCAGCCGCGTACCATTGCGACTAAGTTTGTTTGGTGGATTTGCGTTAGCCCTAGCATGTATACTATATGCGATCGTCTCCATACTTATCACAATATTTTCTGATACTGCTTCAAGCCAACCAGGCATTCCTACACTAATCGTGGCACTTTTCTTCTTTACAGGGATACAACTGTTTTTCATTGGGATGCTTGGTGAATATATTTTATCCATACACGGACAGGTCAGGAAACAGCCAATGGTCATTGAGCGCGAACGAATAAACTTTTCCGTAAGTAACAAAAATAACAGGCCGCGTTAGAAATACACGATAGAGAAGATATGGGCTCTGTAAGCCGCTCTCCAGCAGATTGAACTACTTACTTTGACGAACTCACAGTATCCCCTATCAACACGCTAAATGACCCTGTTTCTTTTTTTGTATCTCGAGCTCTTTTTAGGCGCAAGGTGATCTCCTTAGTTTCCGCTTTGTCCCAATCCATCTCAACATAAGACGCCGGATCATAGTCTTTAACAACTCGTCGAAGCTTTAGTTTTGGGTTTAATGCTAGCATGACCGGCTCCGTTAATCTTAACGGCAAAAAAGCCACTAAAGTATTAACCGCAATTTTCAACCCTATTTTTAAAACTTCATATACCTCCCGCGGCTGCCTGTACCATTTTTCAGGAAGCATAAACCAACCAGACCCTTTCGTATGTCCTAAGACCGCAGCTATAGACTCCCAGTTCACAAAAGAGCGTAAATTATATTTTATGATTTCCCTTTTTAACCCAAATTCGGAGCAAGTGTCTGGGACATACGGCAAAGGAGTTTCATCAAAGATACTGGTCGTCATCGCAAGCACGCTGTTGAAATTTGCCCAATTTTTTGTTATCACTACCCGGCCTGACTTCTCCAATTCGCGAAATAATGGTGTTCCAGGATACGGAATCAA
Organism: Magnetovibrio sp.; assembly: GCA_002721825.1. GTDB lineage: Bacteria > Pseudomonadota > Alphaproteobacteria > Rhodospirillales > Casp-alpha2 > TMED8. The sequence continues at coordinate 7,537 of PBLS01000093.1, forward strand.
ATTATTATACTTACTCCCAACAACCTTTGCTTTTTTTACGATTTGGAATGTTTCATTTCGGTCATCTGATGTTTCCGTCGGCAAACCGAAAATCATGAAGAAAGAAACATCAATCCCATATTTTTGACACAATTTGGTCGTCTCTAAATGACAATCAACCGTCTCATCTTTTCGTATTAGATCTGCCAGACGCTGAACACCCGTTTCCAAACCAAACCCAACGTGAGTAAATCCTGCTTCAGACATATGACGGACCAATTTTCCCCCACCATGTATCAAAACATTGTCTGCACGTGTCTGAACCGAGAAGCAGGCGTCCTCGTGAAGTTTTCTTTCAACAATTAGGTCACACAGGCGATGAACACGTTTAGCATTAAGGCAAAAATTATCATCATAAAAAACTATCGCTTTTTGGTGATACTTACGAATGGGCAACTCTAGTTCTTCGATAATTTCCTCCGCCGTTTTAAAACGGTAAGTATTACCAGTCATTAAACGCTGACTACAATATGAACACCTGTACGGACAACCTCGCGAAGTAATCAGAAATCCCATATCATATTTTGGATGCGCAAATAAATGATAAGGAAATTTTGGGATATCACTGAGATCAGGGAGCAACGATGCATTCGGATTGTGACAAAATTTACCATTTTTAATGAAAGAAATTCCACTTATGTCTTGTGGATTTCCTGCGCCCCTTAGGGACCGATGAAGCTGATACATGACCTCTTCACCCTCACCAAGAACTACATAATCAATAGTGCCGGTGCCTAATGCTTCTTCAGGTAAAGCTGTAGGGTGCAGGCCTCCGACCACAACTATTGACTCTTTAAACACTTCTTTTATTAACTTCGAAATTTGGTATGCACGCCCAACGTGTGCAGTGAGGCACGTAATTCCAAAAATATATGGCTCTTCGATCTCTTCAACTGAACGATAGAGCAATTCCGCTGTTATATCTTCAAGCTCTTCATCGAGTACAATACATTTAATTCCCCGATGTTCGAGATAAGCGGCAATTGTACCTATGGCTACTGGGATCCCAACTGGTACGTATCTGGATAAAAACCCTCCAAATTATTCTGTTGCTGGATTTATCAAAAGCATAAAGGCTACCGTTTTTTATCAAAATATAGACATCTCTGGAAATCGCTTAACCGCAGACCGTATATCATACAAATTCTTTCCGCGAATACCAATTCCAAGAACCTGGTTTTTTTAATGATTTCAATATTGTAATATGTCATTACTGTCCTGTCCATGGGCCGAGATTGTACAATTAGATCTGTTAACCGTATTTAGATCTGTTAACCGCATTCTCTTACTAAATTTTTGTCGTTAAGCATTTGAGATAACTCCGAAATAACACCAGCCAAAGAACTATATTTGGGTTTGAAATATATCGACGGAGGTACAGCTAAATTCGAGAAATAAACATCATATGGTTGAGCTCTTACATAAGATTCCGCCATATCGTTAATTACATAGTCTAGTTCGAACTGTTCTTTCAAACATCGTAACAAATAAAATTTTTCTATTTCAGAACGCGACCTAAGATCCACTGCCATATTTTTATTTGACCCCGAGATACACGCTTCAATGCATCGCCATAAATCAAAGGGAACTGAATAGTCGCGTATCATTGAAGCCGAGGTTGTTATAAATTTCGTGCCCTGCAAAATTGCCCGAGCCACTTCAGCCAAAAATAACTCTCCAGAAACATTAATGAAACGACTGAAGTACCCAAATATCCTTATATCAATTATATTCAATGTTGGATGCTGACGGTGTTTAACCTCTGCAATGACTTTGGAACGTGAATAGTGAGACGCAGAGCGAGCTAGAAATTGCAAACTCGGTAATTTGGAAAAATCATTTTCTGACATACCAAATCCATTTCCGTATACTGCACCACTACTAAGAAAAATATACTTAGATTTTGGATTATTCGCTAAGTAGGACAATACAATATCATCGTACTTCGCAGAAATGTTAATAATTGATCCGTCCATTCTACGCACGATACTGGGATCACCAGCACCAACAGCATTTATAATTACATCCGAACTAGTTTCTCCAAAAAACTCAATGCTATTTGCACTCCAAATCGACCCAGGAATGTTTTGAAGCGTAGCAAATTCGGCTACGTTTTGCGGAAAGCGAGAATATAAATTCAAATAGTATTGCCGGCTTTTTGCAATTTTCCACTATGAGCCCTTTGGCGATGTGACCATTCGCTCCAAGTATTGAAATATTAATCAAATTCCCTCTAAAGTTATTAAATTGATGATTAATATGTAAAAGTAGATCTTTCCTATACCCTATCTTGATAACTAAATTATCACTTATTTATTATGAAGACCACTTAACAACGTACTTACAAAAACTCATATTTAAACATTAATCGCGATGTGTTTACTGCACCCTTATTTGATCATCGCTTGCAAAATTTATGAACGACTTCGCTTATATAGTTAATTTCTGGTAAGCCGATACCAGGAAACAAACCAATCCAAAGGGTATCACGCATAATTTTGTTAGTATTTTCAAGGTTCCCAACTGTTCTAAATGTTCGATTACCCATATATGGTTGTTTTAAGAGATTACCCCCAAAGAGAAATCGCGTAGCAATATGCATTTTATTCAATTTCCTAACAAATTGATCGCGGGTGAATGGGGCACCGTCCCTAACAGTGATGAGGAAACCAAACCAAGAGGGCTCTGACTCTTGGTTTGCTTCAGGCAAAATAAAAAAATCCTCCAGATCGGAAAAAGTATTTTTTAGTGCAAGAAAATTTTTGGCCCGGGCTGCCACAAAGCTATCCAGTTTGTCTAATTGAGCCAGACCGACCGCAGCCTGCATATCCGTTAATTTTAAGTTATAACCAAGATGCGAATATGTATATTTATGGTCATATCCTTTCGGTAAGTTTCCAAGTTTCCAACCAAATCTCTTTCCACAAGTATTATCGTAGCCTGGCGGACAATAGCAATCTCTACCCCAATCACGAATAGATTCTACAGCACGACGCAGTTTACCATCATTTGTAAAAACAGCCCCACCCTCACCCATTGTAATTTGATGCGCGGGGTAGAAACTATAGGTGCCGACATTACCGAATGTTCCTATATGTTTCCCTTTGTATTTGCTACCTAATCCATCACAACAATCCTCAACAACCCAAAGAGCATGCTTGTTTGCAAAATCCATGACCAAATCCAAGTTAAACGGGTTTCCCATGGTATGCGCGATAACAATTCCGCGAGTCTTATGTGACAGAGCTAAATCAAGCTGACTCGCATCAATGTTGTATGATGGAATCTCAACATCTACAAAAACTGGAACCAAATTGTTGATTATAATAGGATTTACAGTAGTCGGAAATCCAGCAGCACAGGTGATTACCTCATCCCCAGGGCTCATTGCTCTACCTTTAAAAATTGGCGAACATAATGAACTCACAGCAAGAAGGTTTGCCGAAGAACCTGAGTTAGTCGTCAGTATGTGCTTAACACCAATTATAGATGCCAGTGATTCCTCAAAAGCATTGTTGAAACGACCGGTTGTGAGCCAAAAATCTAACGCTGAATCAACAAGGTTTTGAATTTCCTCCGGACCAAATACTTTTCCGGAAACAGGGACTTTGGGGTCTTCACGAGAGAACTTAGCTTTTCTATGGACCAACTCCCAATATTTTGAAGCTAAGACACTTATCTTATGCCGAATCTCAGCAGCCTCAGGAGATTCTATAGGCAAATTAGAGTTTAAGAGTTTGTTAGTTTTCATCTCGACACATAATTTCAAATTGCTTCGTAATTCCTAATTTGGTGCAGTGTTAGTTCAAGAAGATCATCCCCATCTTTATATCCACGATACCAATTTGTTGTAAGCTTTAACGCATCATCTAAGTCAAGTCTGGGCTTCCACCCAAGTCTCTTCACTGCCTTTGAGCTATCAAGGGAAAGCGCTTGCGCTTCCTTATTGTCCCTGTCTGGAGTCGTTTCCCACTTTAATTCGTCACCCCAAAGGTTGGAAACCCGGTCAACAATGTAACTAACAGGTTTATTATAATCTTCAGTAGGGCCAAAATTCCACGCACCTGCAAATTCATTACCTGAAACAAAAATCTTCTGAGTCAATGCAAGATATCCAGAAAGGCAGTCAAGAACATGGTGCCATGGGCGTACCGAATTAGGATTACGTATTATTACCGGATGCCCAAAGTCTATTGCTCTAAATAAATCGGGAATTAACCGGTCTTCCGCCCAGTCACCACCACCGATTACATTCCCTGCCCGTACCGAAACAATGACCGGACTATTTGTTTCTCTAAAATAACTCTCATTGTACGCTGAAACGACGAGCTCTGCGCATCCTTTTGAGCTGCTATAGGGATCATTGCCGCCAAGCTTATCATTTTCTTTGAACTTAGTATCGAACCCGTCATTTTGATAGCATTTGTCACTAGTGATGCAGACTACCGCGGCAATTGACGAATACTGTCGAGCAATCTCTAGTACATTGACTGTTCCCATAACATTTGTCGTATATGTGTAGAGCGGATCTAAGTATGAATGCCGTACCAACGATTGAGCCGCCATATGAAATATTACGTCTGGTCGAATATGATCAATTATCTTCTTTAAGCTATTGTAGTCCCTCACATCCCCCTCATAAAATCCGTCATAATGTTGCTTATAAATTAAGCTGTGCATACTAGGGTTGCTTGGCTGATCTATCGAATAACCAAATACTTCTGCCCCTAACTTCGATAACCATACAGAAAGCCATGTACCCTTCATGCCTGTATGCCCAGTTATAAACACCCGCTTTTTTTGCCAGTATGTAGCATTAATCATTCTGACAATCCCGCTAATCCCATACTTTCCAAGGAGGAGATTCAGACATCCAATAATTTTCAAGGGTTTCACGATCTCGAATCGTATCCATTGGATGCCAAAATCCAGAATGGATGTATGCTTGCAATTGACCCTGCGAAACCATTTCTCTAATTGGAGCAGCTTCCCAATATGTCTGATCATCGTCAATAAATGGGCCAACTTTTGGTGAAAGAACAAAGAAGCCACCATTCACCCAACCCCCATCCAAATCTGGTTTTTCCTCAAATGCCGTAACTAAGTGGCCATCGAGCTTCATTAAACCAAATCGTTTTGGTGGGCGAGTGGCAGTCACCGTACCCAAACAATAATGGGACTTATGAAACTCCTCTAATTTACGGATATCCAGCGCTGCAAGTCCGTCGCCATAAGTGAAATGAAAAGCCTCTTCATCAGCCAGAAGCGGCAATACTCTTTTCAGCCTACCTCCAGTACCAGAATTGGCTCCCGTATCAACTAGTGTGACCCTCCAACGTTCGGGGACTTCATTATGATATTCCACGGAGCCCTTACGTGTATCAACTGTAACATCTGACATTCTTAGCGCATAGCTCGCAAAATATTCTTTGAACAAATAACCTTTGTGGCCAAGGCAAATGATGAAATCATTAACCCCATATGCTGAATAAATTTTCATGATGTGCCACAAAATAGGCTTACCGCCAATTTCCACCAAAGGCTTCGGCAGAATTGACGTTTCCTCGCTTAGTCTTGTTCCCAAACCACCAGCTAAAATTACTGCCTTCATAAAGATGCCTCTTTATAACCTGATATATCTCAGCAAAGCTTTAATTTTAATCCACTTCAAATATAAGCCATCGAACTAACGAACCATCAGGTATTTTATTTTAGGTATGACGTTAAACTCACTTATTATGACTATCCTAAATACCATATTGTAGATTAACCAAGTATCACCAATTAGTTTAATTCAATTAATAGTTTCTAAGAATTTGCAGCTTTTCACCCCGTAAGTTCTACGAAAAATAAGTAAACTCACGGTGTCATTTAAATTCGTTTAACACAAACGATTTAAAAAACCATATTAGAAACCCCAGTATTTAAAGTAAAAGATGATTATTTTATGTGCGCAACAACAGATGGACCTTCACCATATGTGAGCTGTCGTTATTCATGAAATAACATGGCTATATATTGATAGATGAAACAAACTTGACCCCACCCAAATATGTACTAATCACTTACACTAAAGGCGAAGCTGAGAATAATTCGCGCCGTTTTATTTTAATCCTATTCAGCAAATTTGGAGGCGTTTATATTGCCAAATCAAAGTATCCCCCGCATCGTAGTGGTTGGTGCAAGCCACGCTGGCGTCAGCTTTGCGGACCGACTACGTCAACATGGCTTTAATGGTAGTATAACGCTCATAGATCGTCAAAAAGGCGGGCCATTGGAGCGCCCTCCTCTTTCAAAAGAATTTTTACTTGATAAATCAGACAAAATAAATCCGATCTTTCTGCTGAAAAAAAGCAAGTGGTATAAAAATAATCAAGTTACTCTTATGCATGGCGTTACAGTTACGCGGATTGATACAGCAAGTAAGCTATTAACGTTAACTAACGGAGAACTAATAGGTTTTGATAAGCTCGTACTTGCAACCGGGGCATCACCTCGCTGGCTTCCTAAATCCGACAATATATCAAATGTATTCGTTCTGCGGCAGCCTGATGACGCAATCGCAATACGTAAAATTGCACACAGTGTAAAAAGTGCTATTGTAGTTGGTGGTGGTTATATAGGTCTTGAGGTCGCAGCAACATTCCGACAAATGGACCTAACGGTATCTGTGGTCGAAGCCGCCGGCAGACTATTAGCCCGCGTGGCCAGCCCCCCCCTTTCAAACGTACTGGAAAACCTCCATAATTCTCATGGCGTTAATCTTTACACGGGAACCGGTGTTGAAAAGATAACAGAAAAGCGAGGCAACTTCAGTGGTGTCATCCTGACCGATGGAACAATCCTAAAGGGTGACATGTTAATTATCGGTATCGGCGTTACACCCGATAGTGATTTAGCTATAAAAGCTGGCATTGAAACGGAAAATTCCGACGGCGGTGCCATTATTGTTGATCCATCAATGCAAACTAGCAATCCCAATATTATGGCAATTGGCGATGTTGCCTTAAAACGCGGTAATGTAATCCGAATTGAATCAGTGCATAATGCTCAAGACAGTGCATCTCGTGCGGCTGCAGCAATTATGGGTCAAAATTCTCCTGCTTTTGAAACTCCGCGTTTTTGGTCAGACCAGTATGATACGAGCATGCAATCTGTTGGTGTTGTACCAACGAATTCTGAAGATGTTTATCAAATTTCACGAATTGGAAAACGTGAGCAAAGTAACTCTTTTTGGAGTTATCAAGGTAAAAAGCTCATAGCTGTTGAGGCAATCAATGATATAGAAAACTTTATTCTTGGCACGAAATGCCTGGATAAAAACATATCTCCTGATCCCACTCTAATCAGCGACCCAGCATTTGACCCCATGGCTTGAGTTTCTCACCAACAAAAGGAATTTCAATTGATACTGGAAGAAATACTAAGAAACTTAAAGAATGGTTTTTTGACACTTGACCAAACGCCCGTCAAATATCGATCTAACCCAAAAGTAGTCCTAGAGGCGTTATCTCGCAAAAATAATAGGTATCCGGGACGCAGTCCCCTCAGTTACGCAGCAGATAACCTTCGATCCAACACACAGTTTATTATTAAAGCCTCTAAAGAAACTCATCTTATCCTGAGTTGGGCATCAAAAGATATACGGGCTAATCGCGATATCGTGATTCAGGTTGTACGAGATTGGGGTTGGGCGCTTGAGTGGGCATCAGAAGAATTGAAAAATGACCGTGAGGTAGTTCTTGAGGCTGTAAGAGACACGGGATGTGCTCTAATGTTCGCTTCAAGTAGATTAAAGGCTGACCGTGAGGTAGTTCTTGAGGCTATCAAAGATAAGTACCTAGATGGCAGAGACGGGAGTGCATTAAAGTATGCAATGGAGCCTTTACTTAATGATAAAGGATTTATGTTGGAGGTTATAGAAAAAGACGGAAAGAATCTCCAATATGCCTCGCGAGACCTTAGATCGAATAGAGATCTCGTGCTTAAAGCTCTTAAGGAAAGTGGTAAAGCCCTCGCATACGCGTCCGAAAGCCTCAGGGCTAACAAGGAAGTTGTGCTAATAGCAGTGCAAAACGATGGAACAGCTCTACAGTTTGCTTCAGAAAATCTTCGGGCCAATTGGGAGGTCGTTCGAGAGGCTATAGCACAAAGCGGGTTTGCATTCGAGTATGCATCAGAGAATTTAAGGGCTAACCGAATACTTATCCTATCAGCAGTACGAAATTGGGGTTATGCTTTACAGTACGCATCAAAAGACCTGCGTTCAGATAGAGACTTTGTATTGCAAGCTGTCAGATCGCGCGGCGAAGCTGTTCTTTACGCATCGAAAAACCTCAAAGCAGACCGTTGTGTCATTCTTGCAGCCGTACAAAATAATAAGATTGCCCTTGGTTATGCGGCTAAGGAACTCCAGTCAGACGGGATACTCCGAGCTATAGCTGGGAAGAGCGTTAAACGAGATGAACTTCTTGATGCTGCCCGTAACGAATTTGATAATCAGGTATACGACGAAAAGCTTTTCAAGCTTGCGTTATCTGAGACCAGCGAAAAACCAGAAAACTCTCGCCGCCAATACATTAAGATGCGAGTCAAACAATTCAAATAGCCAACAATACTTGAAAAACACCTAAAAAGGTAGTCTGTGAAAAAATCATAACATCAACTGAATAATCAATGTGTTTTAGTCATTGAAAAAATCCGGATCATATAGGTATTCTTCACGATATAGATAATCAAGGCTTATAAATTTTCATCAAGCGTTCATATTTTTGTAAAAAAATATCATTTGGTTTTAGCCCCTCTTGATCACCGGAAAATTCAACCTTAAGTCTATTTAGAAAATACATCGGAATATCACCCTTTTTTCCCGATCTAATTTTACCTCGGTCCTCGATATCAAACATTTCATTAACGTATTGATATGTTGTTGCCGAAATATTTACCCTGCCTGCCTTACCCTGTTGTTCTAACAAAGATGCAGTATTTACCGTATCTCCCCAAATATCATATGTGAATTTCCGCTCACCAACTACACCCGCTATAACCGGGCCAGAATGGATGCCAATTCGCATATCCCATCTAGGCATGCGCATTTTCTCCCGTTTAGCGTTCATTCGGTTCATGTAATCTTGTATTTCCAAAGAAGCTAAACAAACTCGAATAGCATGCCCTCGGGTTTCCGCAGGTAAACCCGATACACACATGTATGAATCTCCAATTGTTTTTAGCTTCTCAAGTCCATGTTTATCGACAACACTATCAAATACAGTGAAATACTGGTTTAATAAATCGATTAGGGACTTTGGCTCCATTTGCTCACTGAGTTTTGTAAAACCCGAAAAATCACTGAACATTATACTAGCTGAATTATAAAATCTCGGATCAACTTTACCGGTTTTTTTCAATTCGTCCGCAATCGCTGCTGGTAAAATATTGAGCAATAGTTGGTCTGATCTCTCTTTTTCTTGTTTCAGTTCCTGTTGCATTACATCGCGACTTTTTATTACAGCATCCATTTCAATAACGGTGCGTCGCAATTCAAGGAGGGTGACTACCTGATTTGAGAGACGCCGCATGGCCTCTTGTTGGGACAGAGAAATTTCCTTCTTGTCAAAATCCATGGCACAAAATGTGCCGATAGCATGCCCCTTTGGAGTTATAAGAGGCATACCCGCATAAAACCGCATATTGGGCTCACCCGTAACGAAGGCATTCTCAGCAAACCTCTCATCCTGTGTAAGGTCCGGAACTAATAGCAAGTCGTTCTGGCAAATTGTATGAGCGCAAATAGCCATATCCCGCGGAGTTTCCACTAAATCATCAGGAAGACCATATTTGGATTTAAACCACTGTCTATCCTCGTTAATAAACTGTATTGTAGATACTGGACACTGAAGAATTTCAGCAGCAAGTTCCGTGATTTCATCAAATACAATCTCTGGTGCTGAATCTAAAATTTCGTATTCTTTTAGATTTTCTGCGCGTTGGGCCTCGTCATCAGGTATCGGGATTGTATAAACCATAACTGGCACATTCCTTTAAATCAGTACGAGGGCTCTATTCATCGCTCTAAGCACGACATAATCCCATGTATTATTTAATTGGAGCCCGTTTTGAGGGTTAGGTCATTCAAACACAAATCTGTAGTGAAAGCTATTTTGAAACGGTTCAATAATCACATGCTTCTTAATTATTTAAAACGTTAACCAAATTCTATATGCACAATAATTTCAACCCAAAGTTTTCCCCATAATTTGAATTTGATTTGCTAACAACGCCTTGTTCCTAGCCACATTAGATTGCACTACCAGCGCTACCCATATCAAATTTAATAGGCTCACCGATACAGTCCGAAAAAGAACCACCTGTAATACGCCCTAAATCGGACACTGAGACGCTAAAAATACAATACGGGTGACCAGCAGCAGCATAAACGGTATCAAATCGTGCCAACGAACCATCGATAACAATTGGCAAGTCACATGAGAGAGCCAATGGAGGCACTCCACCAATGGTATAGCCTGTCTTTCTCTTGACTTCCGATGCTCGCACTCGCCCTACTCGCCCCTCCAGTTCAAGCGCCGCCGGAAGATTAGCTTCTATACAGCTATGGTCGCCAGATATAAGTGACATAACAAACCGTGGCCCAATAATAAATACTAGGGATTTCACAATTGCACCTAGTTCACAGCCAATAGCGCTAGCAGCATCTTCAGCGGTCCTGGCCGTATCTGCTAATTCGATTACAGTATCCTCCAAACCCGCTTCAGTAAGCGCCTTCCTAACTTTTAAAACTGTTTCCCTCTCTAAAAGACTCATTTTACATCCCAACGTGACCGGGAACATCAATTTAAGAATGGTACTGACATACCTCTCTTAACAGCGTCTCTCTCACCTACACGATCAAACCAGTTCTTCACGTTCTCGTACTCTTCCAGCTCAATTTGGTGCCATTCAAACCTCGCTACCCAGGGATAAGTGGCTATATCTGCGATCGTATAGTCATCACCCGACAGGTATTCAGAATTTTCAAAATGATCATCCATAACTGCATAAAGCCGGTTAGTTTCGTCCCGATACCGATTTTGGCCATAGGGAACAATTTCTTTTGGGTTACGGAGAAAATGGTGGGCCTGACCGAACATAGGCCCAACACTAGCCATTTGAAACATTAACCATTGCAAGGTAATAGCACGCTTAACTGGATTACTCGGCATTAGATCGCTACTAACTTTCTCTGCCAGGTAAATCAAGATCGCTCCAGACTCGAAGACCGAAAAAGGACTGCCGTCTGGGCCGCTACTATCCACAATACATGGAATTTTATTATTGGGACTAATAGATAAGAAATCAGGATGGTGCTGATCCCCTTTGCCAATATTCACCTCATGGACCCGATACTTAAGGCGAATTTCTTCAAGCATAATGGAAACCTTTCGGCCGTTGGGTGTCCCCCACGTGTACAGATCAATCACCTAACCTCTCCATTTTTTGCCGCATCTAAACGGTACATTTGAGCTATCATTACTATACGGCTAAACTTAATCCGTGCAATAATCGTTGAATCAATTTTCGGTAACATTTAATAATTTTTTTTCACTATACACTCATAATTTTAACATATTTAACGCACTTAACTGCATTAAAAATTAGGAACCAATTAATGAATAGTTTCGTCGGCCTAACGTTAACCACGTCTACAGGCCTGATCATTGGCATCTTCTTCACTTTTGGCAATCCTATAACTTTAAATGCTGTAGAAGTGGCAGAAACGGCAACACTGCAATGCATGGAAAAATGTATTCGCACCGAGGGCTTGTCAAAAAAAGAAACTTGCAAATCACGTTGCGCGAGTTTGCCAGCTATTTTTGATACAAAACATAAAAAGCGTGACTGTATGAAAATCTATAAAAATTGTAACAGGACTTGCGATAAGCAAGAGAAGAGTTGCCAACAAACTTGCAAACAGTCCCTAATGCAATGTTCTTAGAGTGCTTTATCATCGATGCTGAGCAATGCGGCCATCAATAATTCCGCTGATTCTTCAGGTTTTATTTTTTTTTCAGCAACCCATTTCAAACAATTGTCATAATGGAATCGTGCGATGGACATCCGAGGAGGCAAGGCCTTACCTTCCGGTATATCTAATACTCGCTTCCTGTAGTCTCGCAGTGCTTTAATTTTGCGTTCACCCTCAAGCGTCACAAATACTAGATGCCCGATACGGCCCACAACATGTCGGGTCGCGGAATCTATATTGCGTCGACCTTGAATAAGTTGAGAAATAGATGCAATCGCTATCGCACGCTTAAACTCAACGGAATAGCCCATATTTTACGGACCCTTTTGAAAAACTAACTTTACCATAAATCAATTTTGCTAATATATGGTAAAGTTACATTGATAAGCTCTCACTTCAGCGCACGCTCAACACGCGCCCAAGCAATCTCGTCTCTCGGGAGACCAATGCGAAGAAAGTCAGCGGAAAAATCAAATAACCGTGTCCAAATACCATATTCCGCTAATCGATGATTTAGACGCGCACCATTCGCCCCAATCAATCTAAATAAATCTGTTCCACCAACAACCTTATATCCGGCCGCCAATAGCATTGAATCAATTCTCCGACGACGATCCCGTAAATCCTTACGTGCGGTTTTATGCCACTCTTTGTCTAAAAGCGCCTGACGGCCAATATGAAGCGCGGGCCCAGATACAGCCCACGGTCCCAAAGCATGCTGTAGTTCAATTGATAGTGAAAAATTACATATTGCAAAACCAAGCCGTAGTCCTGCTAATCCAAAAAATTTTCCAAATGACCGAAGCACAATCAAACCATCTTGTTTAGCAAAAGGAGCAACACTCAATGTTGGGTCTGTATCACAAAAGGCCTCATCCACAATTAACCAGCCACCCCTCTCATGCTGTTTCTTCGCTATATCAATTAAAAACTTTGCTGCAAACCTTCTACCATCAGGATTATTTGGATTGACAACGATTAATACATCAAACTTGCTGTTGTCTGGAAATGTAGAAATTTCGAATATGTCATGACCTGCTTTTGACCAAGTCCGCCGATGCTCAGAATAAGTCGGCGATAACACTCCTATCCGGCCTTTACGCCTAATTTCTGGCAATATTTGTATAAACGCCTGGCTCCCTGCTCCCAAAACAATACCAGCAGTCGAAGAATAATACTGTTTTGCAACTCTTATTAGTGAAGCCCTTTGAGATTCATCAGGAAGTCGAGCAAAAATTTCTTGTGGGGGCATTGAAAAGGGATATGGGCTGGGATTAATTCCCGTCGACAGATCAATCCAGCCACCTTCAGGTTCACCATGAACCAAACTAGCGTATTCCAATTTGCCGCCATGATATGGCTTTTCTATGGGGATTGCGCGATTCTTCAATTGCTCGATCACTTTTGAATCCCGTCGAGATATTCACTATAGACAGGAATAACATCATTTAACGTTCGCTTCTTGTCGATATTATCCCGCGTTTCTTTTGCGAATGGGGTCTGCGCTAGCACCCGGAAAATCTCTGCCGCACCCTTGTGAAAACGATCGGGGACCCCCACACCTTTAAAACATTTAGCTATCTCTTCCATCTCACCAACCCAGCGTCTCGCATCTGCAGGAATAAACGGAAGACGTTGTTCCATTCGAAATAAGTCATTTGCTTGGCTATTCGCGAATTCATCGGGCAGTATTTCTCTTACCCCTAATTTTTCAGCAGCCAGCAAAAGTGCTAACTGTAATGTCCAAGTCCCTTTTGTAAGCGCGGCGTAGCACATCTTAATGGCTGAACCTTGGCACCCGCCTCCCGACATAGTGATAACCCTAAATCCGCAACCATCCAAAGCCTTCATAGACGAGGTGTCATCTCCCGAAACGTAAAATCTTGTCATATCCTTTCCTGGCGCAAGTCCAATTATTCCTGCGTCGATGAACGTCGCTCCTCCTTCTTCCACTAACAACCCAATCGCACTTGCTGTTTCTGGTGCTATTGCATTACAGTCAACATAGATTAACGTCCGGCCAACACTAGCCATCGCAGCTACCATATCCGTCGCTACGCTAGTCGCAACTGCAGGAGGCACAATAGAAAGCAAAAGGTCTGCTTCAGAAGCTACAGCTTCCAGTGATTTTAAGTCCTCAATACCAACCTTTGCCGCGAGATCTCTGGAGTGCTGACTTCGATCAGTAAGGGTAGTAACAACACGATATCCATTTTCGATTAATGACCTACCAACAGCATGCCCCATATCGCCGGTCCCAACAACTGCAATAGTCTCAATCATTATTATGACCTCCTCTAGCCATTAAATTTGCGCAGCACTTTACCTGTCCGAGCGTTAATATCCACTTCACCCTTTGCATTTACTACACGACGACCATTGACCCAAACACCAGAAACTCCGACTGCATCGGTAACTAGCCGGGTAGCACCTGCCGGCAAATCAGAGCAACGTCTCTTAATACCCCGATCCACGCTTTCAGGGGAGAAAAGCACCATATCCGCAAAATAGCCTGGAGCTATGCGACCCCGCTTTTGAATGCCATAAATATCCGCTGGCTTACCAGTAAGCTCATATA
>PBLS01000094.1 GCA_002721825.1 Magnetovibrio sp.
AATGACCGTTCCGCGTATCCATTAGGATTCCAAAAAATCTCTAGAGACTATTTCTCAATTATCCATTCTGGCCAGGGTGATGGTTGGGACGTTAACAGACCGTGTATGAGCAGCATTGTAATTTATCAGGGTAAAATTTATTTAGTTGATGCGGGACCTAATATCTCCTACAGCCTCACCGCGCTCGGAATTGGAGTTAATGAAATAGATGGAATGTTCCATACGCACTGTCATGATGACCACTTTGCGGGGATTACGAGCCTTTTGCGTGCAGATAGAAGGATTAGATATTACGCTACACCACTCGTACGAATGTCGGTATTTAAGAAACTGTCTGCGTTACTGTCTATAGATGAGCGGCAATTACCAAATTATTTTGATAGCCAGGATCTGGAATTTGACAAATGGAATGACATAGCCGGGCTTGAAGTTCTTCCTTTTTGGTCCCCTCATCCAGTTGAGACAAGTGCATTTATTTTCCGTACTTTTTGGGAGAGCCGATATCGCACTTATGCGCATCTCGCCGATATAGCTTCCTTTCAAACGATGCGTAATATGATAACTGATGACAATGAACCAGGGATGTCACAAGTCGAATTCGATCGCACTTGTAAAAACTATCTTACGCCTGTTGACCTTAAAAAAATCGATATAGGTGGCGGAATGATTCATGGGGAAACAGAAGATTTCAAAGACGATAAATCCTCAAAAATTGTTTTAGCACATCGTGCTCAACCATTAACTAATAGACAAAAAGAGATTGGTTCAAGTGCACCGTTTGGTGTTGTAGATACGTTAATTACTGATACGTCGGATAATCTTAGGCGTTTTGCGTTTGAGTTTTTGCGCACTTATTTTCGAGAAATGGAGCGCCATTATCTTAGAACGCTTCTTAATAACCCGATAGTGGAATTTATGCCTGGTGAAATCATTCTGCATAAGGGGCAGGTGCCAAAAGAGATATATCTTGTGGTTACAGGTACAGTAGAGAAAATTCGCTCAGAGGATGATGTATATAACGTTATTTCTGCAGGAGGTTTAATTGGAGAATATACTGGAATCCATAGCTTACCATCACCATCAGCGTATCGTACGGTAAATTTTGTTCGTGCACTAAGAATAACAGCTCCTGCTTATAAAGACGTTATAAACAAGAACAACCTAAGCGATCTTATCGATCAACGTGCGAAGCGACGTGAAATACTGGAACGTTCATGGCTATTTGGCGAGTCGGTTTCACCGCCAGTTTTAAATGATATTGCTGATGCTATGGTAGTACACGAATTTGACAAAGATACAGATTTGAGTGATGTGGTGGATGATTCTGTTTACCTTGTTGTTTCGGGTCAGGTTGAGCTATGTAGAAAAGGCATGGATAACGTAAATGTTAAAACCCGCAGTTTTTTTGGCGAAGAACAAGTGCTATTCGGCCGTAGCAGCGATAGAAAATACCGAACAATGAAAGCATGTTCTATATATCAAATACCGGCTTCGGCGATTAAAAACGTGCCCATCGTAATGTGGAAGATGCTAGAAACATTTGAGTATCGCGCGGCTCCGAAACAGCAATAATTTTAAGATTTCTGCTAATATCTAATAAATACGTGAGAACAAAGTGTTCTTAATGTAGGGTATATCTTAGGCATTGAAGTCAAGGTTCCAGTCTCTATAGCGTTCGGGATCATCCACCCATTTTTCACGGACTTTTACGAACAGAAAGAGCTGAACATCGCAACCTAGGATGGATACCAACTCTTTCCGAGCAGCCGCACCTATCGCCTTTATTTGTTGACCGTTTTTTCCAATTACAATCGTTCTTTGGGTTGTCCGTTGTACGTAGATGATTTGGTTTATTTTTACTGTTCCGCTTGGATTCTCATCCCAAGATTCAGTCTCTACAGTGGTTACATACGGTAGCTCTTGTCGTAAATGAATATAGAGTTTTTCGCGAGTGATCTCCGCTGCTAATAAGCGCTCTGGCATATCCGAAACTTGATGATTCGGAAATAACCAGGGGCCTGTTGGCAAAACATTCGCCAAGGATTCGAGTAGGTCTCTGACACCATCTCCGGTTTTAGCACTAATCATGAAGATTTCATCAATAATATCAAAAGCATTGAGTTCCGAAGTGAGCCCCAGGAGTGATTCCTTTTTTATCAAATCAATTTTGTTAATGGCCGCAAATATTCGCCTTTTTGTAGGTACTAGTTTTTTAAGAATGGCTCCGGTATTTTTATCAATGCCACGGGCGGCATCGACCAGAAGCAAAATTAAGTCAGCGTTCGCAGCTCCTGTCCACGCTGCTGAAACCATCGCGCGGTCAAGTCGTCGCCGTGGTAGAAAAATTCCTGGAGTATCAATAAGTATTATTTGTGATTCAGCTATACTGGAAATACCGAGTATTCTCGTACGTGTAGTCTGAACCTTTGGAGAAACAATAGAAACTTTGGTGCCGACAGCACGATTAATGAATGTTGACTTTCCTACATTTGGTGCGCCGACAACAGCTATGAAGCCGGCACGTGTAATATCACTATTTTCCATGTTATTTTTTCACGTCTACCAGTTGGGCTAGCAAAATTTTTGCTGCAGCCTGTTCAGCAGTTTGTTTGTTGCTACCTTCCCCACGGGTCGGTATTTCTCCTGAGACTTTTACTTCAACAGTGAATAATGGTGCATGGTCTGGTCCCCTGCGATTGGTGACTGTATATTCAGGCAAAGATCTACCGGCTGCTTGTGCCCATTCTTGTAAGCTAGTTTTTGGGTCTTTCGGTGGTTTAGGATCTTTTTCAAGGAGCGGCCCCCAGTAGTATCGGATAAAATTATTGGCGGCGGCGAATCCCCCGTCGAGATAAAGAGCAGCTATTAGAGCTTCACAAGTGTTTGCAAGCACACTGTCTTTTTCAGCACCGCCGGTTTCGCGTTCACCTACTGAAAGCTTAATAAAGTCACCAAGTTTAATTTCTCGTGCTACGTGGGCTAACGTTTCACGTTTTACAAGAGCAGCGAAACGATAGGCAAGATCGCCCTCGTCTTCCTCTTTAAAACTTTCAAATAGCATATTGGCAACAATTAGGCCGAGAACTCGGTCACCTAAAAACTCCAGCCTCTCGTTAGAATCCGCATTTGTTTTCGTTGTAGAAATATGAGTTAAGGCTTGGTGGAGCTGATTAGTGTTTTTAAATACGTGACCTAAGTGCTTTTCAAGCTCGATCATTCGATTTTCTCGAAGAAACGTTCAGTACGAAGCGTTGAACCCCACGACCAGAACTTCCAAGCAGAACCATCAACAGAAAAAAATTTAATTTCTGCTCTTCCAACTAGATTTTCATGCGGAATGAATCCAACATCACCAAGAAAACGACTATCTTTTGAATGATCTCGGTTATCTCCCATGCCAAAGTAGTGGCCGTCAGGTACATGATATACACGCGTATTATCCATAAGGCCCTGATCCGTAGCTTCCAGTATAAAGTGCTGCCGACCATTTGGCAGGGTTTCAATATAGCGTGGAATACGGTTGTAGCGGCCAGACCATGGGCTATAATGGACATATTCTCCAACACGTTTTCGCTTCACCGCATTACCATTAATATGTAGGATACCCTTTTTAACCTGAATTTTATCTCCGGGGAGGCCTATAATTCGTTTAATGTAATCAGTAGTATTATCGGTAGGTAACTTAAAAACAGCCACGTCCCCGCGCTCTGGTTCGGTGAATAAAATGCGACCGGGAATAAGCGGTAGGCTAAACGGAAGCGAATGACGGCCATAGCCATATGACATCTTTGAAACAAATAGGTAATCGCCAATAAGGAGTGTTGGGATCATCGAACCAGATGGAATATTAAATGGTTCGTATACAAAAGTGCGAATAATTAGAGCAATACTGACTGCGACAATTGCGGTTTTGACCGTTTCCCATATGCCGCCCTCTTTAGCATTTTTTTTTGTAGTGGTATCCGAATGTTTAGTCGGTGGTTTTGTTTCTGACATATTTCTAATCCGGTAAGTTCAGCGCGTGTCGATATGGCCAGTAGACCGCGATGCTGTCAAGGATGTCTGGCCTCAAGCAGTATTGGCAGGGCCTCTATAATTACTACTGCATTAGCTATGGGATACTCGTCAGTTTGGGTAATATGAATGGCAGATTGCATACCGACTGGTATTCGCTCCTTGAGCTTTGCCATAGCGCCACCTGTAATTTTCAAATAGGGTTGCCCGGAGGAGTGGTTATGTACCGCTATGTCCCGCCAGAAAACTCCCTGCCTGAAGCCAGTTCCGAGTGCCTTAGCAAAGGCCTCCTTTGCTGCAAAGCTTTGAGCATAAGAGTACGCAGGTTTTTTCCGTTGATTAGCTTTTGATTGTTCGGTGTTTGTGAAAATGCGATCTATAAACCGGATACCAAAACGGGCCAGCGTTTTTTCGATTCTCCGAATATCACATACATCTGTTCCTATTCCGAGGATCATGCTCTCGTACAACCATTATTTTTTGCTCTAGCATCGTCCATAAGTGCGCGCATACGCTTGACTGCACTATCTAAGCCGCCAAAAATTGCCTCGCCAATTAGAAAATGTCCTATATTCAATTCTACTATATTTGGTATAGCCGCTATAGAAGGCATAGTCTTAAAATCGAGGCCATGGCCGGCATGGCACTCTAAACCGATTTCGTTAGCATGCTGGGCTGATTCTTTAATGCGTTGTAATTCATGTCCGCGAGCTAAACCTGTCTTTTCACAGTATGATCCGGTGTGCAGCTCAATGATGGGTACTCCAATAGATATGGCAGAATCGAGCTGTGTAGGTTCGGGATCGACGAATAAAGAAACACGGATTCCTGCTTCGTTTAAAGAATTAACGTAAGGCTTAAGTTGATTGAACTTGTTGACGACATCAAGCCCCCCCTCCGTCGTTAACTCCTCGCGTTTTTCTGGAACGATACAAGCCGCGTGGGGCTTTAATTTTAGAGCGATTTTAAGCATTTCGGGAGTGGCAGCCATTTCAAAATTGAGGGGTGCTGTCAATTCATTAGCGAGTCTCTCAATATCGTTATCTGAAATATGTCGCCGGTCTTCGCGTAAGTGTGCGGTAATGCCATCGGCGCCGGCGGCTTCAGCTAACTGAGCAGCCCGAACTGGGTCTGGAAACGAACCACCACGTGCATTACGAATTGTAGCTACGTGATCAACATTTACTCCCAGCCTCAATGACTCGGTGCTATGAGGTGACGGATTAGACATTCTATTGGCTCCTATGCGCTTGATTGCATTGCTTTCTATTTAGTCAAATTCCTAATAAAAAGCTAGGGGATTGAGTTACGATTTGATACTTCAAAAGGGTGAATCTAAGGTCATTTTAATAGCCAAAATATCTATATTTATAGTGAGTTTTAATCTTTATTTGCAGTGTTTTTAACCTTGAGCCCGTTCGACAGTATTTATTGCCGGTGAAGCACGAAGTGCGGCGATAACGTCGGTTAAATGCTTGACGTCTTTGACTTCAATATCAATTATCATATCGAAGAAATCTTCAGACCGGCTGACGATTTTTAAATTAGATATATTCCCTCCGTTTTTTGCTATCACGGTGGAGAGATCGCCCAAGCTACCAGGTACATTCGGAACACTAACAGTTATTCGTCCAACATGCAGGGTTGGTAATCCCTCTCCTAATTCCCAAGAAAGATCGAGCCAGCGTTCTGGCATATCGGAGAAACTTTCGAGCATGTCACAATCGATAGTATGAACATTGATACCCCTGCCGATGGTCACGATACCTATAATACGGTCTCCAGGTAGTGGGTGACAGCAACCTGACATGTGCAAAGCCATCCCGGGTATCAATCCTTTAATTGATACCGCACTGGTAATTCCGTCTTTTTTTGGCTTCCTTCGTCTAGCTTGAGCGAAAGAAATGACGTTTTCTACAAGAGTTTTTCTGCGAAATTTTTTATCAGTGGGGTAAATTGCTGCTAGAATTTCGTGACCCGTGAGGCTGCCATTACCTACCTGTGTATATAGGTCCTCAACCGAGTTTTGTTGGAAAGTCCTTAACACATCTAAAAGATCTTTGTCATTAAGTACTTGATTAGCATCAGTAAAGGTGCGTTCTAAAATAGATTTCCCAAGCTTCTTGTATTCTTCTTTTTCCTTTAGACGGATGAATCTTCTAATACGAGCGCGTGCTTTACCTGTGATTGCATAATGCTCCCATGTCGGCGAAGGTGTCTGATCTTTTGACGTGATGATTTCTACCTGATCTCCATTCACAAGTTGGGTATGAAGAGGCATGACCCTGCCATTAATTTTGGCACCCGCGCATCTATCTCCCACTTCCGAATGGACCGCATAGGCGAAGTCTATAGGAGTTGCACGCTGAGGTAGATTTATTAAATCACCTCGAGGTGTAAAACTAAAGACTTGGTCAGAGAACATTTCAAGTTTGGTGTGTTCGAGGAACTCTTCCGGTCCAGCGGCGTGTTCAAGAATTTCTAATAATTCACGGAGCCAGCGGTAGCGTGGTCCATCTTTGTCGGGTTGTCCTTCTTTATAGTTCCAATGAGCCGCAACACCATATTCGGCAACTTGATGCATGTGTTGTGTTCGGATTTGTAGTTCAATTCGGTGTCGTTCCGGGCCAAATACACCGGTGTGAAGCGAGCAATACCCGTTCGGTTTAGGCGTCGAAATATAATCTTTAAAGCGACCGGGAACAACTGGGTAGGCGTTATGGGCTACTCCAAGGGTCTTATAGCAGTCTTCCACGCTATTTACGATTACTCTGAATGCCATAATGTCAGATAGTTGTTCAAAACCCACTTCATTTTTCTGCATCTTTCGCCATATTGAATAGGGCGTTTTTTCGCGTCCAGTAATATCAGCTTCAATGTGTTGTTGCTTTAAAACTGTTTCGAGCTCCTTAATAATCCTACCAATAAGATCTTCGCCTTTAGAACGTAAAAATTTGAGGCGGTTGAGAATGGATTGGCGTGCATCCCAATTGAGTTCTGTAAAGGACAGGTCTTCGAGTTCTTGCTTCATTTCCTGGATACCGATGCGTTCAGCTAGAGGTGCATAAATATCCATTGTCTCGCGAGCAATTCGCTGACGTTTTCCCCGGTTTTTTATGTAATGAAGGGTCCTCATGTTATGTAAACGATCGGAGAGTTTAATTAGAAGCACCCGGATATCTTCAGACATAGCAAGTACAAACTTGCGAAAATTTTCTGCTTGCTTGGCATGATCAGATTGGAACTCGATACGTGTTAATTTAGTGACCCCATCAACTAATTTGGCTACTGAATTCCCGAAAAGGGGCTCTATGTCATTTAACGTAGTATCTGTATCCTCAATTGTATCGTGAAGTAGTGCCGTAACGATAGTGTCAGTATCCAGTTTAAAATCTGTTAGGATACCTGCGACCTCAAGCGGGTGTGAAAAGTACGGATCGCCAGAAGCACGAACCTGTGCTCCATGCGCTTTCATAGCAAAAACATACGCTCTATTAATAAGTTCTTCATCTGCGGCCGGGTCGTAAGCTTTTATGCGTTCGACGAGTTCAAATTGACGTATCATAACGCACTCCAGAGCCTATATATAGCCAAGGTGGCCCTAAAGTTTTTAGCTAATAACTTTGGCTTAGACGCCTGTTAGAATATCGTCTTTGCAAAACAGGCGCAAAGTGTTGCGGAAACCTTAGCTCTCTCTAGTTTCAGGATCACCGATATTTAAAATAGCACTAGCACTATCAGTAGTATCTTCAGGAGAACCTAATTCAATTCGGTCTTTCGCTCTATATGAATTTGCAGAATTACCAAATTTATTATCATACATATCCTGCTGGATAGCGGAAAGATCCATTTCATCTTCTTCAGGTTCATCTATGGCAACGAAGTTTTGTAGATTTTTTATGAGGTCTTCCTCAATGTCATCAAGGTTAACTGTTTTTTCTGCTATTTCACGGAGCGCAACTACCGGGTTTTTATCGTTATCTCGGTCGACGGTCAGATCCTCTCCCGCGGAGAGGTTACGTGCGCGTTGTGACGCTATCATAACCAAGTCAAATCTATTCGGAATTTTATCAACGCAATCTTCAACCGTAACGCGGGCCATCAAGTTCTCCTAAATAAAATCTAGCATGCTTTATAGTGTGGGATTTAAATAGAGGCAAGGATCATTAATTTCTTTCTGTTCGCCATTCGGTTCCAAAAAGCCCATATGCATCAGTCATTTGGTGTATTTTTTGACGCCCCAATAGGGTTGTTTTGATATCTTGGGCACTAGACTGGATAATTGGGTGTTCCCAGTCGGGAAATATATCAGCCAAAGGAAATATAACAAACGCCCTTTCGTGCAATCTGGGATGGGGCAAAACTGGGGCCCCGCCATAACCTCTGCAAATCAAATTTCCTTGAGCTAAAACATCCAAGTCAATTACTCGCGCTGCGTTCGGTTTCGTCCGTTTGCGGCCCATTTTAGCTTCGATTTCTAATACCTGGTTTAGCAAGTCTTTAGGACCTAGGTTAGTTTTGATACTTACTACACCGTTGACAAAGTAAGGTTGATTAGAAATTGGAACTGGAGCACTCTCATACCATGGCGACCGTTCGATAATCTGTAACCCTGATTTACGAAGAGCTTCAAGTGCCGCCCCGCATGCACCGCGCGGGCAACCAAATGGACCAGGTAAATTTGACCCTATGCCTAGGAGAATTGGTCCTTCAATTCGTATCACGCCGTCAACTCAGATTATGTTGTGCTCTTGCTATGTGGTTTCTATCCACTTATCTGGTTAAGTAGTCAATAGAGATAAAATATAAACTTTATTTTTAAGGCGTATTTAGTGACCTTATTACATTGAAAGGTGTTATTTAATGGCATTTGAAATGACTTTTTATCCTCAGGAGCGCATTGCTCTGTTTATTGATGGCTCGAATCTTTTTGCCGCTGCTCGTTCTCTTGAGTTCGATATAGACTATAAAAAATTACTTGATGTTTTTGCCTCTAAGGGAAGGTTAATTAGGGCATTCTATTATACTGCTTTAATTGATGACCAAGATTATTCCCCAATACGGCCGTTAGTAGACTGGCTTGACTACAATGGTTACACCATGGTCACAAAACCTACTAAAGAATTCACAGATGGCGCTGGCCGGCGAAAAATTAAAGGTAATATGGACATCGAGTTGGCGGTGGATGTAATGGAAATGGCTGAAAATATAGATCATGCGGTACTATTTTCAGGTGACGGTGATTTTCGACGTTTAGTTGATGTAGTGCAACGTAAGGGTCTACGCGTCACTGTGGTTTCAACTGTTCGATCTCAGCCACCAATGATTGCCGATGAACTTCGTCGGCAAGCGGACAGTTTCATTGAGCTTGATGATATTAAGGTTTTAATTTCGCGGGCACCTAATGAAGGCGATGGTTCTCAACCAGGTATTGATAATGGCTATTTGAATAACAATTATTTAGATTCTTAGGGTACGGGCTCGAGGCTGCTTAATTTTTTGGGTTAGATGTATTATCTATGTGTTTTCAAGGTCCAAATCACGACTGTGACAGATGTCCCCGATTAGTCCGGTTTCTGATAGAGAATCGTACAAAGCATCCGGGGTGGCATAATGCACCTGTTCCGTCTTTTGGAAGGCTTGATGCTAGCCTATTAATAATAGGTTTGGCCCCTGGGTTACGGGGAGCAAATAGAACAGGTCGCCCATTTACCGGGGATTTTGCTGGCGACCTTTTATTCTCGACACTGCTAGATGCCGGTTTTGCTAGAGGGAAATATGGGAAGAGTACTGATGATAACCTTGAATTGGTTAACTGTCGTATAACTAATGCGGTTCGGTGCGTCCCTCCACAAAATAAACCAATTGCCCTAGAAACGCACGCATGTCGCCCTTTTTTAGTAGATGAGATTAATGCGATGTCCAGCTTACGGGTTATTTTGGCTTTAGGTGGGTTGGCCCATGGAGAGCTAATAATGGCAGTGGGTGAGAGAAAAAATTCTTTTAAATTTTCTCATGGCGCGAAACATAGCCTTCCGAACGGTCTGCTACTCGTCGATAGTTATCATTGTTCACGTTATAACACCAACACGGGTCGGCTAACCAATGATATGTTTCGCGATGTAATTTTTGATCTGAAACGGCAACTGCTTTTTTTATAGAAATCTGGCTATTGAGGGTAAATACGGGTTTTCACTTTATCTAACCTAGAGTACTTTGTGTAATCTTGGAGGGGGGAGCAGTTATGACGGCGGAAATCGTCAATCTTAGTACCTATCGAAAAGCTAAGCGTAGAGCCGATAAAAAGGTAGCTGAAAGCTTCATGCTATCTGGTCAAGAAAAAGCTGAGCAGCGTAGACTTGAATATGAAAAGGGTCGCACGCGAGGCCAGGTTAATCAAAAAAAGTTAGATGATACGCCCCCTCATAAAAACATATAAAACAATGCACTAAACTCGTTCTTTAAGGTTAACTATACTGTTTTTACCTTGTGCTCTATTATTTGATTTTGTTTAGATAATTTTAGCGACTATAAAAACTCGTTGCCGTAAAACTTTGGTCGAAGTTAAGCTGGGGTTTATTGGTTAGATCGTAGAATTATGTTTTTATAAAATGTTTCTTTGATTAATTTTTTAATTGATTTGCAATCGACCCTATTTAAATAGCGCCAAATTTTAAAAAGGAAAATTGAATGATCGATGTTTATACATGGCCTACGCCAAATGGACACAAAATCCATATAATGTTGGAAGAATGCAGATTTGACTATGAAATCCACCCTGTTGATATCCAAAAAGGAGAACAATTTGAGCCAGCCTTTTTAGACATAAGCCCGAATAACCGCATCCCTGCTATCATTGACCATGATGGTCCTGGAGCGGGCCCTTATTCGGTATTCGAATCAGGTGCCATCCTAATCTATCTTGCCGAAAAAGCAGCTAAATTCTTACCAATTGAGGAAGAGGGCCGATATACAACGCTTCAATGGCTCATGTTCCAAATGGGTAATGTTGGACCTATGTTTGGTCAGGCACACCATTTTCGATCTTATGCGGCGGAAAATGTCAATTATGCTATCGAACGGTATACAAATGAGGCGGGACGGTTATACCGTATACTCGAGAAGCGACTGGGTGAGACCACTTATCTAGCCGGCGACGAATATACAATCGCTGATATTGCAACTTATCCTTGGTCATTAAATCCGCAACGGCGTGGGCATGATTTAAGTGAATTCCCTAATTTGACGCGCTGGTTGGATGTCATTAGCAGTCGCCCAGCAGTAACGAAGGCAATGCAAATCCTAGCTGAACGTCGACGTGATTTGACGAAGGGTATGGATGAGAAAACTCGCCGTATAATGTTTGGTGACGAACAATTTAAAAAACGTTAGGTTCAGATAAGGTATAATTACCTATCGTAAAAATTATAGAGCTATTTGATCCTGTTTTTTGAGGCGCATTAAAAACTAAGTTGATAGTATATTTAAACCGCCTGCCCTATGCTCCAAAAATCTTTGACTATCAAACTAGCGCCACCGATCAAACCCCCATCTACATCTGGTAAGGCTAGAAGCTCCCGCGCGTTTATCGGATTCATCGAACCTCCATAAACGATGCGCATTTCATCAGCTTCAGCTGGTCCAACCAATTTATATAGTTCTGCTCGGATCATCTGGTGCATGTCTTGTGCTTGATCCGGGCTGGCTACTTTACCCGTACCGATTGCCCATACGGGTTCGTAGGCTATTACAGTGTTTTTAGCGGTCGCTTGGTGGGGTAAGGAGTTGATTAGTTGTTTTCGATTAACAGATTTAGTACGACCAGCTTCGCGTTGTTTTAAAGTTTCACCGATACAGATAATAGTTCGTAGCCCTACTTTGTGGGCTGTTGTTGCCTTATTTAGGATAACTGCATCCGTCTCCTTATTTAGAGTTCGGCGCTCAGAATGACCAAGGATGACATATTTACACTCCATTGATTTAAGGAGCTCAGCACTCATCTCACCAGTGTATGCTCCAGCGTTTTCGAAGTGGCAATCTTGACTGCCCACGGCAATTCCTGTTCCTCTCACGGCCTCAACCACTGGACCGATTAAGGGAGCTGGCGGACAAATTAGCATTTCAAATTTTTGTTTTTTTTGGTTTCTGAAGCGTTTAGCAAGTGAGCCAGCGAGCTTATTAGCGTGTTTCTTTACACCATTCATCTTCCAGTTCCCGGCGATTAATGGTAGGCGTGTTATAGCCATTTGTTTCTCCAGCATTATAGGGTGAATAGATAAGGTGTTTTCTGACACGACACGGGATGAGTCAACAAATACAATTCCTCGTACTTAGTTTTTGGGTTAAAGCCTTGATGTGGCTATAACCTTTCCTAGATACCTCTCTCCGAGCTGATCATATTGGAAAGAAACATGACTGAATGGATAAAAGCTAGTCAAATCAATTCTTATTTGAAACCCGATATGACCGTCTTTATTGCAGGCGGAAATGCTGAACCAAAAGAAATTTTAAGAGCCCTAGAAGAACATCCCGATTGCTGCGCAAATGTTCACTTCATATCAATGTTCTTTCCGGGTATTAATACCACAAATTTTGCCAACTTGAATCCCAATACCAGGGTCACCTCTTTTTTTGCAACGCCCGAGACTCGTGAAGATATCCATCGTGGACGTATTGACTACATACCTATTCAGTATCGCTCTATATATTCATATTTAGAAAACGGTATTGATATCGACATGGCTATAGCACAGTTCCCCGAGCCGTTTGAAGATGGTTCAATATCACTAGGTATTTCAGTCGATTTTCTCCCCGCCGTTATAAATAGGGCAAAATTTATAGTAGGTGAAATCAATAATAGGCAACCGGCGCCCAAGGGCATCCTTATATTGCACCTTGATCGACTTGATATAGCTACCAGAAGTAGTCATCCTCTACCAACTTCTCCCTTTATCCAGTTAAACGAAACGGCGGTGATCATTGCTAACCATGTATCAGGTCTCATAAATGATGGTGATTGTGTGCAAGTTGGTATCGGTGCTATTCCCGATGCAACGTTGGCCGTTCTATTTGACAAAAACGATCTTGGTTTCCATTCCGGTATGCTTTCGGATGGCGTTATGGCATTGATGGATAGTGGTAACGCTAACGGTTCCGTAAAAAACATCGACAAGGGATTTGCGGTTGTTGGTGGATTTGCGGTTGTTGGTGCTACACTGGGTTCTCAAGAACTTATAGAATGGGCAGAGGAGCGAAGAGACCTGTTATTTCGCCCAGTAAATTACACTCATGATAGTGGCATCGTGAGACAAATTGATAATTTTGTTTCTATTAATTCAGCTCTGCAGATTGATTTGTTTGGTCAAGTCAACGCAGATATGTTGGATGGTAGGCAGATTAGTGGAACTGGGGGTTCGGTTGATCTAATGCGGGCTGCGTCGCTCTCCAAGGGCGGACGGTCGATACTAGCGCTTTATGCTACAGCAGCTAATAGTAAAGTTTCTAGAATAGTACCAACCTTGTCGGCCGATAATGCAGTTACGGCTTTGCGGACCGATATTGACTATGTAGTTACCGAATACGGTGCAAGGCGAATTCGCCATTTGTCAATTCACGCCCGTGCTGAAGCATTGATCGAATTGGCAGCGCCTAAATTTCGTGAAGATTTAATGGAGTCGTGGCGAAATTTTTTTTGAATGTTTCCTGAAATTTGTACAATTTTATCAGTTTCTTATTTTAGACTTGAAGCGATCAACCAAAAATTCAGCAGCAACAGATGCTGTGACGAATAGGATTGCGATAGACTGAACAATGGTTAAATCCTGACCTAGGATCATCACTGCTAATAGCGCTGCTATTACTGGTTTCAAAAAAAATAGATAACTGCCACGAGTAATATCTGGCACTGCCGCTAATCCCCCGAGCCATAGAAATTGGGTGATGGTGGTGTTCCATATGGCAAGTGTTAATAGAGATATGATTGCGATTGGAGGCATGCTTCCAATACTTTCTGGCTGAACCCAAATATCAAATACTAGACCAACTACGAACCAAAGTCCTACCGCTCCAATAAAAAGACTTATTGCTGTTATTCGGAGTGCTCCGTAAATAGCGATAACCGGCCTTATTAGTACCATGTAAATTGAGAGAAAGATTGAACTAGCCAATGCCATTAAAACTCCGATCAAACTATCAAACGAGCCAGCTAATGTAGCCAGATAACCATCGGTAACGAGTAAGACTATTCCACTGAGTGCACATATTCCACTAACTATTTTAGCTACACCAAAAGGCTGTTGGTTAACTAGGAAATTGGTGATGCCCACGAATAAAGGGGCTGCTGTAACTATAGTCGCAACTTGTGGAACTGATGCAAAATCTAAGGACCAGTGAAAGGCTAAATACCCCCCACTAATACCGAACAGAGAAAGCATTACAATTTGTTTACTGTGCGTGCGTAAAGGCGTTATTAAGTCTCGACTGTCTGGAAAGGCTAGAGCTAGTGCTATAAGCCCCCCACCGCCAAGAATAAAGCGCCAAACTGATAACTCAGGGCCGCCAATTTCTGACAGAACAGCAAAGAATTCTGCTGAAGCATGTCCTAGAACACCGATAAATACAGCTAAATAAGCGACCCAACCGTACCTATGCCACAAAGCCATAAATTACTTATAAACACAGAACAAACGCCCATGAAAAGAAGTTTTATTAGTTTTGGTATAAAAATGTTATTACTCTTGTTGAGATATTTAAAACTACAGTTAGATTCAACTAGAATTTACCGTAACGTAAGTATGCAACTTGGGGGTCTGTCCCATCCAAGATCGCATTACGGATTAAATTTTCTGTATTCATAGTTTCTTCTGCTTTTGTAAGTATTTCTTTTATATAGTTCGCCGGGATAAAGATGAGACCATCACGATCGCCAATACAATAATCGCCTGCGTCAATACTAACATCCCCAATCGTAATGGTCTCATCCCAGCTTGCTGGTAACCAGTGGGAGACTATATCCCGTGGCGTGAATCCGCGGCTCCATGCCTGAAAGCCCATATTTAAAAGGAAATTGACGTCGCGAATTGCTCCGTCAGCAATAGCGCCTCTTACCCCTTTTAATTGTAGAGTCTCAGCAGACAGCTCGCCCATGTGCGCGACAGAATCATCATTAGGTTGGCAAACCCAAACGTGTCCTGCTTTTGCTTTGGATAGCAACCCTGTCCAGGCTAAAAGGGTGTCATGTTCGCTGGCAGCTTTGTCGACTTTACCGTTGATAGTAAATACAGGACCCGTGAGAATGCGGTCGGGAAAAATTGGCCTAATTTCTTTCGGAGCCGTAAAATTTTTTAGGCTCATAGCGCGCATTACATCATGGATAACGCCTGTGTAGCATTTTTCTAATCATGCAGTGTACTCATTCACAGTTGTATTCCTTGTTTATGTGATAACAAGCAAACGCTAAGGTAGATTGGAAGGATTTTCTATCATGGATAGTTCCACAAACGTTAAGGTTTCATGGATAAAATCTCGGGCTCTATCGGTACCGCTTCGTGCACGTTCTTCTGCTTTTGTGCGGGAATTGCTCGTCCATTTACTTCTCTGGTGAGCAGATCTGCTTCATTTATTGGCTGTGTCACGTCGCCCATACTGATAGTCTCGGCTTGGTATCCTGCAGCGACTGCATTCCCATTGATCTTAAGACCCATTGGGTCCCGTTTGATAAATTTGTAATTGCGTTTGTTCTATCATCAAGCCCTCTATTTTTATAGTAATGATAATAGGTTAATAATTAGGATACTGAACAAAAATTTGTGATCCAAAGGTTAATGATATTAAAATGTTCTCATTCTGACTGTTATATAATTTATAAATATCGTAATAACTCGCATTAATCATGACATTACCGAAGGAGAAAGAATGTATGTGATTGCAAAACACCATTGCTGCTGCGGGTCACCCCTCTTATGATGCGCGCCGATTTGGCTATTGATCTTTAGACTGAGGAACGCGGGCATGCTTTTACTGATGCGCAAGCGAATTGGCTCGATTGTAATCAAGGCATTTGCCTTTCTTCTTATTCTAGGTTTCGGAGCCTGGGGTATACAAGATATGCTGGGCTACCAGTTTGGGGGTGGCGGCGCCGTTGCGGAAGTTAACGAAATGCGGTTGGAGCCGAACCAATTTTATCGTGAAGTTAATCAGGAAATCATCCGCATGCGGCCATTATTTGGTGGGAAACTAGATATCCAGCAAGCGCGAAAGTTAGGCCTAGTGGATATGGTTTTAAACCGTAAGCTTGATGATATGGCAACCATTGTTACAGCAAATAATTTAGGAATAGCCGTTAGTGATCAATTGGTCAGGGCGAAAATTAAAGCCCAGCCGATGTTCAAAGGTCTGGCAGGTAATTTTGATAGGGATCGTTTCAATCAATTGCTAAATGCTAATGGATTGTCGGAAAAGACATATGTACAAAAAGTTCGGGCGGAAATAGCGAACCAACAACTCGTCGGTAGTATGTCCGCCGGTGTTGTACCGCCTAAGGATTGGATTGAATTTATATATCGAGCTCGGGAAGAAAAGCGGAATACGGATACCATCTTTATTGCGGATACAGAATTCGGCGATATCCCTACCCCAAGTGAAACTCAATTACGGACGTACTATGATGCCAATAAATCAAGCTATATGGCACCAGAGTTTCGTACCCTATCCTATGTGCATCTGAATGCGCATGAATTAGCAAAGACAATTTCTATTGGTGAAGAAGCGCTGCGCAAGGCTTTTGATCAGCGGATAGATGAATTTATCACGCAAGAGCAACGCAACGTTCGTCAGTTAATCA
>PBLS01000095.1 GCA_002721825.1 Magnetovibrio sp.
ATTGGACTTAACATCAATAAAGCTGCCCACGCCGCTGAACTCCAGGCAGCGTTGGGAAATCTGAAGGGGCCTTTAATGAAGGTTGCGCAAATTTTGTCAACCGTGCCTGACGTATTACCTGAGGAATACATTAAAGAGCTTGGTAATTTGCAAACTAATGCCCCTTCCATGGGGCGGCCCTTTGTAAAGAGACGAATGGCGGCAGAATTGGGTCCTGATTGGGAATCATGTTTCGATGAATTTGATTACCAAGCCATAGCTGCAGCTTCATTAGGCCAAGTACATCGAGCACGCTCTTTCGACGGTTCTGAATTAGCGTGTAAATTGCAATATCCAAATATGGCATCTGCGGTGGAAGCTGATTTACAGCAATTAAAAATTATATTTGGTATTTATCATCGGTACGATCATGCGCTTGATCCCACTAATATACACGCGGAGTTATCAGAACGCTTGCGTGAGGAATTAGACTACAATCGCGAAATTGCAAACATGAAACTTTATAGTAAGATTTTTGAAAAAGAGAAGTTCATCCATGTTCCTACGCCAGTGGATGAGTTGAGTACTGATCAGTTATTGACTATGAACTGGCTTGAAGGAACGCCTTTAATGTCATTTGCCAATAGTGCTGTTGAAATTAGAAATACTATTGCAGCCAATATGTTTCGTGCATGGTATCTGCCTTTATATAGGTTTGGGGTTATCCACGGAGACCCGCATCTGGGGAACTATAAGGTTCGTAATGATCATGCTATTAATCTATTGGATTTCGGTTGTATTAGGGTATTCAAATTGTCCTTTGTTGGTGCCGTTATTGATTTATATAATGCTATTCGTGGCGATGATGAAGCGCTTGCAGTCCATGCTTATGAAACCTGGGGCTTCGTGGACCTTGACCGGCGTGTTATAGAAATATTAAATCAGTGAGCCCGGTTTCTTTATGCTCCTTTACTAGAAGACCGAATGGTGACTATCCAGGAGCAGGGTGGGGTTGCATATGGCGCTGGAGTTGCAGCGAAAGTACATCGTGAACTGCGCGAGGTAGGAGGTGTATTGCCACCACGTGAATTCGTTCTTATGGATCGCGCCGCGATCGGGCTTGGCAGTGTTTTCACGCACCTTAATGCGAAGATTAATTGGTATAAAATGTTTCACGACTTAATTGATGATTTTGATGAATCTAAACTTGCAAAGCGCCAAGGGACGGTATTGAAAACTTTCGATATTCCTTTGGCAAATTAGTTATCCAGCACCATTAGATTTACGTTGCCTTAAAACACATTGTTTCAACTTGCAATCAAGCTGGTAGTGGTAAATCGCATAAATGAGTTAAGGAGGAGGCGACGTGGCAAGTCGTCCTGCGACGAGGATAGCGGCTAATATTAGCGCACTTCCTATATATTGAATAGAAGTCAGCGTGTCTGTTAAAATCCAAGCTGCTAGGGCCAAAGTTAACAATGGCTCCAAGTTGTAGACTAAAGATGCGGATGCTGGATCCACCATTTTTACAGCAATTATCTGTGTTAAAATACCAATGGTGTAGCAAAGGCATGCTATCCCGAGGCTCCACCACCCAATTTCAACCTTAGGTAACGTCGGACCGCCAGCACCTAGCATCACAATTAATGTGACAAAAAAAGCTATGAGTTGCATGTGGAAGAAAGTATTCACGGTGCCCAGGCGCTGGGCTGCACGGCTTCCAGTAGACATAACTATCACACCTCCAACAGATGCAATTGAGGCAGATGTTACTCCTCGCCAATCTAGTGAATCAAAAGAAGGTGCAAGTGCTAGAGAGAGCCCTACGAATGCAGTTACAAAACTTATTGTCTCAACCGGTTTTGGGACACGGCAGACTATTAACGCTTCGACGAATAGCACTAAAACTGGGAAAGTGTAGAAAATTATTACCGCAAAGCTGACAGGGATATAGATAATAGAAGTCATGTACCCAAAATTGATCATCAATTGTCCGGTGGAGAAAGCAAGGATCAGTATCAAATTACCAATTGGGAAGCGGATCTGTTTTTGGGAGGTTTGAATGAATAAGCAAGCAATTAGAAAGCTAACCGCCGCTCTAGCGGCGACAAGGGTAAATGGATCAGACCCACTTTTATAAACGAAGGTAGCCGCAGTTGTCAGTATGCTGAGGCTGAGCGCACTAATTCCGGCAATAATCAAGCCTTGCGACTGCAGAGAGATGGATCGAAATGTAGATATGGTAAAACCTTGTTGGTAAAATGGCTTTCATAATCGGTATGCTTTTTAAACATATTACAGAAAGGGAGATTTTCCTATGCCAACTCCAGTTTTTCACAATTTTTCTTCCGCACCTAAGCATGTAGCACCGTTCAGTCATGCCGTCGAGTGTGACGATTGGATACAGTTAACTGGCCAAATGCCAACGGATCCGCTTAGTGATTCGAAGCCATTACCCGACGGAGTTGAAGCACAAACGCAGCGAGTAATGGACAACTTGATCATAATTTTAAGTGAACTCGGTCTGAGTTTAAAAAATGTGCTTTCAGTCCGGGTTTATATTACGCAATTTGAGCGGGACTATGAGACTATGAATAAGGTTTATAAGTCTTATTTTCCCTCTGACCAGCTACCCGCTCGGACTTGCATCGGTGTTACTGCCCTAGCACGTGGAGCACTTGTTGAAATTGATATGGTGGCAAAACGCTTCCGTGATTAAAGGACTTTACGGAGTTTGAATTGTTTGCCAAAACCCTTCGATCGGAGAAGGAGAAATTCCATATGAGTTTTGAAAAAAGACCAGTACGAGTAAATTCATGGAACGAATGGGACCCGTTGAAACATGTCATTGTTGGGCGCGCGGATGGATGCTGTATTCCACCGCCAGAGCCTGCTTCTGATCCTAAAATTCCTATGAAGAGCGATATGCGAGGTATGTATGGGCCACGATCGCAAGAAACTATAGAAAAGGCAAATGAACAACTCGATAACTTAGCTAGAACTCTAGAAGAGAGGGGCGTTAGGGTGGACCGACCCAACCCAATTGAATTTAACCAACATATTGCGACTCCTGACTGGACACATGGGTCAATGTTTGGCTGCCAGCCGCCACGAGATGTTATACTAACGGTTGGGTCTGAGATGTTGGAAGCGACCATGTCTTATCGTTCGCGCTGGTTCGAGTATATTTGCTATCGACCTTTGTTACAGCGGTACTACGAGGAAGATCCAAAAATGCGGCATGAGGCGGCTCCTAAGCCACGCTTGACGGAGAGATCTTATAAGACCGAATATCTTTCGGACGATATAACTATTGATGAACGTCTTGCGATGGTCGCTCAGAAAGATTTTGTTACTACTGAGGAGGAACCCTTATTTGACGCTGCAGATTGTTTGCGGTTTGGAAAAGATTTAGTGGTTCAGCACGGATTTACGACCAACTTAAAAGGTATTGATTGGCTCAGCCGACATTTTCCAAACCATCGTGTACATGCCGTTAACTTTCCTGGTGACCCGTACCCAATTCATATTGATGCAACTTTCACACCTCTCCGGCCAGGTTTAATTATGAACAACCCAGAACGCCGGTTGCCGAATAATCAACGAAAACTATTTAAACAAAATGACTGGGAAATTGTCGACGCGGCTCGACCAGCTCATAATGAACCTCCTCCTCTTTGTTATTCTTCTGTCTGGTTATCCATGAATGTTCTAATGATCGATCAAAAGACTGTCTGCGCTGAGGCAACCGAGGTGCATCAATTAGACCAATTGGATAGGTTAGGATTCAATGTCATTCCTATACCTTTCCGCGATGCATACCCATTTGGAGGGGGGTTACACTGTGCTACAACAGACGTTTACCGGGATGGCGTTTGTGAGGACTATTTTCCTAAACAATAAGGGAGAGTACTTACTATTCAACGGGTATCTTAAATAGTATATGAACTTATTATGTGCTGAGTGTTTTCAAGGTACTGTGAAGGACTAATTTGTTTACTTCGAAAGGTTTTTTGGTATTGCAGCATTTGGCAAACTTGTACATATTTTTGACGGCTGCCTGGGTCTGTATATCCTGGTTTGATATGGCTTGGGAAACGCCGCAAAAAAAATAATAAAAGGTTTTATAACCAGTAATTCGGATTTTCGATAGGTAGTTGTAGGTTAAGAGGTATAGCTATGAAGGTAGCGATTCCCAAAGAAACAGTTAATGGTGAATTTAGAGTTTCAGCATCCCCAGAGGTTGTTGGAAAGTTGGTTGGCTTAGGGTTCGACGTTTTTATTGAGGAGGGTGCGGGACTTGGCGCTTCATTTGCTGACGGTGCTTATAAAGATGTGGGAGCAAAGATATCTAATAATATGGAAGCGGTTTTAAAAAGTGCTGATATGGTGTGGAAGATAAATGCGCCGACACCCAAGCAAATAAATGGAATGAAAAAGGGAGCAATACTTCTAGCAAACCTTGATTCCCTCAATAATAAAAAGGGTAATCAGGCTTTGGCTAAGGCGGAGATTATAGCTTTTGGAATGGAATTGATGCCAAGGATAAGCCGCGCACAAAGTATGGATATACTCTCCTCTCAAGCTAATCTTGCTGGTTATAAAGCCGTTCTAGATGCTGCTAACGAATATGGTTGCGCGCTTCCAATGATGATGACGGCGGCTGGCACCGTCCCGCCGGCAAAGGTTTTTATAATGGGTGTTGGAGTTGCAGGCCTCCAGGCTATTGCTACGGCAAAACGTTTGGGAGCGGTGGTGACGGCTACGGATGTTCGTCCAGCTACACGCGAGCAGGTTGAAAGTTTAGGTGGCAAATTTCTTACGGTTGATGAAGAGATGGAGAAAGGCGCTGAAACGGACACTGGGTATGCAAAGGAAATGCCCCAGGAGTATTTTGTTAAACAAAAACAAATCGTTGCTGAACATGTTAAAAAACAAAACATCGTTATCACTACCGCTTTAATTCCGGGCCGGCCGGCACCGGTATTAATGACGAAAGAAATGATTTCTACGATGCAACCAGGCAGTGTGATTGTAGACTTAGCCGTCGATGCGGGCGGTAATGTTGAAGGCTCAAAAAGTGGAGAGATTGTGGTAAGTTCGAATGGAGTGAAGATTGTTGGTCATACCAATTTACCAAGTAGAATAGCCGAGAGCGCATCTTCGCTTTTTGGTCGTAATTTATTAAATTTTATTAAACCTATGGTTGATAATGATAAAGGGAGCCTGAATTTCGACTGGGAAGATGAAACCGTACTAGGGACCCTGGTTTCTAGGGACGGGAAAGTGGTTAACGAGCGTCTGCAATCGAAAAAGAAGGGATCATGAGATGGACTTGACAAACGTTCAAGACCAGGCGTCAAAAGTGGCTACCCACGCGTATAAATTACTTGAAGAGGCAGAAAAGCTGGCAAATCAAACGACACAACTGGCAGATCTCGCAACTGCAGCTTCGAGTATGGGTTTTTTAAGTCTATTTACTATTTTTGTTTTAGCGTGCTTTGTTGGATTCTATGTCGTATGGAGCGTTACACCAGCTCTGCATTCACCTCTTATGGCGGTTACAAATGCTATTTCATCTGTGATCATTGTGGGAGGTCTACTCGCTGCAGGCCCCTATGAAGTCAATTTCTCAACAGTCATGGGATTTTGTGCCGTTACTTTGGCGTCTGTTAACATTTTTGGCGGTTTTATAGTAACGCAACGAATGTTGGCTATGTTTAAGAAAAAGAAATAAGGAAGGAAACCATGAGTGAAAATTTATCAGGTTTCGCATATCTTATTGCGTCCGTTTTTTTCATTCTGGCGCTTCGAGGTCTTAGTTCACCAGAAACGGCAAGACGCGGTAACAAGCTCGGAATAGCTGGTATGTTCATTGCGGTAGTTACAACGATGGCTGACCCACGGGTGGGATCCTTTGAATTGATAGTTCTTGGAGTTTTGATCGGTGGCTTCATAGGAACTATAGTAGCACGAAAAATTGAAATGACATCGCTGCCGCAATTAGTTGCAGCTTTTCACTCGTTAGTTGGATTAGCTGCGGTGTTTGTTGCGATAGCCGCATTTTATAGTCCTGAAGCCTACGGAATTGGTACCGTAGGCAATATTCATACGCTTTCTATCATTGAAATGTCTCTAGGGCTGGTTATAGGTGCTATAACATTTTCTGGTTCGGTTATAGCGTTCGCTAAACTGCAAGGAATTATGAGTGGTAATCCAATCACTTTTCAAATGCAGCATTCTCTTAACGCTGGTATTGCTGTCATAATTCTTGTGCTTATTATTACATTAATTAATGCGCAGTCAGATAATATTTTTTGGGCGTTAGCTTTTGCCAGTTTCATTATTGGCTTCCTATTAATCATTCCTATTGGTGGTGCAGACATGCCAGTGGTGGTATCTATGCTCAACTCGTATTCTGGTTGGGCAGCATGCGGAATTGGCTTCACACTATCAAATCCAGCATTAATTGTTACAGGAGCCCTTGTTGGATCGTCCGGAGCTATTCTTAGCTATATAATGTGTAAGGGTATGAATCGCTCCATTTTGAATGTGCTTTTAGGAGGGTTTGGAGGGGGTGCTGTAGGGGAAGGGACAGCAGATAAGGGTGATCAAAGCGCTAAAGCTGGTGCAGCGGATGATGCGGCGTTTTTGCTCAAGCATGCATCCAAGGTCATTATTGTACCAGGGTATGGCATGGCGGTTTCGCAGGCACAACATGCATTACGAGAAATGAGTGATCTCCTTAAGGCAGAAGGTGTTGAGGTCAGTTATGCAATACATCCAGTAGCTGGTCGTATGCCAGGGCATATGAATGTTCTTTTAGCAGAGGCAAATGTGCCCTATGAGGAGGTCTTTGAATTAGAAGAAATCAATCATGAATTTTCCACTGCCGATGTTGCTTATATTATCGGCGCAAATGATACTACTAACCCAATTGCAAAAACAGATCCGCAGAGCCCAATTGCAGGGATGCCAATTCTTGATGTTGATAAGGCAGGGACTGTTTTGTTTGTAAAACGATCGTTAAGTCCTGGTTATGCGGGCGTGGATAATCCACTATTCTACGCGGATAACACATTAATGCTTTTTGGTGATGCTAAAAAGATGACGGAAGAGATCGTCCAAGCCTTAGGTTAACCTATTCTGCGTTTCTCAGATTAATGTTATATCATTTCCCATTTGGGTGAAGAGGACGATATTAAATCATTTGGGCGTAGTCCGCTGACTGGAACGGTAGTTATTGCTTTTAATGACTTATTTACAGTCTTCTCAAATTACAGCTTATCTTAAATAGTAGGGATATACATGGTGAAAATCGATTCATCTAATTTTATGCGTGCGGTCTATACTGAAGGTTATGGGACACCGGATAAGTTAGTTGTCGGAACCTTTCCAAAACCTGTGATTGGTCCAGGTGAAATTTTGATTAGCGTTAAAGCTGCGGGGGTTGCGTTCCATGATGGCTTGCAATTAGCTGGAAAGCATCAAATCAAGCATGAGATGCCATACGTTCCTGGAATGGAAATTGCTGGTGAGATATTAGAATTAGGAGATGAGGTTTTTGATCTAAAAATTGGCACTCGCGTTATGGCTTTACACCAGGGTAACGCGTGGGGTGAGTTTGCTAAAGCTAATAAAGGCCAGGTTTGGGCGTTGCCAAATAGCGTTGATTTCGTCTCTGCTGCGGCCATATCTATGGCCTATACCACGGCTTATTGTGGCTTATATTGGGAGGGTAAGGTTAAGGAAGGAGATACCGTATTAATTACCGGAGCCTCTGGCGCGGTTGGTTTAGCCGCTGTAGATATAGCCAAGACTTTAGGTGCTAAAGTAATTGCTGTAGCTTCATCGCAAAAGCGGATAGCCATTGCGCAGGAGTATGGGGCCGATTCATGTATCAATTATTCTCGGGTACCCATCAAGGAGACTGTTGCAGAACTCACAGGTGGCAAAGGCGCTGATGTTGCTTTTGATCCAGTAATGGGATTTCTATATCCAGATATTCTTAGTTCATTGGGCTGGGGCGGTCGGCACGTGATCATTGGTTTTGCTGGAGGTGAAATTCCACAAATACCCTCAAACCGACTTTTAATTAAAAACCGCTCTGCTCTGGGGGTGGTTCTGTCGTACTACCGCTATAAACGTCCAGCGTTAATGCGTGAAACAGTGGGAACTTTATTCAAATGGTATCAAGAGGGACGTATTCGTCCACATATAGCAAAGACGGGTCCACTCGAAATGGCACGCGACTTTCTTAATGGAGTTATGCAGCGCAAGCTTATTGGGCGAGCTATTCTGAAACTTTAGATATTTATTAAAATACCAGGTTTCAGTGTAATGTTTAGAGAGACAGGGCGCTAAGCAACCACCTGGACTTTTAAAAATCAGTCTATTGAGGCTAGTGATTAAAAAATTTAGATCTTTGAAATAGTTTTAAAACCCAGCACGCTCCAGGCGCTTCCGCTCAAGCTTTCGCGTACGTCGTACGGCCTCAGCTCTCTCACGGGCGCGGCGCTCAGACGGCTTTTCATAGGAGCGGCGCAGTTTCATTTCGCGGAACACGCCCTCTCGTTGCATTTTTTTCTTTAAGACCTTTAGAGCCTGATCAACGTTGTTATCACGAACAGAAACTTGCACGTTTTCCTCTACCTTATTTTCTAACATTATGCTAAATGCATTCGACATGCTAAATGTATTCGACATGTACAGTGGGCGAAACCGGTTTGTAGCACAACACCACCGGGATGTGAAGGGTTGATTTTTTTAATTTTAGTTTAATAGGCGGCGAGAATATATATGGCCATTCTTAAAATTGCCCGAATGGGGCACCCGGTATTGATGCAACGAGCTCGAGAAGTGCCAGATCCGACTGATCCTGCAGTTCATTCCCTGATTAATGATATGGCTGAAACAATGTTTGATGCACCGGGGATCGGCCTAGCCGCCCCTCAAGTACATATACCAGCACGTATTGTTGTCTTTCATATACCTGATGAACGCTGTAATAACATTGGAGAAAGCATACCATTGACGGCTCTCATAAATCCGCAAATAAAACCGCTATGTGATGAGATTGAAGATGGGATTGAAGGGTGTTTATCTTTGCCAGAAATGGTCGGTACAGTCCCACGATACAAGCGCATTTTTTACAAAGCAGAGTTACCGGATGGTAATACAATTGAGCGTGAAGCAGAAGGGTATCATGCTCGTGTTGTGCAGCATGAGTGTGACCACTTGGATGGTATACTTTATCCAATGCGTATGAATGATATTTCTAAACTTGGATATAGTGAGGAAATGGCTAAGGCAAAGGCATTAGAGGAATTATCCAGTGAATAATAGCTTTTACCAACGTGATTTAATTGTTGAGTCAGCGTTGAAGCATGTTCCAATGTTTGGGTGGACATGGAAGGCTTTAGATAGAGGTAGTAAGGATTTAACCGACGATGCGATGTTGGCAAGGCGGTTATTCAGTTGTGAGTTGTCCGCGGCAGCGGACCATTTTGCTGATTGGTCTGATCGACGGATGAGAAATGAGCTTGGGAAATTAGATTTAAGCTCGATGCGGGTTCGTGATAGAATCCACACTTGTGTAAAAATCCGCATCATTTTGAACTCCACTCATAAGGAAGCGGTGCGGCGCTTTTTGGCATATTTAGTCTTACCGCATAACACAGGGCTAGCGACACGTCTTTCCTGGCGCAGCTGTTCAGAAATATGGTATGCCATTGGGGATCGTTCTGCGGATTGGAACTATTATTCAAAGCGTGCGATTTTAGTCTCCGTTTATACCTCCACGATAATGTATTGGCTATCCGATGAAGGAAATTGTTTGGGTGATTATCCTGACACATGGTCATTTCTTGATCGGCGTATTGATAATGTGCTGAGCACGTTTGGTTTGTTTGGGCGTTTGGGCAAACGGTTGTCCAAGCTACCTGGGCCAATAATCCAGCGAGTTCAAAAAGCCCCCTAATAAAGTGTGTTTTTGTAGTACACTGACTGCGTAGAATTTTTATTTATAACCATCGATTGTTGGGTGCGGTGTTATTAAAAAATGTTAGTTAAGTAATTGGCCTTAATTACTTATCGGAGTATAATGAGGTACTGTTAGGTAGGTCGTGCTAAAAATGAGTGATGTAAGCTCCTTCCAAAAGCGTGAGGGTTTTTCCTCAGGTGGCAAGAAACCAGCTAATGGCCGTTCATATTCTGGTAGAATGGGACAATTGAAAAGCCCCTCTAGGTTTGCAAGATCAAAGCCAGAGTCAGCCGTTACGAATGCTACCGTTTCTGTTCACTCTAAATCTAACAAGTCAGGTAAACACAAATCACTTGATTTGGCTGATCATTTCCTAGGTTGTGTAAAGCTCGGTCGTTATCTTACTGTCGCAGATAATAGTCGCTTCGTTATCAC
The DNA here is from genome assembly GCA_002721825.1 of Magnetovibrio sp. Classification (GTDB taxonomy): domain Bacteria; phylum Pseudomonadota; class Alphaproteobacteria; order Rhodospirillales; family Casp-alpha2; genus TMED8. The sequence goes on from PBLS01000095.1 coordinate 10,397, forward strand.
CGATGATTTTCGTTCTTCATCAATTATTCCTGCAGCGTCAGCGATGGCAGCAATTTATTCTAGAGATCATTTGGTTGCCCAGGCGGCGCTGTTGCCACTTTCCACGCGCATAAAGATAAAAAGCGTAAAGGAACGTGATAAACTGGAGGAACTATTTCTGCTCATCGAAGAGCAAACACTTTCAGAGGGTGTTCGAAATTCTGCGCAAGGGCTGCGTCAATATCAATTTCGCGAATCGCAAATTCGTGATTTGGAAGTAGAGTTAGGGAATCGTTTGAGTCCTGCCCGCTTGCGCTATCGGCAGTTTTTAGATGTCATAAGGAAATTAATGGATCGTAGGATTACAGCTGGACCATTTCTTGATGAATTTCGTAGTTTTACACAGGATGTTGCAGGTAAGCTAGATTTTGGTATTTATAGTTTCTGTCTCGATAGGTTGTTTGGTAGTGTCAAGGTCTCCATGAAGGTTAAAAAACTTTTAACCCTTGAGGTTATTGGTTTTCCAACCTTGATCCGTCGAGAGCTTCTATCGAATTTGCTCGTTTTTCCCGGACAGGCTCAGGAACTGACCAACTTCATACGTTATATGATTGCTACAGAGTTAGGACAAAATGTCGCAATAGAGATAAAGCTTTTAGAAGCCTTTAAAAAGAAGCGTCTATCCATTCAAGATATAGAAACCTCTCTCGCTCGTTCCGGTTAGTTCACCAAAGTTCAGCTTACCGGTAATTCGGCGACTGTTTCGTTCTGTGCTTTCCTAAATTTTACGAGACGTTCATGGATGTTTTCATCAGAAAGTGACAGAATTGCTGCCGCAAGTAATGCCGCATTTTTCGCACCGGCTTTGCCAACAGCTAGAGTGCCTACCGGGATCCCGCCAGGCATTTGGACCATTGAAAGTAAGCTATCGACGCCTCCCATCACACGTGTTTCCATCGGAACACCGAGCACCGGAAGTGGGGTTATAGCGGCAACGACTCCAGGAAGTGCGGCGGCCATTCCAGCAGCAGCTATTATGACCTTAATTCCACGTGATTCAGCATTTGATGCCCATTCTACGACCTGGTGCGGGTTGCGATGTGCCGAGAGTGCCTTTGCTTCAAAAGGTATAAATAAAGCATCGAGCATATCAGTGCTACTCTTCATTGTCTCCCAGTCTGATTTTGATCCCATAATGATGCCAATTAGCGGTGTGTCATTTGCCATTTTTGAATATCACTCCTTTTAACGTTAGTTATTATAGGGGTACCGGTCAGTGCTTCAAGAAACGATTATTTTAATACGTTAATATAAACCTAACTTTATTTATGCAGGCTTATTAGTAAAACATTTTGGTATAGCGTTATAAGGTGTTGCTAATGGATATCGCGAGAGGGATCAGAATTTTACCCATCCGTGATACGCCTGGGCGCGAATCGGACCTTCATGACCACGAAAGTGGCGATAACGAACACTCATCAGAAGAAGATAAAGACCAAACGCAAAATGACAATCCTGCAGTAATACTCTCGGGGCTTACCAGACACTACCTTTCACCAGAAACTCGTAGAATGTTTGAAACTATGGCTGCTGCGCTTGAGCCTATCCGAATGGAAGTTGATAGAGCAAAGGCTCAAGAGACCCGCTATCGTGAATTAGCAATGCAGCATTCTTTCTTAGATATTCCAAATCGTCGTGGAATGGAGAGAGAACTGCAACAAGTTATCGACCTCCTTGAAGACGGATATAATTCAGTAGCATTTGTTATAGTGAATCTCTCCAATTGTAACGCGATACGATCCAATTTCGGTTATCACGCCGTTAGTGCAGCTATGGTTCATCTTGTTGATTCTATACAAAAATTTATAAGCTCCGACGATATCCAAGGTAGTCTGGGTGGATTTGATATTGGCATTATTTTATTCAACAGCGACCTTGGATCCGTCACAGCTATGATTCAAAATATAAGAAATTATATACACACTAACCCGCTTGATTGGTGTGATACGAAACAAACATTAGAAATTGATGCCGGGTTTACCATTTTAAGTCCGGATATTCAGGCCGATGACGCTATTGGGGCAGCGGATTTCAATTTAATATCTTTCAGAACTTGATATGACCGCGAACTATAGAATTGTTTCCTAATTGTCCTGACATAGCTATTCTAGCTTAAGTCCATCCTGAGTAGATTTTTTAAGAAATGTGGGTATAATGGAGAGAGGATATTTAAAGGAGGAATGCAAACATGAGCTTGCAGGAACGGATTGGGGATCTTCGCGCCCGTCACCAAGAACTTGAAGCCGCTCTAGAAATTGCCAACACCCATTATTCGAATAATGTTGAAGTTCATCAAATCAAAAAACAAAAGCTCGCAATTAAAGATGAGATTGCCCAGCTTGAAGCACAATTATAAAACTTTCCTTGGTAAAATTAATACTGGCTCAGTAGCTAAAAAATATAGAAGCTATGTGTCGTCGGGCCGTTTAAAGTAGGAAGTGCAGGCTCTTGTGGCCGTCGGATAGTTTACTGGCTTTTTGGGAAGCCTGAGAGATATTAGTCGCCACAATGTGCAAAGTGAATAAAGTGAATAATGCGCTTTCCTGTCAGAAGCTGGGTATGTACGCGGCGTCAATGACAGCCGCAGGATGGTAGCAGGTAAGTGTAATGGCCAATATCTATGAAGAAGCATATTTACGTTCTTTAGAAGATCCTGAAGGATTTTGGACCGATGCCGCTAGGGGTATTGATTGGTACACTTCTTGGGATACGGTTCTTGATAGCTCTAATCCCCCATATTATCGCTGGTTCACTGGTGCTGAATGCAATACATGCTATAATGCCATTGATCGTCATGTAATAGCGGGGCGAGCTAATCAGCCAGCGATCATTTACGATAGCCCGGTTACTGGGAACACAATAAAAACATACACTTATTCGGATCTTCTTGATCAAGTATCGCGCGGTGCAGGTGTCCTAAAAGGGCGAGGTATTCGTAAGGGGGATCGAGTAATTATCTACATGCCTATGGTCCCGGAGGCAGTTATATCCATGCTTGCTTGTGCAAGGATAGGAGCAATTCATTCGGTCGTTTTTGGCGGCTTTGCTCCGAGTGAATTGGCAGTACGGATTGATGACGCTAAACCTAAGGCTATTATTAGCGCCACGTGTGGAATAGAGGTTACACGCGTGATTAATTATATGCCGCTCCTAAACGATGCCATCGATCTTGCGCGTCACAAACCAGAAACTTGTATTATTGTAGCCCGCCCAGAAGCCACGGCTCAGCTAAAGGAAGGGCGAGATATAGATTGGACAAGCGCGATGGCAAACGCGGAACCTGCCGGTTGCGTTAAAGTCGCTGCCACAGACCCCCTATATATTCTATATACTTCTGGGACTACTGGTCAGCCCAAAGGAGTAGTGCGTGATAACGGCGGCCATATGGTTGCACTTAAGTGGTCAATGAAAAACATTTACGATGTGGACCCTGGTGATGTCTATTGGGCCGCTTCCGATATAGGCTGGGTAGTTGGACACAGTTATATTGTCTATGCTCCTTTATTGCATGGCTGTACATCGATCTTGTTTGAGGGTAAGCCAGTAGGTACCCCTGATGCAGGTGCTTTCTGGCGTGTAATATCTCAGCATAAAGTTAAAAGCCTATTCACCGCGCCCACTGCTTTCCGCGCAATTAAGCGAGAAGACCCCGATGGAAGACTTCTTGCAAGTTATGATGTAAGTGAATGTAAGTCATTGTTTTTGGCAGGCGAGAGGTTAGACCCTGATACACTGCGTTGGGCTGAAGAAAAGCTCGGTTTGCCAGTGATTGATCATTGGTGGCAGACTGAGACAGGTTGGTCTATTGCGTCAAACTGTTTAGGGCTTCACGCGTTTGATATAAAGCCAGGCTCCCCTACTAAGGCGGTTCCCGGATGGGACGTACAGGTGCTTGGGGAAAATGGTTTGCCCGTTGCGGCTGGTGAGATTGGTGCTATCGTTGTCAAATTACCAATGCCGCCCTCTTCTCTACTTACACTTTGGGGGAATGACGATCTCTTTCGTGAGAAGTATCTAAACCAATTTCCGGGGTGTTATTCGACGGCTGATGCAGGCATGATCGATGAGGAGGGTTATATTTATATAATGGCCCGTACTGACGACATTATCAATGTTGCCGGCCATCGATTATCTACGGGGGGTATGGAAGAGGTGCTTGCTGAACATCCTGATGTAGCGGAGTGTGCTGTCATCGGCGTTGCTGATCAGCTCAAGGGGCAATTGCCTGTTGGTTTTCTTGTGTTGAACTCTGGCACCTCCAAAGACGGGCAAGAGATAATTGAAGAAGTTGTAAAGATGGTCCGCGATAGAATTGGCGCTGTTGCAGCCTTTAGGCAGGCCGTAATAATTGATAGATTGCCAAAAACGCGTTCCGGAAAAATTTTACGGGGAACCATGCAAAAAATAGCAGATAGTGAGGACTATAAAGTTCCAGCAACAATTGATGACCCTGAAATTCTAGAAGAAATTGACATAGCCTTGCAGTCTATCGGTTATTCTTCGGGTATATATTAGAAAATGTCAGATAAAGTAGTGTTAATAGTTGGTGCAGGCTCCGGTCTCAGCGCAGCTATTGCACGGCGTTGTGCGGCACGTGGTATGGCTGTGCAACTTGCTGCACGTACCACAGAAAAGTTGAGTGTTTTGGCGAAAGAGATAGATGCTGCGGTATTTCGTTGTGATGCTTCCAAGGTTGGTCAAGTTGCTGCACTTTTTGATCAACTCGATAATGGACCAGGTATCCCCGACCTTGTAGTTTATAACCCAAGCTATCGACAACGGGCGCCCTTCATTGATCTTGACCCTAATGAGGTTTACAAGGCTTTGATGGTAACATGCTATGGTGGCTTCCTGGTTGGGCAGCATGCAGCGAAGAGAATGTTGACCATGGGTCAAGGCAGTATTTTTTTTACTGGGGCATCAGCAAGCGTCAAGGGATATATAGGCTCCGCGCCATTTGCAATGGGCAAGTTCGGGCTTCGTGGTTTAGTACAAAGCATGGCCCGTGAATTTGCACCGAAAAACATTCACGTTGCACACTTTATCATTGACGGGGGTATTGAGAGTGAGAAGCGTGTACAGACAGAATCTAGCGTAGATGACAGTTTACTGAACCCCGACGCCATAGCTGATACATATATGCATGTTTACGATCAACCTCGCAGTGCGTGGACATGGGAATTAGAGTTAAGGCCTTGGGTCGAAAAATTCTGAAGGTGTTGAGGTCTTATTTACAATAGGCGCGCTAAGATTATTCGCGCTACAGGGTTCCTGTGCTTATGGGTCGAGTTCAGAAGTATCGGACCGAACTTGTTCATTGGACTCCAGATTAGGGGAAGACGTTTTTAATTGAAATTTTTCTGCAGTCCGTTCCTCTTGTATTCGATGTTTCCCAACAATACCATCAGGTGCAGTTGCAGCTCTTGTAGCATTTAATTTTCCTGCTCGTTTTCTTGCTTTAGCGATGGCATCTTCAAGATCCTCACCATTACAAAGACCCAGACCAACGGGGTTTAGTGGAGTGATGTTTGCTGTATTCCAGTGTGTGCGGCTGCGGATGGCATTGATAGTTGGTTTAGTCGTTCCAATTAGCTTAGAAATATGGGAATCGGCTAATTCAGGATAGTTTTTGAGTAGCCATGCGATCGCATTAGGGCGGTCTCCACGTTTAGATACAGGTGTGTATCGCGCGCCTTTATTCCGGGACTTGGGCTGCGGCTTGTCCGATTTTAATAAAGCGAGCCGGGTATTAGGGTCTTGCTGGCATCGGTCTAATTCTTCTTGCGATAGCTCACCGCGGGAAACAGGGTTTAGCCCATGCATTCCAAGTGCCACTTCACCATCCGCTATAGCCTGAACTTCAAGTTCATGGAGACCACAAAAAAGAGCAATTTGCTCAAAAGTTAAGGTCGTCTTATCAATTAGCCACACCGCTGTGGCTTTGGGCATAAGAGGATGCGGCATGGCTAGGTCCCTTCTAAATTAATTTACCGGCACTGCGACAGGTGCCGGCTTTTTTGGAATACCACCCTTATAGCGTTTTCTGACGCTCTCGGTCAAACATCAGGTTTTATAAAACTACTTCACAATTCAGTACAATTTTACCTATATGTTTTGCCGATTCCATCAGGGTGTGTGCTTCATGTGCTTTTGAAAGCGGTAATACCGTGTTAACCACTGCCTTTAAATCTCCAGTTTCAAAAAGAGGCCATACTTTTTCGCGAAGTTCATTAGCAATCATAGTTTTCTGCTGATCGGAACGGCTACGAAGGGTGGAGCCAGTATAGCTCAAACGTTTGAGCATAATTGGCATCAGGTTGATTTTGACGGAAGAACCTTCTGCGAAAGCGAGCTGAACAATTCGTGCATCATGTTTAGCGGCTTTGATATTGCGGGCGATATTATCACCACCGATTATATCAAGGATTACATCAGCACCACCGAATTCTGTTCGAGAGATATCAACGAAGTCCTCCTTGATATAATCTATTACCCGATCAGCACCGAGTTTTGAGCAAACCTTGATGCGTTCTTTGGGGCTATCAATGGCTATGACAGTTGCACCAAAGGCTTTGCCTAAAAGTATTGAAGTTATTCCCAAGCCTCCGGCACCACCATGCACTAAATAAACTTCACCAGCTTTCAAGGCAGCGCCCATGAAAATATTGCTCCAAATAGTAAAATAAGTCTCGGGTAAAGATGCAGCATTTGCTAATGTCATGCCTCTAGGAATGGGCAGGCAGTGGTCGGACTTAACAGTGCAGAACTCAGCATAACCGCCACCATTTGCAAGTGCGCAAACCTTATCTCCTTCTTTATAATTTTTTACGTCTTTACCACATGCTGCTACATGCCCTGCTATTTCCAATCCTAACACATCAGTAGCATGCTTAGGCGCAGGGTAGAGCCCTCTTCTCTGCATGAGATCAGGACCATTGACACCCGTCGCTACAACTTTAACTAAGATCTCTCCTTTAGAAAGTCGGGGGGTGTCTCGCTCAGCGATGGAGAGCACTTCAGGTCCACCAGGCTCTGCTATTTCAATACAAAGCATTTTATTAGGAGTAACCATATTCTGGTTCCAATCATTACGAATTTGCTACCTGGCAGTACTATCTAATATGATGTTTGTATAAAGGCAAGGGAGCCAATATAAGGTTAATAATGGACTGGGATGAGCTAGAAAAACCGAAGGAAGAAGTAAAACCTAAAAACCTTGAGGATCTCTCAATTGAAGCACTCGGTGATTATATAGACGAGTTGAAATCCGAAATTGAGCGTGTCCGTGAGGCTATTAAGGAGAAAGAATTGGCGCGCAATAAAGCAGGGTCATTCTTTAAATCTTGAGAACTATAATTTGGATGTGGTTCGTTTTTTGTATTGGCTATAGATAAATAATAGCCATCCGAGGAGGCCTGTGAACAATACGATAAGGACCCAGCCGGCACGCGGGCTGAACGGACAAGAGCTACCTCTTTTTGTATTGGTTAAGTTGGATGCTGTTGCGCATGCCACATAGGCTAGTGGAGCTAGATAGCCGACTATAACGGCGACCCAAGCCGTAAAAGTTGAAAATGGCTCCATGCTTGAAAAACTCTATGGTTAGAATTTAACTGAGCTTTAACGATTGGGTGGTATGTTACCGTGTGAATGGCGTAGAAAGCTACTTATTTTTATTTCGATACCTCCCTGTTGATCAACTGCCGCCCTATATTGGGCGGCTTTTTTTTTGGAGGGGACTTTTAATTCGGATTAGAACTATTGACCGAATCGTTTGTTAGATGCAACATCCGTAAATTTTGCTATATGACAACATCACTTTGCAAAGGTTCAAAATGCTTCTAACACGGCTACTTGTCACGATAAAACGATCATTACACTGATCGTTCCATTGAAACTAGGAGTCGAAATTAGCTTTTAATACCTATTCCCGCAAATCGTTTGTTAAATTTCGCTAATTGACCACCAGTGTCGACTAGTTGATGGGCTCCACCCGTCCATGCTGGGTGCGTATTTGGGTCAATATCCAATTTTAATGTGTCACCAGCTTTCCCCCAGGTCGACCGGGTTGTGAAAGTAGTTCCGTCTGTTTTCTGGACGGTGATATCATGGTAGTCTGGGTGAATATCATTTTTCATTGCGTTATTTCCAAACGAAGTTTGGTTTTATATGTTATAGAGTTATCAGGATCAAGACCCGATCTAATCATTTATTTGGATTTTTTATCCCTTTTCTATTCGAAAAGCCGAGCCAGATTGAGATTACCATAACGGCAGTCATAATAATAGCGCCAAAAAAATATGGCCAATCTTTTCCTAGCCATCCGAATAGAGCCCCAGCAATGGCTGGACCAACGACGCGTCCTAGCGTGGTCGCTGAACGCGTGACCCCAAGGATCCCGCCCTGAACTTCTTCATCGATCTGCAAAGACGTGAGACTGGAGAGTGCAGGGGAAATTATAGAAAAGCCGTATACAGCAATAGTCATGGCAAAAAGAAGGAAATGTAAAGATTGGCAAAAAGGTATAAGTACCATGCCGATTGCAAGGGCTGCAGCCCCTTGGGTAATTAAACGTGCTTCACCAAAATGATCATTTAACTTGCTAAGTAACCCTCCCTGGACTGCCGCTCCGAGTAGGCCGACAAATGCAAAAATGTAACCGTTTTGCTCGGGTCCCCAACCAAACTGCCGATTTGACCATAATGCGAACGTTGCTTCTAAACCAGCGAAGGCTAGTGTAACGAGAAAAGCGAGCAAGATTAGCAAACCAACTTTGGGTTGATTAAGAGCTTTTCGGAACTGTTGACGTCGTTTTTGTCGTGGTTGTGTAGCAAGGCGTTTTCGAATATCGGGGGAAAGCGATTCTTTTAAGAAGAAGTATGCAAGTAACCACGCTACAAAGGACAAACCAGCAGCAGCTAAACCTGGCGTACGATAATCGGCGTTCACGGGATCACTACCCGCAAGAATTCCGCCAATTGCAGGGCCAATGATAAACCCTAATCCGAATGCGGCGCCTATAAGTCCCATGCCTTTGGCTCGAGTTTCGCGTGTAGTAACATCTGCTACATAAGCAAATGCTGTGGAAATATTGCCCGCCATGAAGCCACCTAAAGCGCGAGCTCCGATCAACATCCAAATGTTATCTGCATAGCTTAACCAAATATAAGCGAATACCATACCAACAAGGGTAATTAGTAAAATGGGACGTCTTCCATACCGGTCTGAGGAGCGTCCCCAGAAGGGGGAGGCGATAAATTGGGTTAGCGAATAAGTTGCCATCACCAAACCAATAATAACTGGATCAGCACCCATTGTTTCGGCATAAAGAGGTAGTAGTGGTATAATTATGCCGAAACCAATCAGATCAATCACAACGATGAGAAACAGAATAGGCATGCGGAATACTCGTAGCCGTAGTTTTTAACGCTGTGTCAGTTTTAATTCGATACGGCGATTACGGCGTTTAGCAATTTCATCCTTACCCTCGTCAATAGGCTGGAATTTTCCGAAGCCTGCAGCGACGAGTCGATCAGCAGGAAGCCCCTGGCCAATAAGTCTCTGAACAACGGCAATTGCGCGTGCTGTAGAAAGTTCCCAATTAGAGGGGAAGCGGGGTGTTCTGATTGGGTCTGAATCCGTGTGACCATCTATACGTAGCACCCAGTCTATATCTTTTGGGATCTTGCTAGAGAGATCTTTAAGAGTAGTAGCGAGAGTTTTTAATTGACTTTGCCCCGGCCTCCCTATATCGGCTGAACCTTTATCAAATAAAACTTCTGACTGAAATACAAAACGATCACCCACAATACGTAAGCCGGGTTGTTTACCAAGAACGTCACGTAATCGACCAAAGAATTCAGATCGATATCGAGACAATTCTTGAACTTTTGAGGCTAGAGCAGCATTAAGACGTTTGCCAAGGTTAACTATTTGAACTTTGTGTTCGGCTGTTTGCTGTTCGGAAACCTCTAGCGCAGCTTCGATTTTCGAAAGTTGAGAGCGCAGTTCCGCAGTTTGTTTATTTAATAGCGCTACTTTAGCACGGGCGCTCTTAGATAGCTCTTTTTCTTTCAACAAAGCCTTTTCATTGGAAGCAATTATCTTTTCGGATTCTCCCGTTTTCACCAACAATTTTGCAATTTTTTCTTCGAGTTCTTCTCTAAGTGCTTTTAAGGCGGCGATATCTTGTTTCAGCTCTGCCATCATTCTTATTTGCATTTTTAATTTTTTATCCGCCCATGCAAGAGCGGTCTCTGAAGCATTCCGCTCGTCAAGAAGGGTTTTTTGCGTTAAAGCAAGAGTCTTATCGGATTCCACAGCTTTAGCAGCCATTTCGCTTATCTTCGCCTCTAGTTCCTCGCGGAGCGCTCTCAAGGCGGTAATATCTTGGTTTAATTGGTTAAGCTCCATTATCTTTGCTCTGAGTTTTTCATTGGTTTCGTCTCCAATTACTTTCGCCTTACGCAATTTTTCCTCAAATTCGCGCTGTTCTTGATCACGTAATAGGGTAACTTGGGTCAGAGCATCATTTGCAGTTGTCAACTGAGCATTCAACTTTGTAGCCGTTTCTTTAGAACTAATGCGTAAGGAGGATAATGAAGTGCGCAAATCCTCTCCCATTGCAATACTGGTTTTCAATTCTGCCGAAAGCTCAGCAAGGCTTTTTGACAATTGAGTTTTTTCTCGTTGTTCGAGATCCAATAAATTAGCTAATTCTGTTACTTGACCACGCAACTTGTCCAGAGCAGTTTCTCGTCCTGACAATGCATCGCTCAGAAAAAATTGAGCCAGCATGAAGATTAGTAAAAGAAAGATTATAACCATTAGTAAGGTGGCCAAGGCATCAACAAATCCGGGCCAGATATTAGTGGCACGTTCGCGTCGTCCCGTTAAGGCCGCCATGCTAGCTCCGCCTTTGGTCGGTGCTACTGGCAGCTAAAGTACGAGCTAATAATTTGATCTCACTTCGCATCTGCTGCAGGAGATTTTCCAAATCGGTGCGCGATTCCTCGCGTAATCCGGTTAATTGTAGGTCAATATTCCGGATGTGTACGCGTGTGCTTTCATCAATTCCAACACCGTGCTCTAGGTTGCGGCTGTCGGCTAATTGTTGAAGGATTGGGCGGATAGCCACCTGCGTTTCGGCCAGACTTTTCATCAAGGCTTGTTCAGTATACATCTGATCCGTTAACGTCTCTAATTTGCTAGCCAGTGTACGTAGACTGCTATCAACCATCGTGCGGCTTTCTTCGCCTCGCGCTAACGTGCGTTGCAAATTTTCGAGGCTTTCAGCGGTTTGTTCAAGGAGAGCTTGTACGTAAGCCGGGACGGAATGCTCGCCTTCATTAACCAAACCTCCTGAGGATAAACGTGTGACACTTGAGAGCCATTCTTCTAAATCGTTGTAGAATCGATTTTGTGCTTGACCAGCTTGTAAATCGAGGAAGCCTAGCACTAATGAACCAGCTAAACCAAACAAGGATGATGAAAAAGCGGTGCCCATGCCAGCCATGGGAGCCTCTAGGCCAGCCTTTAACGTACCGAAGATAGTACTTGTGTCACCACCATTTATGTTAAGGCTTTTTATCACTCCGCTAACCGAACTAACAGTTTCCAATAACCCCCAAAATGTCCCTAGTAGGCCAAGAAAAATTAGCAAGCCAATTGTATAGCGAGATAAATCTCGCGACTCATCAAGTCGCGAAGCAATGCTATCAAGTAAGGACCGCATGGAAAGAGCTGATAAGGTCAATGAGTCACGATCCTTAACCATTGTTGCCATGGGAGATAACAGCTTTGGTTCGTATAATTTTCCAGGGCCAATTGTTGGCAGAAAATTTACATCAAGCGATTGGCGGTATTGCTCGATCCAGCCAACTTCAGGATAGAGGCGAACCACTTGGCGGAAGTTGTAAATGATACCAAGTACTAATACGCCGATGATTAATCCGTTGAGGAGTATATTTGAAGAAAAAAATTCGTTTAATGGCTCTATTAATACAAAGCAGGCACTTGCTCCCAAAGCTAAAAACAATAGCATGCGTACTAGATATGTATGTGGACGCGTCACGCGTATCTTATCCTTTTGTTTCGGTCATTTGATCCAAGATACCTTGAGATACACGGGTAGTTCGCTTTCTACCGATGTTCAAGATTGATGTCGACTCGGTTGACTGGTTTTTCTGAAGTTTTATTGCCGAGCGCGCGAACGTCAATTTGTGTAGATCTAACACCTTTCTCAATCAAAAATGAGCGCACGGCTAAAGCGCGTGAAAGTGAAATCCGCCGCAACTTAGAGGTTAAGAGGCCTTCACCTCCAGCATATGCCATCAGTTGGACCCGGTATTCTCTAGTTTCGCGCATGGCATTGGTGATTTGGCTGAGTTTTGATTTTGCGAGTTCAGGAAGTTCTGTCGCGAATCCGTTAAAAATTACACTTAGAGCTCGACCTGGCCTTAGTGGGACCTTTTTATCGATAACTGCAGTTTGTGTCTCTTTAGGAGCTATATTCGGCTTTGTTGGCACAAAGGATTTCGTTTTGGGTGTTTGTGCTAAAGGTATTTCTTTTACAATTTGTGGCTGTGGTGGTGGATTAGTTTTTATATTTGCTAATGTTACTGTCTCTTGCTTTGGAACAGCTTGTACTTGAACTTTTGGTTTCGGCCCAGGAGTCGCAATTGGTTGAATCGGTGACTTTGTAATTGTAGTAATCTTATTTTTGTTGGCCGTTAATCTTGTTTTTTTCTGGGATTTAATTGTCGGCAACGTGCGCACTATGGTTTTAGGCTTCACGTGTAGGCGAGAGCGCACAGGACTCTTTGGCATTCTCAAGTCGATCGAATTGGCCATAGGGAAAACAGATTTTCCTAATACCCCACCATCAATTATAACGCTTAAATCGGTAACCACTCTTTGTACGGATTGGCCAATGGCGTCCAGAGGAAATACAACTAACATCGTTACCGCAAGGGCTATCCACGCAGTTTTGCGCTTTTTGGCAGGTGCGCAGTTAGCGGATGTTTCTTTTTTTTCTGTATTTGGTTGTTCCATGACTGCTTCTGGTAATTCGATCCTAAAATTGTGTAGCGTGCATCACACCTTTGTTTCTTCGTACGCCTCAAACTAATATTCTCATTAGCCACAATAGCCAAGGGTCCGTTTTCGCACAACCGCTTTGAATGGTTTGTCAGTCGGAAATTAATTTTGGCTTAATAATTTTTGTAGCTCATTGTGTAACACGCCATTTGATGCAATTACTTCTCCAAACTCCAAAATGTGGCGACTCCGGTTGGCAAAGTCGGTCACTATTCCGCCAGCCTCACGGACTATCAGTATTCCAGCTGCGATATCCCAAGCACTGAGACCTTGTTCCCAAAATCCATCGTAACGACCGGTTGCTAAGTAGGCGAGGTCTAGAGATGCAGCTCCGAAACGCCGAACCCCTGCGGAAACTGCCATCATTTTCTCAAGTTGTCTAATGAACGGTTTATGGTTTTCGCGGCCCTTGAAAGGAATTCCTGTTGAAAATAAGGATTCAGAAAAATCTTGCCGCGTGGAAACTCTAATCCGTCTGCCGTTCAGAAAAGCCCCTTTGCCGCGTTCAGCCCAAAACATTTGGTCAGACACAGGCTCGTAGATTACCCCAGTAAATAATTCTCCATCACGTTCATGGGCGATAGAAACAGCAAAATGTGGCAAGCCATGAAGAAAGTTAAGCGTACCATCAAGTGGATCAATTATCCATCTATTTGAAATGTCATGGCCTGAGATAGAACCACTTTCTTCCATCAAAAACCCATAATTAGGTCGAGCCTTGGAAAGCGTTTCGAATAGGATTTTTTCCGCACGGCGATCAGCTTCGGTCACAAAATCTGCTGGCCCCTTTTTTGATACTTGTAGACTTTCAATTTCGTGAAAATGACGTACAAGATTGCGCCCCGCTTTGCCTGCAGAATCGATCATTACGTTGAGTAAAGCCGATCCACGTACACCTGCGCGGGTCCACTTACTGAATTTTTGTAATGCCATGTAGGCGCTATTCCTTGGCTCGTTCAGAGTAGGTGCAGTCTATAGTCCTTATTACGATTCGGGTGCCAGCTTCAATATGCGGTGGGACCATTACTTTAAGTCCAATATCGAGAATTGCCGGCTTGAAAGAGGATGAAGCTGTCTGTCCTTTAACGACCGCGTCAGCTTCAATCACCTCGGCTGTAACAGTATCAGGTAATTTTAGACCAATTGGCACACCTTCATGTGATTCTATCATCACGTTCATACCATCTTGAAGAAACTTCGCTTGGTCTTCGCCAATGAAATGGAGGTCGAGTGACACTTGTTCGTATGTTTCAGTGTCCATGAAAGTAAAACTGGAGTCCTCGGGGTAGAGATACTGGAATTCGCGCTGCTCTAAAGTCGCACGCTCGACTTTTTCAGATGAACGGAAACGCTCATTTAATTTTGAACCGCTCCGAATATCTTTCAGTTCAACTTGAAGGTAAGCACCACCTTTTCCCGGTTGTGTATGCTCTGTTTTTATCGCACGCCATAAAGAGCCCTTATGATCAAGGACCATTCCTGGGCGAATAGTATTTCCATCAATTTTCATAGTATCTATGTATCCAGATATCACACTTTGCTGTAAAGTGCGCGGTTTCTATCAGTTTGTTTCCTTGGAGGCAATGATTCTAGAGCTTGAAGCTAATATCATTGAGTTAATTGCTTTTACTCCTTCGGCAGGACCTTTCTGATGGCTCCAGACTGCATCTATGACTGCTAAAAAGTCTGCACCGGCACTGACCAAGCTGGGGCCATTCTCGGGAGTAATACCTCCAATAGCAACGCAAGGTGTGAGCATTAGTTCCTGCCACCATTGAAGAATACTAACTGATGCTCGAAATTTTGTACATTTATTGGCTGACTGGAAGAACGCGCCAAATGCAACATAATCAGCGCCTTTCTCGGCTGCTTCCATGGCTAAGTGCCTAGAATTATGGCAAGTTATACCGATAATGGCTTCTTTACCAATAAGTGCGCGGGCATCTTGATAACACGTATCTTGTTGTCCGATATGGACGCCGTCACAACCCATTTCTCGAGCAATATCCGGTCGATCATTAAGAATAAAAGGAACCTTGTATGCTTTTGAAATGGGAAGCAGTAAGTCTATTGCGCGCCGTATTTCATCATCTCCGACATCTTTAAGGCGAAGTTGCAAGGCTCCTACATCGCCAGCATCAAGTGCTGTGGAGAGCGGGTACTGGAACGTTTTTGGGCTAATAACTTGTGGCGTAATTAGATATAAACGGCTAATCGGCTCACTCATAAGTGGGTATTTTCCAAAAAATCTTTAACGATTAGGGATACGTTAGTTGCTCTCTTTAAGTCTAAGACTGCGGAAGTTAGGTCATTAAGGGCAGCTTTATCTACGGCAGTTATATTGCAAGCTTTGGCCAGTTTTTTGATTTTTTCGCTTGTTCCACGCTCCATATCAATAATGATATCACAATGTCCATTTCTTATTGCTGCAATGGCTAGACCTGTTTGGGAGCCGCAGTCAAATACGGCTCCGGCAAACCCCTTTGGGTGATTAGCCAGAGCTAATTTAATTGTTTCCGCAAAAATTGCAGGCCCAATGGCGGCGCTAGTAGATTCAGGACTTCTCAGCGTGACGGGCCTATTACAAAAACTGGCAGTTGCTAGAGCAGTCATTGCTTGTTCTAAATCACTTACGATTATCATTGGCGCTTGCTGTCTCTCAAACATAAAACCAAGAATAGAGACGCTGACTACAAAAATAAATAACGCTATCTTAATATAAAAGCTTCAAACTTGATGCCCACGCAGCTATTTGACTTCAGCTAAAGCAACAGCCGTATCTGACATCCGGTTGGAAAAGCCCCATTCATTATCATACCAAGATAAAACCCGTACAAAATTTTCTCCCATGACCTGGGTTTGTGTAGCGTCAAAGTTAGAAGAAGCGGGATTGTGATTAAAATCGGCAGAAACTAGTGGGGCATCGATGTAGTTTAACACGCCTCTCATTTCGCCCTCTGAAGCATTTTTAATTACTGTGTTGACCTCTTCTACAGAGGTGTTTGAAGAGGCAGTAAATGTGAGATCTACCATCGAAACATTCGGAGTTGGGACACGTACGGCCGTTCCGTCTAGTTTGCCATTCAATTCAGGGAGGACTAGGCCGACAGCCTTGGCGGCTCCTGTCGAGGCCGGTATCATTGACTGTCCGGCTGCTCTTGCCCGACGCGGGTCCTCGTGAAGGGTGTCAAGCACTGGCTGATCGCCTGTATACGCATGCACAGTTGTCATGAAACCGACTTCGATACCTATCGTTTTATTGAGAACGTCAGCCATGGGAGCTAGACAGTTGGTCGTGCAAGAGGCATTCGATACGATTTTATGATCGACAGTTAAGGTTTTGTGGTTGACGCCATAAACGATTGTATTGTCAACATCTTTTCCAGGAGCCGATATTAACACTTTCTGGGCACCTGCTTCTATATGCTTTGAGGCATTTTTTCGGTCCACAAAAAATCCAGTGCACTCCAGAGCAACATCAACTCCAATGTTTCCCCAAGGTAAGTTAGCGGGGTCGCGTTCTGAGGTCACTTTTATCGGACCAGTGCCGGCATCAATAGTGTCACCTTTGACACTAACCTCAGAGGGGAGAATGCCGTGAACTGAGTCATATCGGAGCAGATGTGCATTCATTTCAACTGAACCTAGGTCGTTTATACCAACCACCTGAATATCATTCCGCTGTGACTCGATTATTGCGCGGAGAACTAATCGACCGATTCGGCCAAAACCGTTTATTGCTACTCGAACCGCCATAAATTTTCCTCCTTAAAGGCGTACTAAAACTCCAAGCATACAGAGGTTACGTGTTGTCGCCTAAAAGTAGTATGTTGCGGAGTTGTTGTCGTTTGAGAATTTGTAACTAAATCCAATGATCGCGATACAATCGTTTGAAAGCGTCGTTTCGTCAATTAGAATTTATAACTCTTTCATGTTTTTAGGACTTTAGCTAAATTTGAAAGTGTGAATTTTCAACCCAATTGTCGCCTTTTCACGGAACATGCTTGATGTTAGGACGCCATAGTGTTTACTTTCTATAATTCGCATTAGCCATATTTGGAGGCAACATTTGGCGCAAGAGAACGCTTTGCAGAGAACTGGCCGTTTCCAGAAGGCGAAGGATCGTCTTCAGAGTGCTGTCACCCATTTGGAAGAAGCGATTCAAAACGCTCAATTAGGGGATGCAGAAGAACGTGTTAGTGCACTTGAGGCCGAAATCCAGGACTTAAAGCTAAAGAACACAAATCTGATATCCGTTAATAAAAAAATTAGCGGGTCCTTAGATAAGATCATTGGTAATTTGCAATCTACTCTAAAAAAATAGGCAGAAAAGATGGCGCACGTCGAATTAGAGATTAATGAGCGAAAATATAAAATCGCTTGTGATAATGGACAAGAGGCGCATCTCAAGAAGCTTGGCGATTACGTAGAAGGGCGCGTACAAGAGCTAGTAACTTCTATTGGGCAGGTTGGAGATTCAAGGCTTTTGGTAATGGCATCACTGTTAATTGCCGATGAGCTACTTGAAAATAGCGCGAGACTTGAAGCCTCGCATATTGGAGATGGTGCTACGGAACAAACAGAACAAGATGAAAAACTATCTCTCGCTATCGAAAGGTTGGCTAAACGAATTGAACGTGTTGCGGAAAACCTTCGAGCAAATTAACTTCTTTTACAAGGCGGTAGCTGCGATTCACGTTAGGTCATAAAATCCCGGGGCCAACGATGACTTCTAGGGAGCTGTCCCTGTCCGACTTGTGGGTCGGATAAACGGTGCCCACCTGCATTTCGCAGGCCTGGAGGATCGAGATGGCCGACGGTTTGGTGGCGCCGCCTGTTATAAAACATTAATAGAAGCATTGTGTTTTGACGAACATTTTACAGGAAAAGTCTGATCTGCGCAGACTTGCGCTTAATTACCGTCAGATAGCTGCTCGTAACTGCGGCTCGTGGGCTGGCGAGCAAATAGCGAAGCATATTTTTGAGTATTTTAGAACTTGGAAGGTGTCAAAAATTTCTGGTTATCTGCCTTTGGGAGATGAAATAGAACCTGTACCTGCTTTAACATGCCTCGGTGACGTGGGTTGGGAGATAGCATTGCCGGTGGTGACGGGAAAGAAACAAAAACTGGTTTTTCGGCAATGGTGCCCAGGTGATGAGCTTGAAGTAGGTTACCTAAACACTCGACACCCGATTCCTAGTGCTTCCGAACTATCTCCCGACGTCATTTTGGCGCCTATGCTAGCGTTTGATAAAGAAGGGCATCGTCTTGGCTGGGGAGGCGGCTTTTATGATCGAACTATTTCTGCATTGCGTGCACAAAACAGTATTTTGGTCCTTGGCTTGGCCTTTTCACGCCAGGAAGTGGATAAGGTTCCTTGTGACAGATACGATGAGCCCCTAGATGGTGTTGTAACGGAGAAAGGAATTGATGTTTTCGGAGGGGAAGCATGAAGATTTTGATAGTAGGTGATGTAGTTGGTAAAAGCGGACGTCAAGCGCTTCTAAGTAATCTTCCGTATCTTCGGGATCAATTGAAATTGGATTTTGTTGTTGTTAATGGTGAGAATGCAGCTCACGGTTTTGGAATAACGGATAAAATTTGCACCAGTTTTTATGAAGTTGGGGTTGATGTAATTACAACTGGTAATCATGTATGGGACCAGCGTGAAATAATGAATTATATTGATGGCGACGGTAGGCTCCTCAGGCCGTTAAACTACCCTGACGGGACACCTGGAAAAGGTACAGGCACGTACAAACTTGATGATGGACGGAAGGTATTGGTCATACATCCGATGTGTCGGCTTTTTATGGATCCCTTGGATGATCCTTTTGCCTGTACGGAAGATGCACTCAAAAGTTTTACGCTGTGTGACAATGTGGCTGCGATTTTAGTGGACGTGCATGGGGAAGCTTCTAGTGAAAAGCAGTCTCTTGCCCATGTTCTAGACGGCCGCGTCTCCGCAGTTGTTGGCACACATACGCATGTGCCAACGGCAGACCACCAAATTTTGCCTGGTGGTACGGCGTTTGTTACTGACCTAGGCATGTCTGGGGATTACAATTCTATAATAGGCATGCAGAAGAAAAATGCATCAGCGCGTTTTACGACAAAACTTCCCCAAGGCCGACTACAACCAGCTGATGGAGAGGCAACTTTATGCGCTGCATATATTGAAACTGATGACGAAAGTGGTCTAGCCACGCGCATTGAACCGGTGATGAGAGGCGGATGCCTCCGGCAATATATGCCAATTTAATATATTTATAATTTGTGTGCCTAAATCTTGCCATATTGCCCTTTTATCAACAATGCGGTACGAACCATCTTAGTGGCATTCTGGTACAATATATGGTATCTGTTATGTTAATTGTTTCATTTATGTAGGGGCTTGGAGGAATGGCAGGCCATTCAAAGTTTAAAAATATCATGCATCGAAAGGGACGCCAGGACGCTAAGCGGGCTAAAATTTTCGCTAAGCTTGGTAAGGAGCTATCCGTCGCTGCGCGTGCCGGTACCGACTCAGATTTCAACCCGAGACTGCGTCTAGCCATCGTTGCTGCTAAAGCCCAGAATATGCCCAATGACAATATTCAAAGGGCGATAAAACGTGCGGAGGGAAATGATGGCATTATTTATGAGGAAGTCCGTTATGAGGGCTATGGACCTGGCGGTGTTGCCATAATAGTAGAGAGCCTTACGGATAACCGAAATCGAACTGCATCGGAAGTGCGTGCAGCGTTTTCTAAGCACGATGGTTCTCTTGGCGAAAGTGGGTCTGTAAGCTTCATGTTTGGTCGGATTGGGATGATCACCTATCCGGCTGATATTGCTGATTCTGAAAAAATGTTTGAGGCTGCTCTCGAGACCGGGGCCGAGGATGTAGTATCGGATAGTGATGGGCACGAAATTTCATGTGAGCCAGATGATTTTTCAGCAGTTCGTGATGGTCTGGAGAATATATTTGGGGCAGCTACTGATGCTCGTCTTGATTGGAAGGCAAAAAGTACTGTGTCAATTGATGAAGAAATAGCTCAAACACTTTTTAAACTTCTTGATGCACTTGATGAAAATGACGATGTGCAACGTGTTGCCGCCAATTTCGAGATAGATGATGCGATTCTTGAAAAATTGAGTGCTTAGGATGATTTTAAGGGGCAGTAAAACGCTACTTATTGGGCTTGACCCGGGACTTCGGCAAACCGGTTGGGGCATAGTGGCCATTAAAAACAATCATCTCACTCATATTGCCAACGGTACAGTTTCGTCAAATAGTAAACTGTCTTTAGCTGAAAGATTGAGACAGCTGCATGACGGACTTGCTGAAGTGATATTTGAATATCACCCGCAAGAGGCTGCTGTAGAGGAAACTTTTGTTAACGTTAATCCAACCACTACTCTTAAACTTGGCCAAGCAAGAGGAGTTGCTCTACTTGCCCCTGCTGAGGCAGGAATACCCGTACACGAATATACACCCAACCAAGTAAAAAAAGCTGTTGTTGGGACTGGCCATGCAGCGAAGAAGCAAATCGCGATGATGGTAAAGACGCTTTTGCCTGGTTGTAAAATTAAAAATGCAGATATTGCGGATGCGCTCGCTGTTGCTATTTGTCACGCGCATAGCCGCGCACCAGCGTGTACGTTGGAAAATTAGGAGGTTGCCGTGTGATTTCAAAATTGAAAGGAGTCATTGATGCAATAAATACGGATAGCTTAGTCATAGATGTGAATGGCGTTGGGTATCTTGTTTTCGGGTCATCTCGTATGCTGTCTACGTTTGTTATTGGAGACACAACTGCAATTGAGATAGAGACCCACGTGAGGGAGGACCATATTAACTTATACGGGTTTATCGATGGAGTAGAACGCGATTGGTTTAGGCTTTTAACAACTGTTCAGGGCGTTGGTGCCAAGGCTGCTCTTGGGATTTTAGGTATTCTAGCACCCAATGATTTGTTACAGGCTATCGCGGCTAACGACAAGATCGCTATTACTCGCGCTCAAGGAATAGGCCCTAAATTGGCTACGCGAATTTTAAGTGAGCTTAAGGATAAGGTTGGCAACCTGACCTTGAATAGCGTTGGACAAAAAATTAACACGCCATCTTTAGATAGCGTTTCCTCGGCTCCATCAGAGTTAGCTGATGCGGCCTCCGCGTTGGTGAACTTAGGTTATGGCCATTCAGAAGCTCTGGGAGCGGTGGCGCGCGTGTTAGGTGAGCGTGGCGATGGCGTTGACGTAGAAGAGTTAATTCGTGAAGGACTGAAAGAACTTGCGGGGCAATAGGCATGAGCGTTGATGATGCACGTTTAGTAACGCCCGAGGCAACTGTTCGTGAGGAGGTGTCGGAAATCACTAATGGTAAAAACGGTCTTCGACCTACATATCTTGACGATTTTGTAGGTCAGTCAAAGATGTGTGACAATTTGCGCGTTTTCATCGATGCTGCAAAACAGCGTTCTGAAGCTTTGGATCATGTCCTATTTCATGGTCCGCCAGGGCTTGGTAAAACTACGCTGGCTCAAATAGTCGCTGTAGAATTAGGGGTGGGTTTTCGCGGTACTTCTGGACCTGTTATAGCCAAGGCCGGTGACTTAGCGGCGATTTTGACCAATCTACAGCCCAATGATGTGCTTTTTATTGATGAAATTCACCGTCTCAATCCAGTGGTAGAAGAAATTCTTTACCCAGCTATGGAAGACAGGCAGCTTGATTTAATTATTGGAGAGGGGCCGGGTGCGCGGACAGTGCGTATTGATCTAGTACCCTTTACTTTGGTGGGGGCGACGACACGCTCAGGGCTTTTAACAACGCCTTTGAGAGAACGTTTCGGAATTCCGCTTCGGGTTGATTTCTATGAGCCAGATGAGTTGCGCCATATTGTCAGTCGTGGAGCTGGCCTCCTTGGATTCCAATTAACCGATTGTGGTGCTCAAGAAATAGCAAACCGTGCTCGTGGCACGCCGCGTGTTGCTGGTAGATTATTGAGACGGGTTCGCGATTTTGCGTGTCTAGACCAAATTGGCGCTGTTGATTCTAAAGTTGCAGACCAGGCCCTCAATCGGTTGGATGTGGACCTGCGAGGATTGGATGCGATGGACAGACGTTACCTCATTTGTATTGCTGAAATTTACGAAGGCGGACCAGTGGGAGTAGATACCTTGGCGGCTGCTCTTTCCGAAGAGCGTGACACTATTGAAGAAGTTATAGAACCATATCTCATCCAGCAGGGATTTTTAATGCGGACGCCCCGGGGACGGACGCTTGCACGTGATGGGTATAAGCATTTAGGGATGGAAGTACCGGAAAATGCTTTGCAAATGGAATTTTTGGATGAGTCAATGGTAGAGGAGCCTGTATTTTGAGGCATGTTTTCATCCGTGTCTGGGGTTTTGGAGACGGCTAGGTTGCTTTTGGGAAAGCAGATTAGTTTGCACAAATGAAAGTTCGATCATATTGAAGGATAATTGATGGAAAACCAGATTGTTGACACTGTAACATTAAGCGGCTCGGTTGCCGACTTGGATTTTAGTTTATTTGCCCTATTTATGCGGGCTGACTTGGTAGTCAAGTCGGTAATCGTAATTCTGCTTATAGCATCCGTATGGTGTTGGGCTATTATTATTCAAAAATGGTCCTCTATCAGGCGACTTAATAAAAACTCTGACGAATTTGAACAGGGTTTCTGGTCAGGTAATTCTCTAGATGATCTATATGACAAAATTAGTCATAAACCTTTAGACCCAATGTCGGCAATTTTTGCTGCGGCGATGCGTGAATGGCGTCGTTCGCCTGGAGGTCAATCTGGAGGTGGAACTTCGGTTAAACTAGGAGAGCGGATCGATAGGGTTATGCATATTACAATGGCAAGAGAAATGGATAATGCGGAACGTTATATGACTTTCCTTGCGACTACCGGTGCTACGGCACCGTTTATCGGTCTCTTTGGCACTGTTTGGGGTATTATGAATAGCTTCCAATCCATTGCTATTTCAAAAAACACCTCTCTCGCTGTGGTTGCTCCAGGAATAGCCGAAGCTTTATTTGCAACCGCCCTGGGCTTACTAGCGGCAATTCCAGCAGTCATTGCCTACAATAAGTTTAGCCGCGATTTGGATCGCTATGCGGGCAGGTTGGAGAGTTTTTCCGGAGAATTTGGTGCTATTTTAAGCCGAGAACTGGATAACGGCGATTAGGAGAAGGTGAACTAGGTGATTCAAAGTCGTTCTCAGCGATACGCGCGTCGTCGTGTCCAACCGATGAGTGAGATTAATGTTACGCCATTCGTTGACGTGATGCTCGTTCTTCTAGTAATTTTTATGGTTACAGCTCCGCTTTTGACCGTTGGTGTTAAAGTTGATCTCCCAAGGAGCAAAGCGGGAGCTGTCACCGGTAGTGATGAGCCTTTGGCGATCTCAATAGATAGAGAAGGTCGTCTGTTTATTCAAGATACGCCCACTGAGCTTGATGGCTTAGTGCCAAAACTAATAGCTATTTCGGGGAATAACCCTGAAATACGAATATTCGTGCGAGGTGATGCTGCAGTCAATTACGGTCGGATTATGGAGGTAATGGGGCTAGTGAACAATGCGGGTTTTCGGAAGGTAGCCTTGATTACTCGGCAAATGACAAAGCAAACGCATCATAGAAAAAAGAAGACAAAATAATATTATGCGCGGTGGCCTCGCTGGTTCTTTGATTATCCACATTATAGTGATTTCTATTGCTTATTTTGGGCTGCCGCGCGTGACGCCGGAACCTTTAATGGTAAAAGATTCGATTTTTGTGGATATAGTAAATGTGACTGAGGAGACCAATCCTCCACCTGCACTGCCTAAATCCAAACAAATTAAGGCACCACCTATGCCTAATAAGCCATCTAGAAAACAGCCGGTACCCATGTTGCCTGAGCCTGAGCCCGAGCCCGAGCCTGAGCCTGAGCCTGAGCCTGTTCCTTTTGTGGAACCTAAACCCAAGCCTAAACCGAAGCCTAAACCCAAGCCTAAACCGAAGCCTAAACCTAAACCTAAACCGAAGCCTAAATTTTCAAAGCGCAAGCCGCCCAAAAAGCCTAAGGCACCTGATAGCTTTGCAAAGGTGCTAAAGACAATCGAGGAATTTAAGAAAAAGCCGAGGATTATGCGGCGCGAGAAGGAGAAAAAGATACCCAAAAACTCTCAATCATCTTTTGAGAAGTCCATTAAAGCAGCTCTTGAGCGGCAGCCATCAAAACGACATAATTCTTCGCAACCATTATCGATGAGTGAAATTGATCTTGTTAGGCGCCAAATTGGTTTATGTTGGAATTTGCCTGCTGGTGCCAAGGGAGCAAAGGACTTACGAATTTCCATTCATGTTATAATGAATCGTGACGGAACCGTGCGGGAGGCTAAAGTAATAGATGCGCGTCGAATGGCTAGCGATTCGTTTTTTCGTATCACAGCGGAAGCGGCGCGAAGAGCTGTGTTAAATCCAAAATGTCAACCATTCAGGCTGCCTTCCAACAAATATGAAAAATGGCAAACTATGTTACTCACTTTTGATCCACGGGATATGTATTGAAAATGACAAGGGCTAACAAAAGAATAAAAACCGGTGTGCTATTTGTATTATGCTTTCTTATTGGTAAACCAGCTGGAGCTGAGCTTAAGATAGACATTACAAAAGCAGTGGTTGAACCAATTCCTATGGCAATTACTAATTTCGTGGGTGCAAATTTTGGACCTTCGAAATATGGCATTGATATTGCCCGTGTCATAAAGGCAGACCTAGAACGTTCTGGTCTCTTTAGAGCTATTGACCCGAAAGCCTTTATTCAGAAAACCCACGATATAAAATCACTGCCGCGCTTTGGTGATTGGAGGTTAATAAATGCCCAAGCTTTGATTCACGGCCGCGCACATCTGATTCTGGACGGCCGCCTGCGAGTTGAGTTCAGGCTTTGGGATGTCTTGGCTGAACAACAAATGGTAGCCTTTGTTTTAACGACAGTCCCTAGCGCTTGGCGCCGCGTTGCACACATTATAGCTGATGCGGTCTATAAACGTCTCACTGGCGAGGAAGGCTATTTTGATACTCGTATTGTTTATGTTGCTGAACAAGGACCGCAAAATCGTCGTGTGAAGCGGCTTGCAGTTATGGACCAGGATGGAGCTAATCACCTGTTTCTAACCCAAGGCAAGTCATTGGTGTTAACCCCGAGGTTTTCCCCAACTCAACAAGAGATCACGTTTCTTTCTTATTATGGTAGAGTGCCTAGAGTTTATCTCAAAAACCTGGACACTGGTAGAGAAGAGATTTTGGGCGATTTTCGGGGGATGACTTTTGCACCACGCTTTTCGCCCGATGGTAAAAGCGTAATAATGAGTATGGCCAAGGACGGGAATTCAGAAATTTATGTGATGAAGCTTAGTACACGAGAGGTTCGCAGGCTTACGAATCACTCAGCAATCGACACGTCGCCGAGCTATTCGCCAGATCAAAAACAGATTGTTTTTAACTCAGACCGCGGAGGGAAGCCGCATCTCTATGTAATGAGTGCAAATGGAAAAAAAGTACGGCGCATCAGTTATGGTAAGGGGCGGTATAACACACCTGTATGGTCGCCACGTGGAGATGTGATAGCATTTACCAAATCTTACAGGGGGTTATTTTACATAGGTGTTATGTATCCCGATGGATCCGGTGAACGATTATTGGATAAAGACTTTCTTGTTGAGGCGCCAACATGGGCGCCAAATGGCCGAGTTTTAATGTTCTTTCGCCAGGGTCGAACTCGTGCTGATGGAACAGGTGGAAAAACGCGATTATGGTCTGTTGATCTGACCGGTGAAAACAAACGGGAAATCGTGACACCGATTGACGCATCGGATCCTGCTTGGTCGCCACTAAATCGATAGACTAAAATTCTGAGACAAAACTATTATAAATTTGCATTTTCACTGGCATATAATACATTTAGAAAGAAAAAAAGCTTGGAATTATGGGGGAAGGCCGTTAATAAAAGCGCGAATGCGCGTCGGCCGATGTAGCACCTCGAGGTTTTTGTTGTTTGACGCCTTGGTTTAAAATAGAAATTCCCAATAGGGGAGAAAATTATGCGTATGAAAATTTTAAGCGTCCTAGCTGCTGTTGCTCTAGTTGGGGGTTGTGAGACGGCCTCTGAAGAAAGTGGCAAGAGTTCTAGTAGTGGCTCCACTGCACTCAAGTTAGCCCATACCGCAAATGCACCAGCTCCGGCCAGTGTTGGGGTTAAGGCTGGGACGCAGCAGGATCTAGTTGTTAATGTTGGTGACCGAATTTTCTTTGGTTATGACAAATTTACCGTCGTGCCAGAGCAAGCAACTACTTTAAATAAGCAGGCAGCGTGGATGAAGGCTAATCCATCGGTGACTGTTACGGTAGAGGGGCACTGTGATGAACGCGGTACGCGTGAATACAATCTAGCGCTTGGAGAACGACGGGCCAATTCGGTTAAAGATTTTTTGGTTGCCGCTGGGGTCAATCCAGAGCGTATTAAGACGATATCTTATGGAAAGGAACGTCCTGTAGCACTTGGCTCTAATGATACAGCTTGGAAACAAAATCGCCGTGGCGTGACCAAGGTTACTGGGGCTGGTAGCTAATACCTCGGATGTCAGTCTGAATGATTTTGGATGGCGCTTGTCCAGTGGTTACGGCCGAGAAAGGGCAGGCGCCATAATTTTGCCCTCAATGTGTCCGATATTTCAATCTTAAAGAGTTTTGCGCAAGGATTGTACGGATTAAAAAAGGCGGGATTTTATGACCAAAGCGGATTATCGCTGTTCAGCGGCCATTCTATTTTTTTTCGTTTTGTTTGCAACCCATGACGTCGTAGGTCAAGATTTGGGGGGGCTCCTTGACCGTCTTGATCGTCTTGAGCGAGATATTTCCACATTAAATGTACGCCTTTCAGGTGGGAAGCTTCCTCCAGATATTGCAGCAAAACCCGTTGGTGAACCTTTACCTAAATATGCGGGAGCAAGGTTAACAGCTCGATTGGACTCATTGGAACAAGAGCTCCGTAATAGTACAGGTGGGCAAGAAGCGATTAACCATAAGGTGCAGCTACTTATGGACCGTATAGATAAGCTTGTCGGAGATATTGATTTTCGCCTTAGTGCTATAGAGAATAAGCTTTTAAAAAGCCCTACGCTACCTGGTCAAACTAGCCCTGGTAACCTTGCTGGAGTACCGGCGGCTAAATTAGTTACAAAGGCCCCTATTTCAGGACCACTCCCTGGAACACTTGGTACTATATCCAAGAGTGTCGTCAAACAAGGTAAAAAGACTAGATCACAAGGTAAGGGGCCTGCACCTATTCTTGAGTCTGAAAGAAAAATGTCGAGGATTTCAGTGCTGCCAGATGGAACCCCAAAAGAGCAGTATACTTATGCTTTTAATCTTCTGCGACAAACTAATTATGACCAGGCAGAAATTGCTCTGAAGCAATTTATAGAGACACATAGTGGGAACCCCTTGGCAGGAAATGCACGTTATTGGCTGGGTGAAACTTATTATGTTCGCACCGATTACCAGAAAGCAGCGCAAGTTTTTTTTGAAGCTTTTCAGTCTAACCCAAAGGCTAATAAAGCGCCCGACATGTTGCTGAAATTAGGGATGTCATTAGCTCGGCTGGGCAAAAAAAATGAAGCCTGTGCGACGTACAATAAGGTGCAGTCAGATTTTGCCAACTCCATTCCGCGCATTAAAACTGCGCTGGCACGCCAACGCAAGCAAAGCGGGTGTTAATAATCGTATTAGATCAATCCTTTATTTATCGCAGGTTTACGTCTCGTATGACGGCGTTAGGCCCTTTTGAAACTAACCCTCAAATTGCAGTAGCGGTTTCTGGTGGCAGTGATAGCATCGCGCTGGTAATACTGGCTGACAAGTGGGCACGTTTAAACGGCGGAGACGTTACGGCCTTAACGGTTAATCATAATCTTCGTGAAGGATCGGCGAAAGAAGTTGCGCAGGTTGGGAATTGGCTTGCTAAACGACGCATTAAGCATGTTGTGCTCAGTTGGGAAGGTAAAAAACCTATAACTGGTATCCAGCAAGCTGCACGTGATGAGCGTTATCGCTTAATGGACCAATGGTGTCAAAGAAACTATGTTTTACATTTGTTACTTGGGCACACTCAAGATGATCAAGCAGAAACGCTTCTCATGCGCCTCGAGCGTGGGAGTGGCCCAGACGGTTTAGCAGCGATGAGTGTTCAAAGGGAGCTCAACAATTGTCGCTTGTTGCGGCCAGTACTTGACTGTTCACGAAACACATTGCGCAATTTCTTAGAGTATCAAAGACAGGATTGGTTGGATGATCCATCAAATTGTGATGGACGATTTTTACGCACGCATTTGAGACACTGGATTGTTGATGCAGGTTTATCGCCGGAAGAACTTACCAAAAGAACCAAGCGATATGGCTTGGCGCGCAAAGCTGCGGAGTACGAGGCAAACAGGACTATGGCGTTAGGTGGAAGTTTTTTCTCGGCAGGTTACGCACGAATTAAAATATCCTGTTTAACATGCGTTTCTGAAGATGTCGCACTGTTGGTAATTGCGCGTCTTATAGCCATTGTAGGTGGGCTTTTTTATAAGCCTTCACGTACTTCTGTTAAGCGGTTATATAAACGAGTGATAATAGGGTCGAACGCGAAAATGACCCTTGGTAGATGCCTTCTAAGAATATTCGGCGCCTATCTCGAAGTTTATCGCGAACGTCGAAATTTACCAGATCCTGTGATTTTTGAAGCAGGCCGTTCCATAATATGGGATGGAAGATTTGAACTCGTTTTTGGTAGAGTACCTCTTGAAACACGAGGCAATTTATATCTACAAAGTTTGAGTAGACGTGATTGGTATGGCTCTCGGGTTGAAAAACAGAATTTCCGTTTCGAAGATTATATACCGACGTTTGCACTTGCTGGCTTGCCAGCTCTATATGATGATAGAGGAATTGTGACCGTGCCGCATCTGGAATATTGTCGAAACGGTCAATGGCTGGATAATTCGATAGAAACAGGTATAAATAAAGTGTGTTTTAGGCCCTATAGCTCCGTATCATTTGGAAGTTTTTGTGTTGATTAAGGGAATTTAAGGACTATTTCTATCGGGTAGCGTTATTGGTTTATAAAATATGGAAAGGATTACGGCGTGAATTTTAATAAAAACTTAGCGCTTTGGGTAGTTATAGGGCTCTTAATCTTCGCGCTGTTCAACCTATTCCAGGGTTCGTCTATCAGAGCTCCGCATAATACGCTCGCTTTTTCAGAATTTATGACGGCTGTTAAGTCAGGCGAAGTTAATAATGTTAAAATTCAGGGTAATGCCATCGCTGGTAACTTCCGGGATGGGAGACCATTTCAGACTTATGCGCCAGACGATCCAAATTTAGTGTCCACTCTTACTGAGCAAGGAGTGAAAATCAGCGCTGCACCTTCTGAAGAAGGGTCCCCAACACTGTTCTCAATTTTAATTTCCTGGTTCCCAATGTTGTTATTGATTGGTGTCTGGATATTCTTTATGCGCCAGATGCAGTCAGGAGGGGGTAAAGCTATGGGCTTTGGAAAATCAAAGGCTCGCATGCTTACTGAAAAAAGTGGCCGCGTAACATTTGAGGATGTTGCTGGAATAGATGAGGCAAAACAAGAGCTTGAGGAAGTGGTCGATTACCTTAAGGATCCCCAAAAATTTCAACGTCTTGGTGGTAAAATTCCAAAAGGTTGCCTATTGGTAGGGCCACCGGGTACGGGGAAAACGCTTTTAGCTCGTGCTATTGCGGGTGAAGCGAATGTGCCATTCTTTACCATTTCTGGGTCGGACTTTGTTGAAATGTTTGTTGGTGTTGGAGCATCACGTGTTCGTGATATGTTCGAACAAGGTAAGAAAAATGCACCATGTATAATCTTCATTGACGAAATTGATGCTGTCGGACGCCATCGTGGCGCTGGCCTAGGAGGTGGAAATGATGAGCGTGAACAGACCCTAAACCAATTGCTAGTTGAGATGGATGGGTTTGAGAGTAATGAGGGCGTTATTTTAATTGCAGCAACCAACCGTCCCGATGTTCTCGATCCTGCATTGTTGCGGCCGGGCCGTTTTGATCGACAGGTAGTAGTTCCGAACCCGGATATTTTAGGTCGAGAAAAAATCCTCAAGGTGCATATGAAAAAGGTACCGTTAGCACCTGATGTGAACGCCCGTACTATTGCCCGAGGAACGCCGGGTTTTTCAGGGGCGGACCTCGCTAATTTAGTCAATGAGGCAGCTCTTCTCGCAGCTCGCGCTTCCAAGCGTGTTGTAACTATGGCTGATTTCGAATCAGCTAAAGATAAGGTGATGATGGGGGCTGAACGCCGTTCCATGGTGATGACCGAGGAAGAAAAAAGGTTAACGGCCTATCATGAGGCGGGGCATGCTCTGGTTACCCTCCACATGCCCAAAACCGATCCTCTTCATAAGGTAACAATAATACCACGTGGGCGTGCTTTAGGCGTTACAATGAGCTTACCAGAACGCGACCAACTAAGTCAGTCTGAAACTCAATTAAAATCTATGCTTGCTGTAATGTATGGAGGAAGGATCGCGGAAGAATTGGTTTTTGGGAAGGATAACATAACTACAGGTGCAGGTAATGATATTCAACAGGCGACTAATATGGCAAGGCGCATGGTAACTGAGTTTGGATTCTCGGAAAAATTAGGACCGCTTCGTTATGCTGACAATGAAGAGGAAATTTTTCTTGGTCATTCCGTAGCGCGCCAGAAGAATATGTCGGATGCTACTGCTGCGCTTATTGATGAAGAAGTACGCCAATTAATTGATGAAGCAGAGGAGCATGCCCGCGGGGTAATATGCAAGCAGCGCGATGAGCTGGAGCTTATAGCTCAAGGTCTTTTAGAGTATGAAACGCTAAGTGGTGACGATGTCAATACGCTATTAAGGGGTGAAGAAATTGTGCGTGAAGACGATGATTCAGCTCCTTTGGAAGGTACTCGTAAGGCCTCAGTCCCGACTTCTGGTGGAGCGGTTACTAAAGACGAGAATAAAGATAAAAGCGCACCAGGGATCGGAGCTAAACCTCAACCAGAAGGCTAAGGTCTTTTTTGAAAGGCTAATATTATCCTATGATCCTTAGGTAGAATGTATATGGCCATACCTGATGATTTTGCCGGGCTCCCCCTCGACACTCCGCTCATAATGGGAGTCTTAAATGTGACCCCGGATAGCTTCTCGGATGGTGGCGAGAATTTCCTTTTTGAGGATGCGCTTGCACGTGGCAACGCAATGATTGCAGCTGGGGCAAGTATTATTGATATTGGAGGAGAGTCTACCCGGCCGGGAGCGAGTCCAGTTGATGAAGACGATGAAATAGCTAGGGTAGTTCCTGTCATCAAAGCCCTAGCGGCTGATGGTGCATTGGTTTCCATTGATACACGTAATGCCGAAGTAATGCGTGCTTCAATTTCTGCGGGAGCGCGTATCGTCAATGATGTAACGGCTTTGACGGGAAGTGAGAGCTCTATAGATGTGGTCGCTAGCTCTGATGTTGATGTTATACTCATGCATATGCAGGGTGAGCCTGGGACAATGCAAATATGCCCAAGCTATAAAAATGTAGTTAAAGAGGTTGGTGCATACTTGGCTTCTCGAATTGCGGCTTGTGAGACAGTCGGTATTCCTAGGACGCGTATCGCTGTGGACCCTGGGATTGGTTTTGGAAAGACATCGCAGCACAATTTAGAGCTTATTGCCCAACTCGATTCGTTACACAGCCTTGGCACACCTGTAGTGCTGGGCGCATCGCGCAAACGCTTTATTGGTAAAATTTCAGACGTAGGAGTGGCCGCAGAAAGGACGTTTGGTTCGGTTGCAGCTGTACTTGCGGCACGTGCTAAAGGTGTTCAAATATTTCGTGTTCACGATGTCGATGAAACACGTCAAGCCCTTTCAGTTTGGGAAGCTATTTATAATGTATGCCGATAAAAAGACTTTATTAAGAAGCGTATTGTAGAAAGTGACTGTGGTAAGTACGTGTGTCCGGCTGAAAAAGAAAATGAAATTCGGGGAAAGCCCATGAGTCGCAAATACTTCGGTACTGATGGTATTCGAGGGACCGCAAATTCAGAGCCCATGACAGCAGAGGTTGCGCTTAAGGTAGGTATGGCATCTGGATTGCAGTTTATTACTGGCGATCACCGACATCGAGTTGTTATTGGGAAGGATACTAGACTTTCAGGTTATATGCTGGAGCCGGCATTGACTGCCGGGTTTGTCTCGGTTGGTATGGATGTGATCCTTGTTGGTCCGGTACCTACACCAGCCATTGCTATGCTTACACGTTCGTTACGCGCTGATCTTGGAGTGGTTTTATCAGCGTCGCATAACCCGTATCATGATAATGGATTCAAGTTCTTTGGGCCAGATGGTTATAAACTTTCAGATGAGGTTGAAGCCGCTGTTGAGGCTCGTATGGATTGCGGGCTCGAAAAATTATACGCTAAACCAAGGGATCTTGGTCGTGCGCGGCGGTTGGATGATGTGGTGGGACGATATACCGAGTTTGTTAAACGTACTTTCCCACGTGGCCTTAGTTTAGACGGCCTTAAAGTAGTAGTTGATTGTGCCAATGGTGCCGCATATAGAGTTGCTCCTGAAGTGCTGTGGGAGCTAGGTGCGGAGGTTATTCCGATAGGTGTTGAACCTGACGGTTTCAATATAAATAAAGGGTGCGGTTCTACTGAGACTGCATACATGCGTGAACAAGTAGTTATACATGGAGCTGACATTGGTTTAGCTCTTGACGGTGATGCCGACCGATTAATTATTTCAGATGAATCCGGCAAGCTAATTGACGGGGATCAGATTATGGCGGTAATTGCTGAGCGCTGGGCCAATGCAGGTGAACTCGTCGGGAATGGTGTAGTAGCTACTGTTATGTCGAATTTAAGGCTCGAACAGCACCTTGCCGAAAAAGGGGTAAACTTAATTCGGACACAGGTTGGGGATCGTTACGTAGTAGAGCGAATGCGCGCTGAAGGTTACAATCTAGGCGGAGAGCAGTCTGGTCATATTGTGCTTGGTGATTATTCTACTACCGGGGATGGCCTTATAGCCGCATTGCAAGTTTTAGCTGCAATAGTTGAAGGCAAGGGCAATGGTAGAGTGCCGGCAAGTGTGGTTTGCAAACGTTTCGAACCATTACCGCAGTTATTGAAAAATATTCGGATCAATATAGAAGGAGTTGAGGATAGTAATCGGGTTAAGGAAGCAGTAGCTGAGGGCAAAGCAAGGCTTGGCAATGAGGGACGCTTGTTGATCCGTAAGTCTGGAACTGAACCCGTAGTAAGAGTGATGGCAGAAGGGACTGATGAAGGATTAATTTCGTCTGTTGTTGGAGATGTGACAGCGGCTATTGAGCAATCTGAAGCTGGTATTTGAGGAGCTAGTGAAAGGCCGCGTCTTAATAATTGCAGGATCAGACTCTGGTGGCGGGGCGGGCATCCAGGCAGACATCAAAACCGTGACAGCCCTTGGAGGCTATGCAATGACGTCGATAACGGCAGTCACAGCACAGAATACATTGGGTGTGAATGGGATTCACGAAATACCTGTCGATTTTATTGACGACCAGATACGCGTTGTACTTGGTGATTTGGGCGCTGACAGCATTAAGGTTGGCATGCTTCATAGTTCGGAGGTTATTGAAACAGTAGCTAACGTGTTAAGCGACATAGGACAGGATATTCCTGTTGTTCTTGACCCAGTAATGGTGGCAAAGGGTGGGGCAGCGCTACTGATGGATGAAGCTATAATATCGCTCAAAAATATTTTATTGGATCGTGCAGCACTTTTAACTCCGAATATACCTGAAGCAGAGGTCCTGACTGGCATTAAGATAACCTCAAATGATGATCTTTGTGCAGCAGGAGAAGCACTTTTGGAACTGGGTGTCTCGGCAGTATTGATGAAAGGCGGTCACTTAAAGAGTGACATTATAACAGACATTTTCATGGATAAATTTGGCAAACAAGTATTCTCTAGTCCACGTCAGGAGACTGTTCACACTCACGGCACTGGATGTACTTTATCTTCTGCCTGTGCTGCTGGGCTTGCACATGGTCTGATGATGGTTGATGCTGTTTCGCAGGCACGTAGTTATGTCCAAGAGGCAATTCGAACAGCACCTGGTTATGGTGCTGGTCACGGACCACTGAATCATGGATTTCCATTTCATAAACCAGAACTTCTGCTAAAAAACTAGTCGTTTTTAAATGATTTTTTTGGTCTTAGACAATTTTTGATGAAGGTTTATTTGTCAATGTCGGCTTTGGCAATGCACGGTTTAGTCCACTTAACCTAAGATATAAAAATCATTTGTGCTTCGCATCACGGATTTTTTTGCCTTACCATTGCTCCATCTTTGACGTACTGGCAATTGAATAACAATTGCAGTAGCTGATTTTTATAGTAATTGTTCTAGGTAGTTTACAAACATAATAAGAGATGAGTTGTTGGTATTTTAATGACAGAATTATCTGTATGATATGACAATGGAAAAAGCGTTATAAAATATCCGTTTCTGGGAAGCAGTTCCCTTGTATTGGATGAAAATCACGTAGGGAATATGGGTAAAATTTTCTAATAAACTAAGAAGGTAAAATGATGACCGAACAAATATTTATAGATGACCCATATGTTCAATATGCAAATGCTAAAGTGTTGGTCGTTCATGACAACGGTATAGAGTTAGACCGCTCAATTTTCTATCCCACAGGGGGCGGACAACCCGGAGATACGGGGGTCTTGAGGACAACTGATGGTCGCGAGGTGGAGATAAGTAATACTCTTAAGGACCAAATTACAGGTCGACAAATGCATATCTGTGCTGAAGACAAGCCGCGTTTAGTTGTAGGTGACGTAATAGCTATGGAAATTGACTGGCAACGGCGTTATCGGTTTATGCGTATGCATACGTTACTGCATTTAATTTGTGGCATTATCAATGCAGAAATAACGGGCTGCCAAATTGGTCTAGAAAAAAGCCGGATTGATTTGAACACAGATGAAAAGCCTAATAAAGAAATTATCCAGGCTGAGCTTGATGAGTTGGTGTCTCGGGATATTTCCATTAGCGTAGGGTGGATAACCGATGCGGAACTCCTCGCAAAACCAGAATTGGTGAAGACCATGTCTGTACAACCCCCAAAAGGTTTGGGAAAAGTCCGTACTATAACGATTCATGGTATTGATATGCAGCCTTGCGGTGGTACACACGTGGCGCGGACCGGAGAAATTGGCAAAGTGCGCGTCGGAAAGATTGAAAACAAAGGTAAGAATAACCGTCGAATCAATGTACACATTGAGGATTAGTTGTTTTATGAAATAAAAATTACTTTGTTGTGGAAGGCTATGATTCCCCCTAAATTTTGGCAACGCACTAAATCGCTGGGCAATGAATATAATAATTAATACCCTTTTATTGATTAACTCAGGAGGAAATATTTTATGTCCACAACCTACCGAATTGTAGTTATTCCAGGGGATGGTATCGGTAACGAAGTAATGCCTGAGGCCATAAGGGTTCTAGAAACAGTTTCTAGTAAATTTGATTTTGATTTTACCTTTGATGAGAAAGACTGGAGTTGCGAACGCTACCATAAGACGGGCGCTATGATGCCAGAGGATGGCTTGAAACAAATCTCCAACTATGACTCTATTCTTTTGGGAGCGGTTGGCTCTCCAGGTGTTCCCGATCATGTTTCGCTTTGGGGGTTGCTTATCCCAATAAGACGTGAGTTTCAGCAGTACGTAAATCTACGTCCTGTTAGGTTATTTGAAGGGATGCCGTGCCCCTTAGTAGGACGTAAGCCCGGTGATATTGATTTCATTATTGTACGTGAAAATAATGAAGGGGAGTACTCTGAGGTTGGCGGTAGACTATATGCGGGTACTGACCAGGAACTGACCGTTCAACAATCTATTTTTACTCGTGAAGGTACAGATCGGATCATGCGATACGCCTTTGATCTCGCGAAAACACGAGAACGCAAACATGTGACTTCTGCAACTAAGTCAAATGGTATTATCCATTCAATGCCTTATTGGGACGAGCGATTTGAAAAAATATCTGGTGATTATCCCGAGGTTACTACAGATAAATTCCACATTGATATACTCACGGCTCATTTTGTGCGCAACCCGGATTGGTTTGATGTAGTGGTAGGGTCTAACCTTTTTGGAGATATCCTTTCGGATTTAGGGCCAGCTGTGACCGGTACAATTGGTATTGCGCCTGGCGCTAATATTAATCCCACGTCTGATTATCCATCTATGTTTGAGCCTGTACACGGGTCGGCTCCGGATATTGCAGGGCGGGGCATATGCAATCCGATAGGAGAAATCTGGTCTGCTGCAATGATGCTTGATCATCTTGGTGAACATTCCGCTGCTGCCAATATTATAACAGCGATTGAGACAATCATACGTGATTCTGATATTAAAACGCCGGATATGGGTGGTAATGCGACTACGTCGGAATTAGGTCAGGCTGTTACGGATGCGCTTTAAAATTTTTTGAGCTCGGTTAAAGTTTCTGAGTTTTCATTTTCAATCTGTCAGAACGTAAGTCCATTTTGTTTTGATTACGTGCGACGCTTATCTATTCGAATTGTGAAGATAAAAATGGATTAACCTATGGCCGATTCGAAAAGATTCTCCTGAATTGGTTAAGTATTCCATTGCAATCATATTTATGTCGGCACAGAAAACATAAAAAAAGGCTTTTTTTTCAATAGGTAGTGCCAATTTTTCTAAATAATACTATACTTAGTGTCCCGAGCCCCTTATTTTAAATTTGTGATAGATTAAATTTCGGTTTCAAACGCCTGGGAGAATTAAGATTGCCAGTTAAATTTAACCGTTACCGCAGCATCACAGCTTTTGCTTTTCTATTCAACTTTAACCTGGTGCTTGGCGGGTGTAGTTTAATGCCAAGTGAGATGTTTACCGAGAGTTTCTGGGCTAG
>PBLS01000096.1 GCA_002721825.1 Magnetovibrio sp.
CGCGGCGCGCTGCGCCGCGGCGGCCTCGTCGGCGGCGCGCTGCGCGGCGGCGGCGGCGGCGAGCTCGCTCACCGCCTCGGCCGCCTCGGCCTCCTCCGGGGCGGCCTCCGACGCCGCCCCGGACGCTGCGCCCTCGGCTTCGGCTTCGGCCTTGGCCTTGGCCTTGGCTTCGGCCCCGGATGTAGGGACGGCGGCGGCGACCGGCTGTGGCACGTACCAGCCCGGCTCTTGTTCCCGTCTGGCGCGGGCGCGGCGGCGTGCGTGCAATTCCTTGCCGCGGCTGCCCGTGAACTCCAACCGCGCCGATCGCGAGTCGCTCGCCTGGCTGGCGGCGCCGGCGCCGTCGCCATCGTCGCCGGAGGAGCTGTCGTCCTCGTCCTCGTCCTCGTCCTCGTCCTCGTCCTCGTCGTCCCGCTGGCCCTCGTCGCCGCTGTCGCTTGCCGCATCCAGCCACCACGGCTTCGCGTCGCCCGCGCGGCGCACACGTGCACCGTCTGCCCGCGCCGCCCGTTTTGGACCCCCCTTTGATATCGCTGGAAGCTCCGCCCTCGGCAGCCTCGACACCGCTGGAAAGCCCGCCTGCGGTTTGGTTTTTTTTTGGCTACTCGAAACCCCAAACATACCCGGGAGCGCGTGCTGGTACGGGCGAGCATCAACGCCTTGCAAGAGCCGCCGGGCCGCGGGCGCGCGCGCCCGGGCGGCGCGGGCGGCGCGGGTGGCGGTGGTGGCGAGGTGGGTGATTAGTATTTGTAATGATTGTCGCGTTGATGGGAGCGCTGCGGTGAGCTCTATGATTTTTTTGCGCCACTTCGTGCACGCCTTGGCCTCCGCTTCGGCTGCCTTCTGCGCGTCTGTCTTCTCGCCGGCGGCAGCACCGCCCTCCCCCTTGCCCTCTTCCGCGGCCTCGTCCGCCGCCGCCGCGCCAAGGAAGAAATTCGCGATCTTGCGCTCCATCCCCTCCGCCAGCGCCGAGTTTTTTTCCCAGCCGGTAATGTCGTTTAAAGCAAATAAATCTTCTAAAATTATTTGGATATTGAAAAATATATGAGATATTATCTCATCTCCATATTTCCAAGGACGCCAAGCAATTAAAAAATAGAGGGAACCGATATTAATGTTTTCGCAGCTTAAAAGTTTTTGCATTATATTTATTATATCATTATTTTGGTAGTTTCGTTCTAAAAATAATTTCATTCCATCTTTTGCTTTTTTATTTTTGATTAGCTCCTTGAACGCCGCTTCCGCCGCTGCCGACCCGCCTGCTGCGGCTTCGGCCTCGGCCACCCGCCGGCCTCGCTCCACCCCATTTTCGTACTCAGTTGTTGCCGCCAGGAGCGCTGCTGCGGCTTCGGCCTTGAGCGCGGCGCGCCGCCGCACCTCGTGGCCACCCGCGCCTGCAGCGGCCGCGCCCGCGTCAATCTTCATATTGGCGTCCTCGCCGCCGCCATCACCCCCCGCACCGCCCTCCGCCTCCTTCGCTAGCAATTCTTTTGCCTCCTCCAATGCCCACCTTGTGCTCTCGTGCGTCGCCGCCGCTTTTGCTACCGCCTTTCGCGTCCGAAAATTTCTAAAATATCGGGCGCGGTTCTCTTCCTCCTCTCTCATGATTTTGTCGAGGAAGTCTCTGCCACTAACGACTATCTTGATCGCGGCGTCCGCCTTCTTTGTGAACTCCGGGGGCAGCACGTCGACTCTTTTCCTTTGCACCTCTAACCAATCCCTCCTACTGGTGGCCGCGTCGGCGTCCGCCGCCGCCGCCGCTTCCGCCTCGGCCTCGGCCCTTAGAATTCGAGCGTGTCGCCCGGCGCCGAGGAGAAGGTGTCGCTGAAGGGCCTCCACGAGAATAATACGTTGGTTATTTATAAAAATTCTCTCTAATAAATCAAAATTGGTTTTTATTAAAGATGTAATATGATAGTGGAAATAACTGAGATCGTCGTCCTCGTGGCGAGTTGTCTCTGCTGCATTAAGTATTGCATAATACACCTCATGGAAGATGGTTTTAATTATTTCAGGTTGGAAATAGTAAATTATTATATTTCCCCAGCATTCTAGTTCGGGCGCGGCCGCCTGCGCGGCGCCCCCGGCGTCGCCTGGACCCGCGTCCGCGCCGGCGAGGCGTAATTGGTGCGCGTACTCTTTTTTTTCGTCGCTCGGCCCGCCCCGGGCGCGCGCCGCGGAGACGGCCGCCTTGGTGGTGGCCGTGATTTCGAGTTGTTTTTGCATGGACCTGCCGCTCCCCTCGGTCGTGTCCATCGCCTCGCCCTCCGCCGCCGCGGGCGCCGCCGCGGGCGCCGCCGCGGGCGCGGCCGCCTGCGCGGCGGCCCCGGCGGCGCCTGACCCCTCGTTGCCGTCGCCGCTCCCCTCGGTCGTGTCCATCGCCTTGTCGCCGCCGCTATCGCCCGCCCCCATTCTCTCCACGCCCCCCGGCCCGGCCGGCCCGCCGCCCAGGTTTTTGTGGAGCTGGACCTGGACCTCGCCGTGCGCCCTTTCCGCACGCGCCCGCCGCGCTTCCCCCTCTTCGGCGGCGCGCTGCGCGCCTCCTTCTCGGGCCCCAGAACTACATCCAGCTGCTCATTATAATTTTGGATTTTTTCTACGAGAATTGCTTTGTAGAACGCGCCCACCCCCTTCTCCTCGTACGCGCGCGCCTCCGCCGCCTCCGCCGCGCCGCCGCCGCCGCCGCCCCCGTCGCCCTCGCCCTCCGTCACGAGCGTGCTGAACACGATCTCCGCGGCCTTCTTCGCGTCGGCTTCGACTATTAATTTGTTTAAAACGTCGCGGTCGGCGTTGAGTCGTTGTAATGTATTTTTCCAAATTACATCATTAATTTCAAAATTACAAAACGAAAGAATAAAAAGCAATGTTCCAATTTTATTTTCCCAATTCGGCTTTTTCTTCTTCTCCCAGCGACTAATGTATTTCCACGCAACCTCTGCAAAATCATATATTATCTGTAGTAACATGTATTTGTCCTTAATAATTACCGCCCTCTTTGTCATTCTATATATTACTACTATATATTTCTATTCCAACTAAACAACTTATAAATATAATAATAATTATAATATATATATGTCAAGTCTTAGGCGTATTCAAAAAGAATTAGAAAATATTAAAAATAATCCGCCTGCAAATTGTTCCGCCGGTCCCACCGATGATGATTTATACAAATGGACCGCCACTCTTATGGGACCCAATGATAGCCCCTATGAAGGCG
This sequence comes from Magnetovibrio sp., assembly GCA_002721825.1. Taxonomy (GTDB): domain Bacteria; phylum Pseudomonadota; class Alphaproteobacteria; order Rhodospirillales; family Casp-alpha2; genus TMED8. The sequence goes on from PBLS01000096.1 coordinate 3,221, forward strand.
GGGTCTTCTTTCTTAATATAACATTCCCCTTTAATTACCCTTTCAAACCTCCTAAAATCTATTTTAAAACAAAGATTTTTCATCCTAATATTAATAAACAAGGCGGAATATGTCTTGATATCTTAAAAACTGCATGGTCACCCGCTCTTACCGTCACCAAGATTCTACTATCTATTTGCTCCTTATTAACAGACCCTAATCCCGATGATCCGCTAGAACCCGACATCGCCCATTTATATAAAGAAGATATTGATAAATACAACGAAAAAGCAAAACTATGGACCATTCATTATGCCAGCGAATAATTTATACCGTCAATCTCTCCGTTATCCACACACGAATTCTCTCCTGTATCGGAATCAAAATTTCCTGCAAACCCACGTAATATCTCTCTATATATTCTCCATTCTCTTCCATTTCCATCAATTTCAATATATTGTATATTATCTTCATTATTTTAGGATCATATACCTCCACTATCTCTTTGAAAACATTGTCCATACCCTGCTCCTCATCCATAAACATTTTATTATCTTCCACTTCCAACATCACCTTATACATTGATAACGTCTGCGTTATCGAAAACATATCACTTCTCTCATATGTCTTTATTAAATTATTAAGACCCCGCTTTGATAATGTTATTATATATTTGAATATCTTATCATTATTATACCATTTATAATAACGACGAAAGACATTAAATAAAAAATATAAATCCTCTTTTGAATCTTTGTTAAACCACCTCAATATACCTTGCGATAATGACGGCCACTGTAACAATAATACATTATTCGTAACACTTATCTTGGTACCTATCGGACAAAACGCTAGCAATGCTAACTGAATCATCACTTGCATCGGCTCCAGTATCGTATCCATTCTCTCTTTCGGCTTATGTCTAATATATTCTCTCACAAATGTTGAGAAATTTAATTCTAATAACCCATTCATATATTATATTCTTTTATTTCTTTGGAGGAATATGACGCCTAAACCATTTACTCATCTCATCTAAACACGGCTTACAATCATAATATGTACCCATGTACACACCCAAACCAAAACCAGCTAAAAATTGCCACATATATAATATAAAACCATTTTAATAGTACAATCTATCTATTATATGAATGAAACAATAGATTTCTGTCTACCTTATAATGATATCTCTACTTCCTTCCTCAAATTACATACAAAAGACAAATTAAAATGCATTCAATTGGGTATGCTCTTTTTAAATATAGGAAATCAAACACAACAAGTCTGGAATAACTCGCAATGGGAAAAAAAAATTAATAGATTACAAGCCGAAATATCCTCCTCTCAGGAAAAAATTAACCTATTATCAAAACAACAACTTGAAGAAAAAAAATTATTATCTGAACAAATCAGAACCTCCGAAAAATTAAAATGGGAATCACAAACCAATCTTCTAAACAAAAAAAATAACGATTTAGAAGCAAAAATTACCACCATTATGGATAAATATATTGATTTACATAAACAACTCACCAATCAATACGACGAAAAAATTAAATCTAGAGAAAACTTCTATGAAGCAAAATTAACCTCCTTACAAGAACGCTGCGATTCACTTCAAAAAGATTACGAAAATTCTCTTAAACAATCTCAAAATTCAACCATTTTAGGACAAGTTGGCGAATCTATCACTTATGAAGGACTAAACCGACTCTTCCCTAATGCCGAAATTGAAGATTGTCACTTAACCAAAGGTCGCGGCGATTTCATTTTACACCAAAATGACTTCATCATGATGATTGAAACAAAAAATTATACCAAAAATGTAACCAAACCCGAAATTCAAAAGTTTTATCGCGATTTTGATCAAAATAATGATTTTAAATGTGCTTTACTCGTTAGTTTAAAATCCGGCATCTGTTCTCGCCCCGATTTTCATCTCGAAGTTCGCAACAATAAACCCATTCTATTTCTTCACAATATTAACAAAAATATGGATAATTTATTACTCGCCGTACGATTCTTCAAGCTCATTTTACAAACCGATCATATTGATCTCTCCAATAAAGAAATTATCGGAAAACTTAATATTTTAACACCATCCATCAAAAGAAACTGGAATTCTATGAAACAACACCTTCAACAATTTAATAATAATCTAATCAAACTTATCGATGAACAAGAACATCACATGAAAGAAATTTTTAATCTTTTACTTATTAAATATTAATATAATATAAATGTTCTGCAAATTTAAAAATATTTTTGGTAAACCTAATCACGGCATACGAAAACAACTTAGACTCTTTAATATTTCTCTCATTGATTTAGCCGCCGCCGTTTTAGTCGCTTATATTATTCATGATTCTTTCTTTCTCACCACCGCCTTTTGGAAAATTTTAATCGCAACTTTAGCTTTCGGCGCCTTTGCCCATAGAATTTTTTGTGTTAGAACAACCGTTGATAAATTTTTATTTCCATAATATATGTCTTATAGCCATTTATTTAGAATTATTTTAGTCGGAGACCCCAATGTCGGCAAAACAACCTTACTCGCCACACTTAATAATAAATATATTCCTCAAATTTATGAACCCACCATTGGCGTTGAATTTGCTTCCACCACCACCACTGTTCATGACAATAATATTGTAAAATCACACATTTGGGATACTGCCGGACAAGAATATTTTAATGCCATCACAAAATATTATTTTCGTAATATCGCCGGCGCCATTTTTGTTTTTGATCTTTCTAGACCTAATACATTTAAACGAATAAAATATTGGTTAAATGAATTGAAAAATGTAAACAAATTACCTTTTAAAATGATGCTTATCGGAAATAAAAATGATTTAGAGAGAAAAATCTCTTATTCCATCGCCAATGCCTTTGCCAATAAATACAATATGCTCTATTATGAATGCTGCGCTCATAAAGACAAATTCTTTTATTATAATCATTTTATTAATAGTATATACTCATCACTTCCAGAAAAAATTACTTCTGGTATGGGCGTCAAAATATTACCACAACAACAACCACCGTATATTCATATTCAACCAAAAACAAAAAGTAATATCTGTTGCCAAATTATTTAATACTGATACAAAAATTTCACTCGTATTGAAAAATTCCAGTTTGTAGAACCCATGTTTAGTAAATTTCCAAACTTATTAAATAACCGTATCCTCATTCTCCTTATTTTTACTGGACCCAAAAATTGCCTATAACTTTGCGTTATCGGAGCAGAACCCGCCATTGAGATGAAACGGTGATTTACCGGTTGTATTGTAGGTATTTTTGCTATTACATCTGGTATCGTCGGAGACACATATCTATTTTGTGACGTTTGCTCTCGCGCAAGTAATATTTGATTATAAGAAAATATTTCTGCTTCTGTTCTCGGCGCACGATCACATGCACGACCATATTCAGGTAGCCCGGGCTTTTCAATTATATTTGATTGCGCCGCCACCGCCGATGTATGTTTATTATTATTAAAATCATCAATAGATAAATATATATAATCATTACTAATTTCCGTTGCCGCCCCCTCACTTTTAAAACTTCCACTCGGATCATATATCGGAAGTGAAAATCCTAACATTGTGCCAAAATTAAAATCTAATTTTGCACCACCACCACCATCCGAACATTTTCGCATAAATGTCTCATCGTAAAATATAAGTTTAAATAATTGTGGGGAAGCGTTATTGTCTTTTATCGTAATACTTCTATTTGAATCCTTACTAATTTCTAGATCATTATAAACATCTTTTAATGTTTTATCTAACTTTCCTATGATATTATCTAAGGGGAATAGACCAGTCACGTCATCATAATCACCCTGATTTGCGCCATTAGGTTCTATTTTAATTTCAGCTCTATATAATCCCGATGCCGCCTGATATTCAAAGTCCGGGCCACTGGTAAAGGCCACTTTCTCCTGCACGGCAACAATCGTTGCTATTTTTTTTTCAACACTCGTTGCTCCATTCCCCACTGTTATTGTGAAGGGAACCAACGACGGGTCCGTGACCTCCTTCCAGTCCCCACTTTCTTTTTTTATAATTTTATTGTAGAGGCGGTTAACATCGGTGTCCAGCCTGCCGCCTTCACCCAATTCAATATCTTGATAATTATAAAAATATAATTTATAGTCGGCCGTCTCGTTGGTGGCGTTGGGAAAATCACCAGTTATTAAATTAATTTGTAACCAATTATCAGTGTTCGTATTATCATCATATAATAAATCATTTATTATTCCCTTCGCTAGAACAACGTCGTTTCCGTCTTTCAATTCTATTATATTTCCCTTATATGGGTTTATTGGATCACCATTCTCCTTCAACATCATTTCCGTGTCCTGGGGGCCCATTCTAGCATCAGAAATGTATATTGTTTGTTGTCTAATATGAAAGTTGTGTGTGGTGTTAAATGCGTATGCATTGCCAATTGTCGTTATACTATTAGTATGAACACCTTCAATACTCTCATCAATACTCTCGTTATTAGATGATGATACCCAAGCTTCATCAGTGCCGATAGTAATTTTTGTATCTTTACCAATATAAACGTTTTGACTTGACTGGAACACGAGAGTTCGCGCTTCTATATTAACAATCTGACCATCATAAAACCCACCTTTTGTAACCTCCATTGTAGTCGACGACACGTCCGGCCTTATTTCAGTAATAATAATTCCACTAGCATCATAATTCGTTCCTGGTGAAAAAAAAATGGTATTGCCTGCGGGACAATAAAACGGTTCTGTAAATGTTACATTAAAAGATAAATTTTCATCTGCAAATTTTGTATGTCCAGCACTAAAAGCTATTTTAAACATATTTGTACCCAAATCATCAGAAAATTCATGCCAACCTTTTCCTATTGTATATTCAGAAATACTATATCCTAATACATTCACTAAAGGAGATGAAAATTGTACAACGAAATCCGACGGGCTTTCCTGTAAACCTACTTGTGGATTTTCCACCGATGATCCTTTACACGACGAAATACTACCCTCATTATCGTCAAGCTCGGTATTTTTCTTTTTATCTTTCCACGAACGAAATTGACTATCAATTACATATGACTTTTCATATGTTGTTGTATGAATCGGATTTAATTGACCCTGAATCAATTCTACCGGATATGATTGTGTAATAGGCAATCTTCTTCTTTCCATTGTCGGTCTCGTTGTACCTGTTTCATCAGCCCTTATTTGTACATATTTTCCTCTATTTATAGCATTTTGTTGATCCGCCAAGTATAAATATTCGGAATCCGATTGATAAGTTATACCACCAGCTATACCCTTTTTTCGCTCACTTTTATCAGCATTATACATTGTTTGTGCCGTATCTACAAAACCCATCCCTTTTGATCTCATTTGAGCACCCTCATCTATATATTTAAATAATTTCTCTCGTGCCTTTTGAAAAAAAAGTACATGATTTGGCTTATTCCTTTTTTGATTCTGTAATGCAAATCTATGCGTTTTTTTCTGAATATCATCTTTTGTCGCCAAATCATTCAAACCAAGCAAACTTAACAGTTCTCCTTCTGTATAATTATTTACATCAAAATCTAAACTATCGCCCATTTCTAATTAATATATATTATTATTTATTTAAAATTTTAATTATATATATTTGTTAAATGCTAATTGACTGTATATGTACATCTTGCAACAATAATAGTACCTTTCTACCTTTCATTAAACCATTTATTAAATCATGGACCAAATTATTTCCAAATATTATTCTCAAGATTATTTTTATTAATGACAAAATACCTCCTTATTTATCCAAATTTTCCAAATATTTAATCCTTTTTAAACCACCTAACAAAATGCACACTTCTTTCATTTCACAACATATACGACTATTATACCCAGCCCTCTTAAAAGGTAACATTCTCATTACCGACATAGATCTATTTCCACTTAATCGTCAATATTTTATCAATAATATCAAAAAATATGACAATAATATGTTCATTTGTTTTAATCAAATTTGCGGACAAAAACACGATGAATTACCCATGGCATATAATATCGCCAATGCTAAAACTTGGAGCGAAATTTTCAATATTCAATCCTTAAACGATATTTATAATTATTTACATTTTCATTATAATAAAATTCAATATAACTTAAACAATGGAAACGGATGGAATAGTGATCAAAAAAATCTTTTTACATATATCACTAAATGGGACAAAAAAAATAAACGTTTCTTATGTTTAAATGATAATAATACACACTTTTGCCGCTTAGATAGAAATTACTTCAATCCTACTGATTTTAATCATGATTTTCAGAAAAAAATTAAATTTGGTCTCTATACCGATTATCATGCTTTACGACCTTACCAAGATCATAAACATATCACCGATACAATTATTCATCTTACCAATCCTAGTATTCATATTCAAAAAATAAATTCTAATAAAATTTTATTACAACAAAATGAAATATTCTTATTTTCTTATTATGGATGCGGAGCTAGTTGGGCAGATGTCACCACCATCACCAATAAACTCATTCCTCATAAATCTATTCATGTACATAATAAAACATTTAATTGTGACCCTGTCTTCGGAAAATCTAAAAATCTTATTATTATCACCACTTCTTTCAAATCTTATTCCGCCAAAGAACATGAAACCTTACTTATTTTATCTTCCTACGAGTAGTCACTCGCTTACTTTTTAATCTCCTTTTACGTGTCCTCTTTGGAAACTTCTTTTTACAATAATCACTTTGTGGAAAAATATCCTCCTTGTTTATTAATACACGGTACATTTTCTCATTCGGTTTATCTCCCAATGTCAGCACCATTGACGGCAAAGGAGTAATATCAAAACATTTATATTTCACATTCAAATCAGGATCTTCCACAAAACCCCATCTCTCATAGACTTTACAATACAAACCTGCCGTACTATCTTTTCCATCTTTATAGAATTCACCACCATATTCACGATCCTCCTCTTCAAAATATTCCCAATCTGAATCATCCTCGTCTGAATCTATTTCACCCATATAATCCCACTTATTTTTACATTTCTTATTTGGATAATATTTTGGTATCTTCCAGTATAAATTATCTTTTCTATCTTTCTCATACACCTTATTATTTATCACATTCGGCTCCGAAATTGGCAACTCCGCCTCATCATTTGATACCTCCAGTATTATTTTCACAAATTTCTTCTCCCGCGCATACATTATACAAAACAACATCAAATATGCCCCTATCCCCCCCTTATTTGCTATATTTGAAAATGGGCTCCCGCATAATATTGATATACTAAGCATTTTACCATAAGGATATTTATTTCTTCGCGGATTATTGCAAAGACACGGCTTCTCATCAAATATTACAAATCCATATATTCTATTTAATGGATTCGTAGCATTTATATTTCTCTTTAACCATTTCCCCTTCACATGCGATTCTCGCTTTATTCTCTCTACAACTTCCTCCGATGGCCATTTTGATGTACCCGTATACACCAACAATAATACTCGGTATTTTTTATTTTTTTTCTCCACCAAAGCCAATTTATCTTCTATATATTCCACATTTAATTGTTCTTCCGGATTCTCATAATTTAAATTCAAATTACTCTTAAATGTCGTACAATTCTGCTCCAATTTTTTCAATAATTTTTTATGTGAAGAATATTTATATCTCTTTTTAAATGACGATAAAGACATAATTTCCGATTCATAGTCCGTTTTTAATAACTCAAATGGTTTTATTGTCAATTTTGGCTTTTTTAATCTTATTGACATCTTGTTTATTTTTTTAATTGCCGTCTCCATATATATATACTCTACAAAATTGAAATAAATAAATCATATCACTTAATAACAAAATGACTTCCTGCTCCGTTTGCACCGAACCTTTCAATAAATCTACCAAAAAAATCGTACATTGTCAAAAATGCGATTTCCTACAATGCAAAACTTGCGTTCAACGGTATCTATTAGAATTAGCCAATGATCCACATTGTATGAATTGTAAACATAAATGGGACCAAGACTCACTACTTCAACAACTTGGAAAAACCTTCGTTCGTAAACAATACCGCGACAAGAGAAAACAAATTCTATTTGATCTTGAACGAAGTCAAATTCCATCTACAATGGATGATACACAAAAATATTTACAAGTTAATGAAATCAAGAGAGAAAACGTTGAACTCGCTAAACAAAAAAGGATTTTACAAAGACAACTTTCTAGTCTTATTAATCGCATTTATCAAAATAATTCAAAAAAATGGAATTTAATCCACGGCAAGAAAAAAGAACAGTTTGAAAGAAAAGAATTTATTCACGCTTGCCCACTATCCAACTGCAAAGGTTTTCTCTCATCCGCTTGGAAATGTCCTGTTTGCCTCAATTTCATTTGTCAAAAATGCAACGAAGTCAAAGGATTGGAAAAAAATTGTAATCACGTCTGCAACGAAGACACAAGCAAAACCATCGCCCTCATTAAAAATAATAGCAAACCCTGTCCAAAATGCGCCTGGCGGATTTCCAAGATTAATGGATGTGATCAAATGTTCTGTACGCAATGCAAAACCGCTTTTAGTTGGAGAACCGGACGCATCATTAATGGCGTCATCCATAATCCGCATTTCTTTCAATGGCAAAGAGAAAATAATAATGGTGTCGCACCAAGAGTACCCGGCGACGGTGGCAATTTACAGTGTAATCAATTCCCCACATGGTACCTTTTTCATAATAAAATCGCCTTTCTAAGAGCCAAAAATCGCGCCAGTTACGACTCAATCTGTTATTTATATCGTAATATTGCTCATCTCAGACACTGGGAAATTCCTCAAATACAAGATAAGATTGAAACCAATAGCAATAATAAAACCTTGCGCATTCGCTATATTCTGAACGAAATAAACGAAAAACAATTTAAAACATCACTTTGTCGGAAAGACAACGCACGTTCTAAATTTACCGAAATTCAACATGTCTATGAATTACTAAATACCGTATGTACCGAACAAATTATTTACCTCTTCAATCATAATACAGAAGAAAATATCACAAAATGTTTGAAACTTTGTGAAAATCTTCGCAATTACGTCAATAAACAACTAAAAAAAATTAGTATCACTTTCAATCAAACCGTCGGGATTATTGATCCAATGTTTCGCTCCAAAAGCGTCAAATTTAAATCATAGCAACCCCCTCATAAACATTAATACCTTCTCCATATTTTTTATCTTTTTTTTTTCATATCCATATGCAGTATTTTCAGTAATTCTGGATATGATAAAACATAAAAGTTACCTTTACATCGCCCCCACTGTGTAAGTTTAGTTATACGATGAGCCCCGTCAATCATACGATAAGGCAAATTATCCGGGTTAGGGGCACCCTTCACTAAAATTCCAGGAAAACGAGTATCAGCGTCCTTATAACGATCGCTGTTCATTTTAACTTTTGGATCATGTTTACCTTTCCAAGAAATGTCTTTAAAATTAATGGTAGTCGGATTTTTTGTCCGTATTAAAGGGATAATTTTATAAAGAGAAAGTTTGTAATCGGGATATGGAAAAAAGCGCCATTTGCCATACGCCGAATGAGTACCCAAGTGCACACTACCTTTTAAATGACGCTGTGGTAATGGTTTAGTGTCAAAAATAACTGGCGAATTAAGTAAAAACACATACAAGAGTATAATCAATAACACAACACTGATACACAGAGGTTGGTATATTTTCATTATACGGTATATAAAGAAAAAAACGGGTCATTATATGCGACTTACATAATCATAAAACCGTTTGAACCATATTCATTTGTCCAATATTCGGGGGCGTAATATATGAAATAGTTACTATTAACTTTAACCAGCTAAATTCTCATAACAACCGCCTCATAAACATTAATACCTTCTCCATATTTTTTATCTTTTTTTTTCGCAATCTTGTTATTCCCTGCCCACGTTTCATATGCGATTTACCCTTGAATAACTTCTTCTCCAAATAGGTTATCATTTCATCGTCCCCTATCTCACTTATATCCTTTCTATACTCACTCTTATATATATAACGATTGTAATTACCATCCCTGTATATTTTATCTCCTCTCTTATGTCTCTTGTTTATTTTACCTATACCCATTATCTTATTCGTATCATTATTCATCTCTATCACATAAACTATATCACCCCTCGCTATTGACGATGGCATACTACTCGGAACACCGTATATACAACCCCGCCAGCCATTTTTCTCTCTCCATTCTATATTTTCTTTCCATGTTTCAGCATTAAAGCGGGTCGTCCCTATATGTTCCCTCTTTTCCGACATTTTTTATCTTCTATTATTAATATCATTCTTATTCAATTTTTACAAAAATACTGCTTTTACCCCAGTGCCTTTTTATTAGTGCCATTTTATTAGTTCACTTTTATTCGCTCAAAACTTCTCTCCCCTTGTATGTTTTTACATTCTTCCTCATCAAATCCAAAGTATTCCATTATTTTTTCCTCCGTCATTTCCTCCAAAGGGAAATTTTTTAATTTCATTATATTCGGTATATATTCAAATGCCTCCCTCTCCAAAAACATCATACGGTACCTCGTTGACCTAAATATATATAATGCCACTTTCGTTGAGAGAAACTCTCGCCACTTTCTCAGTTCCCCCCCCTTTCCTAGTATTACATAATTATCCCTATTTGATATACCATATTCTCCACTCTCATCGTAATATGGAATACCATACATCTTATGCGCCAATACCAATTTTCTTTTTCCATAATATATTAATGGCTCATTACTATATTCAAATTTTAATATCGGTGAGGTTTTGTTATGTACTACGCAGGTTCTGATATTTTTATATGAAAACGCCATAGAACTTGTTCGTGAAAGCAATACATTTTTTCTTGGCATGTTTGTTTTTATCACTTTCAAATTTCCCACCTCTTCCACAAAAGGCAATAACTTTTTTATTACCGATATACTATTCACCGGCAATGGCGCACGCGCCATAAACTCTATTTTCCCTCCTTTTTCTTTATCATAGAGAGAAATTATTCCATTCGTATTTTGTTTCCTCAATATAAAATAACAGGTCGGCGTTTGCGCCTTGCCATGAAACAACCGATTCGTTTCTGTATTTGTAAAACAATGCACATTCTCCACTTGATATCTTAATATATATTCATTCATACCAGCCTTGTCCTTCCTTAACCATAACGATGGGATTATCATCACCAATATCCCCCCCTTCTTCAAGAGAGAAATACTATGCCTAACAAATTTATGCCATATCGTACTTCCATCCCTCCTTTTATTTAATTTTTTATTCGTCGGTACCTTTATCCTTCCACCACTATTATATGGCGGGTTCCCTATTATAATATCAAATTCAAATTTCGGATTCCAAGAGAGAAAATCACCACTTATTATATTCGCTTCCTCACCAAATTTCTCTCTTAATATCTTTATATTTTTCGGATTTATCTCTATCATGTATATCATATTCTTCAAAATATAGTCCGACGGGAAATTAAAAATTAGTCTGTCATACAAAGCCTTCGCAAAATTACCTTTTCCCGCACCAGGATCTAACCATTTATTATTCGGATTCTTATATTCCTCCTCCGGAATAAGATCCAGCATTTTATTTATTAGTCTCACATTCGTACCCACTTCACCATATAGTTCCTTATTTGACATGAGAAAATTGAAGATAATTCTTTCATTTTTTAAACTTGCACAAAAAAAAATGGATTTTCAACAACTCCACGCCGTTTGGGACAATAGCCTCTCACCCATTCATCAATTTTTAACCATTCGGGAAAAAATAATTTGGACCCACGTATGCAAACTTTCACTCCAAGATATTCAAACCTTTCTAGGAAAATTTAATAAACAACCACTCATAATTAATAATAAAAATATTGATCTTATTATTAATTCTTGCGTTTTTATCACCAAAGATATACATACATATAAACCCACTTCTAGTTTAGTTCTAAAACCTATCAAATTCAACCCTACATGTGGTGGTTACTATGTATATTGCTGGGTAATTGAAGGTGCACAAATGCTCACAACGGGGGGAAAACGGCGACCCTATCCAAAAATGTTTCGTTATAATCTTTGCACCAACGGCTTGATTCCAACCATTATTAATCGCATAATTCGGTACAAAGTTGCTTAATTATTTCTCTAAAGAAAGGCCTTAAATATTTATCCTTTTTACCATCTTTGAATTTTTTTAATAAATACCACCCCATTTTATCTTTCTCAAAATAACCATTGTTGTCTTTTATTAATTGCGAATTATTCTTTTTTATACATTTGAAAATTTTTTCATATTTCTTCGGTAACGTTTCATCGTAATCAACTTCCACAACATAACTTACATAATTTTCTGTTGGTATTCTAAAAATACACTCCTCTATACTTTTTCTCAATGTCTCTTTCGTTCCAAACATTTCCATCGTCTCTTCCGCCCCCTCTCTCGCCGCGCATTCCTCGTCCGTTTCATTCGGCAATGCACCACCACCAAAATCACTCCACTTTTTTGAATCCTCAAATCCCTCTACCGGTCTCTCTCTACCTAACATTATGTATATATTATGATTATGCTTTGCTATCGGTAATATTCCTGCTCCCATTCTAGTTTATTCTAAGATAATATTTTTTGGATAACTAAATTTCCGCATATAAGTTGCAATTGTTGTATCGCCTCCAGGATTATCGCCTTCAACCGTTACATAGTTTAAATGTTTGCCTTTTGATATAATATTATCAGGATCGTGAACCAACAGGTCATTGAGCGCCGCCGCCCAATTGTCAAAGCCCATATCGGCAACAGTTGGCCAGTGTGTGTTGGGCCCCATTTGTGAATCGTCGTGGTCCTCCGGCGCGCGCATTGGCTGAAATTCAATAAGATTCCCCCCCGGCGAAGTAAATTTTGTAAAATTACTTGTTGATAATGACGGCTGTGATTTTACGCTACCACAATCTTTACATAAAAATTTACCTTTATGTAATGATAATAATTTTTTGTATGAGCCCGTTTGTTTAATACTATTATTTGTTAAATCATATGATATTGTTCCGTCAAAATTTTTCGCTTTTGTTTTTATCCTTTCTACATTATGTTTATAAATTATTCTATTTTTCTTATTTTCTATAACATCTTGCGCTGATAAATTTGGTTTATTACTTTTGAAACATCTCATTATATATTATACAATGAAATTAAACTTCATATAAACATTCAAATTTTAATAAAAATGAATAATCCATATTATTCATAGGAACAACTCTTCCAAATTCATCCAATAAACGTATACGTAATTTATTTATATTTACAGGACCAAAATATCTTCTTGTTAATCTCCCCGTTGTACCAGAAGGAATAAATGATTTATCAGGCGAATTCCCCCTTCCTAATCTTGCTAAAATATTATTATTTAATACTGAACTATTAAACGCACCAATAAAATTATTATTTATATTTTTTTGATTATCATCAACCTCCATAAAAATATATTCTGGCGATCGCTCATTAAACATTCCTTCTGATACATATCCAGTTGAATTACTATATTCACCATAACGAAATCCTAATAACCATCCAAGACCTTCCGGTAATGAACGTTCCGTATCTATGTCCATCACACTGGTAGCATCTTCCCGTAAATTGAAAAATAAAGAAAATTCGTTATTCGCCCCACCCGGCCAGTCCGGATACATTTCGTACCGCTTCTCTGGTATATCCCAAGTACCGTATTCATCTCCTCCTGATGGATCCTTTGTACTAATTGCAGTCTTTTTTGTTAAAGGATCAATCCTAAAACGATAGTTTGTACCGGAAGTAAACAGTCGGCTTGGCGTCCACGCCGGCGGGTCGTGGATGTGGCTCGTGCCGCTCACATCTTGGGCACGCAATAACACAGCCATCTGTGTACGTGTATAATTCCCATCCTCTATTTTATGTATCATGGGCTGTGTTTCGCCACGCGCAGGGCATAATGTATGAAAAAAATTGTTTTTTAAATCACGATGTATCGTATAAATAACATCAGGAACCGCCAATTCTTGGATCTGTAACGATATTGCGTTTTTTATCACCAATGGCAGCGTCATCGTAAAATCCGAACTTTTTGTTTTATAATAATTATTTCTAAATCTTGTATCCACATTTATCGTTTTTATTATCGTATTTGTTTTTATCGGGTTTATTAATTCCGATACTGTTTTTCTCTTCGGAGATAGCGGAAGCATCAAATTCGCTTTTATCTCACCAATAAATATTGCATAATTTTCTTTTTCCGTATTTGATAAATTTATATCTTTCTCTAAATTTTTTATCATATGAATAGATTGATTTTCAATATCCGCATTTGTATAGGGATACGTTAATGACAATATCTCTTCCAGTTCATTTTTTGAATAATTGTTAATATTCATTTTATTTGGCGTCGCCATTATATATTATATATATTCTTTGTTTTTCACTGCCCCGACGAGGGGCTCTTCAACGACGTTCCCACGGCGCCCATGTCGTCGTCATTGTCGCTCGTGCCCTTCCCTTTAAAGCCAATGCCAAGCTGCCGGCGGGCTGGGGGATGCTTACCTCTCGGCCACTGCACGCGCAATCCGCTTGGCGTCCCGGCGAGCGCGGCGCGGCCGGCGAGCGTGTTCGCGCCCGCGCCCGCCAGCGGCTGCTTCACGCGCCTGCTCAAGTACTTCTCGTAGACTTCATTATTCAATTCTTGCCATAGTTGCCGTCCGCGCGGGCCTCGCGGTTTAAGTAGTTCATAAATCATCTCAAAAGCAGCAAGGTGGTGCTGCTCGGCGGACTTGGTGCCGTCGGCCGAGGCGGTCCACGCGGCGGTCCACGCGGCGTCGGCGGCGACCCGCTCGGCGACCCGCTCGGCGTCGCGGCGGCGGCGGCGCGCCC
>PBLS01000097.1 GCA_002721825.1 Magnetovibrio sp.
AAGGGCGAGGCAATTGGTCTTGCTATAAGCACCGAACTTCCGTTGATTGTGCTTAACTCGCAGCGCGCCGGACCATCTACGGGCATGCCAACAAAGACGGAGCAGTCGGACTTATTCCAAGCCGTATACGGCCGTAATGCTGACTCACCCGTATGTGTTTTGGCGGCACGCTCGCCTGCGGATTGTTTTGATGTTGGCATTGAGGCCATTCGAATAGCAACCAAATTTATGACGCCGGTAATTATTTTGACGGATGGATATATTGGGAATGCAGCTGAGCCTTGGTTGATACCAGATGTGAACGCACTAACAAAGTTTCCGGTCTCGTTCGAAACGCAGGTAACAGACTTCCATCCATTCAAACGTGATCCGGAGACCCTGGCACGTTCGTGGGCAGTCCCTGGTACCCCAGGATTGGAACACCGTATAGGTGGGATCGAGAAAGATTTTAACTCGGGACATATTTCCTATGAACCTTTTAATCACCAGAAAATGACTGATGTGCGGAAGGCAAAAATTGACGGTATCGCAAATGACTCGCCAATTCAAAACGTTGATAACGGTCGGGAAAGCGGTCAAATGGTGGTCGTTGGTTGGGGGTCGACTTACGGGCCGATTAGTCGTGCCGTTGAGAACTTGTTAGCCGATAGGTTAGAAGTTAGTCATATCCATTTGCGTAACATCTATCCGTTACCGCGTAACCTTGGCGAACTTCTCGCCGGATTTGAGCGTGTGGTCGTTCCAGAAATGAATAATGGTCAGCTGTTAACAGTGTTGCGAAGTGAATATCTTGTTGATGCCCAAGGTATCAACAAAGTGACGGGACAGCCTTTTACTATTGCTGAGCTTGAAAATGCTATCAGGACTCGAATGGAAGCATGAGACGAAGATGACGGCAAATTCGGAAATATTGAAGCCAAAAGACTACGCATCTGATCAAGAGGTTCGCTGGTGTCCGGGGTGTGGTGATTATGCAATTTTACGTGCAGTTCAAACGACATTAGCAGAAATAGGAGCAGAAAAGGCAAAAACCGTTTTTGTTTCTGGCATCGGATGCGCGGCACGGTTTCCCTATTATCTCTCGACGTATGGGTTCCATACTATTCATGGGCGCGCCCCATCAATTGCGACAGGAATAAAGGTCGCGAACCCGGATCTAGATGTTTGGGTAGTTTCAGGTGACGGGGATTCGCTGTCCATTGGTGGCAACCACTTGCTCCATTTGCTTCGTCGTAATGTAGATGTGCAGTTTTTGCTATTTAATAATGAAATCTATGGCCTCACTAAAGGGCAGTATTCGCCAACATCGCGTGCTGGGACACGATCACCGTCGACACCACTAGGGTCCGTTGATAAACCGGTTTTAGCAGGGACATTTGCATTAGGAGCGGGGGCTCGGTTTGTTGCGCGTGGTGTCGATACAGCACAAAAAAAATTGCCTGCAATATTTGCACGTGCTCACGAACATAGAGGTACATCGTTCGTTGAGATTTATCAAAACTGTATAGTCTATAATGATGGCGTGTTCTCTAGTTTCACGGAAAAGGACGTTGCTGCCGACCGCCAAATTTACCTTGATCATGGAAAGCCTATGATCTTTGGTTCCGAAGAGCAGTTTGGTCTCAAAATAGCTAATGGCAAGTTAGCACTTGAAAAAGTGGTAATTGGGGAAGGTGGGATTACGGAGGAAGACATTGCGATACACGATGAAACGGATCGTATTATGGCATACATGTTAGCGGAAATGCAGGGACTTGGCTTGCCCGTCGCACTTGGTGTGCTTTATTGTGATCCAGCTCCCACTTACGAAGATGAAATTAAGGAGCTTACGATGCGCGCAGAAGATCGGATAAAAATTAATGATTTTAACCAGTTGCTTCGGAGTGGCCATACATGGACTATAGATGGTTAAGGCTTCTGGAGGTAAGGATAGAAAATGGTTACCGAGTTTGCGATTTTAGGTCGGAGCTTGCCGGCCTTTAAAATAATGATGCGTAAATTTGTACCTATTTGCTGTGAAAGTTGAATAGAATATAGTGGAAGAAAATATAAAAAATGGATAAACCGATAGCACCGACCGCCGAAGAGGGAGCATACGCCGGTGATCTCTCTCCCCGGGATACGTGGGATATGCTTCAAAACCAAAAAGCAGCCAGCTTAATTGATGTTCGGACTGATGCTGAATGTGCTTATGTCGGCTTGCCGGTGCTAGATGATCTTGGGAAGGACGTAAAGATAATTTCGTGGACCCTATTCCCTGGGGGTAATAAAAATCCGTATTTTGTAACTGAATTGAATTCGGCGGCTCCCGATAAGGATGCAGACTTATTTTTCTTGTGTAGATCTGGGGTTCGGTCGCGATTCGCTGCCGCATTAGCAACGGAAATAGGCTATCGGAACAGTTACAACATACTTGAGGGTTTTGAAGGCGACAAGGATGAAAATGGGCATCGCGGTTCGGTTAATGGATGGAAGGTAGCGGGCCTTCCTTGGAAGCAGGGGTAAGTTATAAACTGAACATTTCTTTCATCCTTTCTAGCTTGAATATTTGGTTGAATACGGATTAAGCTCTTATTGAAATTCTGCCATCTTAAATCTGTTTAAAATGGTAATCTTCTACAAGATATTGTGAGGGAAATTCTGATTCTCTCAACATTCGCGGTGTTAGTAATCGGTTATGTGGCTAATGGAGCTAAATTGGCCGATCGGGGTTAACATGGCGTTGATTGCAAAGCTTGGTTAAGATCCTCGATTAGGTCTTCTACGTCTTCTAGGCCAACAGAAAGCCGGGTCATTCCATCAGTAATCCCAAGATGCGCTCGCTCGGCAACTGATAGGCGTTGGTGTGTAGTAGTTGCAGGATGGGTGATGAGACTCTTTGCATCGCCTAAGTTATTTGAGATGTTGATCAGTTGGAGTGAATTTAAAAATTGGAACGCAGCATCTTTACCGCCATTAATCTCAAAAGTTAAAATTGTCGAACCGCTTTTCATTTGGCTCATCGCAAGTTGGTGTTGAGGGTGGCTGTCAAGCCCTGGATAAAGAACGGATTTAATGATTTTATGATTAGTTAAAAATTTTGAGATGACGTGGGCATTGTGGCAATGACGTTCCATTCGTAGACTCAAGGTTTCCAACCCCTTTAACATGACCCAGGCATTAAAAGGACTCATAGCAGGTCCAGTGTGACGCAAAAATGGTATAAGAAAATCTTCAAATAATGTGTCGTCATTAGTTAAAATTGCGCCACCTAGGCCGCGCCCCTGCCCATCAATGTGCTTAGTTGTAGAATACATTACCATGTCTACGCCAAATTCTAGCGGTCGCTGTAAAATGGGCGTTGCAAAAACATTATCAACAATGACATATGCACCTGCAGCATGAGCTATCCTCGTAATTTTTAAGAGATCAATTATTTCAAGAGTTGGGTTGGACGGCGTTTCAACGAATACTGCTTTAGCGGGCTTCTTGAGCACTTCCGCCCACTGGTTAAGATCAGTTCCATCAACAAACTCCACATCAACCCCGAATCTGGGTAATAATTCACTTATGATAAAGTAACATGACCCAAATAATGCGCGCGAGGCGACAATTCGGTCGCCTGATTTGAGCAGACATGCGAGAGATGCAAACATAGCAGCCATACCACTAGCAGTAGCGACACAGTGTTTAGCTCCCTCGAGCAACGCTAGCCTATCTTGAAACATCGAAACTGTTGGGTTGCCGTAACGAGAATATATGTAGCGCGAAGTGTCACCTTTAAAGGCCGCTTCGGCATTTTCAGCCGTCTTATAAATGTACCCAGAGGTCAGGAATAAAGCCTCACTGGTTTCTTCAAATAAGCTACGTGTAACGCCCCCCCTTACAAGCTGGGTCTGTGGCCGCCAACTGGAATTTTCTTTAATTCTCTTTTCCATTGGGATTCCCATCGTTTAAGGAGCCCCGGCTGAATGCAAAAAATTAAAACCCTGCCTAATTGCGGGTCAGGGCTCTCAAACCGAGACCTTTTAGCGTTTTTTATGTGGCCGCAATCCGGTCAGACAAATCACCACTAATCAGATAACCATAAAGATACAAACGGGAGGGTCAAGAAAATTAGTTTGCCACGTTGCCTGCGGCTTAAAATTCCTACAAAGTAATGGGATCATGAAATCAAAGTTCAATAACCCGTATTTAATTTCGTGTGAAGAATTATTAGGCCAACTCGAAGACCCAGAGCTTAGGATTTTTGATTGTACGCAGCAGTTAGTGGCGGACCCAAAAGTTTTTGTTCGAGCGGAATCGTGTTTTCAAGAGTATTTAGAAGCCCATATTCCAGGCGCTGATTACATCGACATAAAGTCTGATCTCTCTGATGCAAGTACTCGGTGGCGTTATATGATGCCGGAACCCGAAAATTTAATAGCAGCATTTGCACGGTATGGTATCGGCAAAGGCACGCGCGTTGTACTTTACGACTCGGGGTCAATGATGTGGGCAGCACGCGTATGGTGGTTGCTTCGTAACATTCGATTTGATGATGCGGTAATTCTCGATGGCGGGCTGCAACGTTGGCGTATTACTGGCAAAACGTTTTGCAATAAACTTTGCAAGTATGAGGAAGCGGAGCCTATTAATTTTGATAAAACCAGAGAATTGTTGGTGGACCATAGCGCTGTATTACGTGTCTTAAAACGACAAGATACGGTGGTTGTTAATGCCCTTACACGCGAACAGTTCACAGGAGGGGGGATCCATTATGGTCGTCCAGGCCGGATTTCTGGTAGCGTTTGTGTTCCAGCTCGTGAATTAACGGATAAAGAAACTGGTCTCTTGAAACGACCCGAAGAACTATGGCGATTATTCGAGGGAGCAGGTGTTGACCTCATCAAGCCAATAATTTGCTATTGCGGAGGAGGCATTGCTGCAACCCTCGATGCATTTGTACTGATTTTATTGGGTGCCAATGATGTTGCGGTTTATGATGCCTCACTGCAGGAATGGGCACTGAATGGTAATTTACCAATGGAAATCGGTTAGAATTCAAATTCTCATGTGTTACGTTTAAACGCGTCGTACTCGGGAAAAATTTCGGTAGGA
The DNA here is from genome assembly GCA_002721825.1 of Magnetovibrio sp. Lineage (GTDB taxonomy): Bacteria > Pseudomonadota > Alphaproteobacteria > Rhodospirillales > Casp-alpha2 > TMED8. The sequence goes on from PBLS01000097.1 coordinate 5,080, forward strand.
CGTGAATTTTGAATTTTAGGGAAACGACTATGCTGAAAAGCTCGCCATCAGAAGATTAGATGACTATATTTCGGGTATAACCTTTCAAATTCATTTTCGGGAGCTCTTCTGATGTCGGATTTAAACACCACTAACAGTCTGTTTTTCGGACGTACTGAGCTTGATCCTTCCCGTGTTGATAACATTCTCCAAGAATCGCTAGGTGGAGGGGATGACGGGGAACTTTTTTTTGAGTATTGCCAATCCGAAGGGATTGCAATCGATGATGGAAAGATAAAAAGTGCGTCCTTTGATACAGCACAAGGTTTCGGGTTGCGTTCCGTGACTGGAGAGGTTACGGGCTATGCTCACTCTTCTGAGTTAAGTGAAGCAGCTCTTTGTCGTGCAGCGGAAACGGTGCGGATGGCGCATAGTGGACGGACGGGGAACCTCGCAATTGATCCTGTTGGCACCAACATTTCGCTCTATAGTGATAAAAACCCGCTAGGCTTAGTCCCTTTCGAAAAAAAAGTGGGGTTGCTTACTGCAATGGATTCATATGCACGTGATAAAGATGAGCGTGTAAAACAGGTTTCAGCTTCGCTCAGCGGGGAATGGCAGGCAGTACAAATTATTCGCGTAGATGGATATCAAGTTGCTGATATTCGCCCATTAGTTCGTTTAAATATATCGGTTGTGGTAGAATCTGATGGACGGATGGAAACTGGTAGTTATGGCTCTGGAGGTCGCTCAGTTTATGACCATTATCTCAAAGCGCCTACTTGGAAAAAAGTAGTTGATGAAGCTTTGCGACAAGCAGTCGTGAACTTAGATGCGGTGCCGGCACCTGCGGGAGAGATGCCTGTGGTGCTCGGGCCAGGATGGCCTGGCATCCTTTTACACGAGGCTATTGGCCATGGACTTGAAGGCGATTTCAATCGTAAAAAAACCTCAGCTTTCTCCGGACTTTTAGGAGAGCGTGTTGCCTCTCCCGGGATCACGGTGGTAGATGATGGTAAGATTCCAGAACGCCGGGGGTCGTTAACAATTGATGATGAAGGAACCCCAACCCAAAAGACGGTGTTAATTGAGGACGGAATTCTAAAGGGTTATATGCAAGATCGTATGAACGGTCGTCTAATGGGGGCAGCTGAAACGGGCAACGGTCGTAGGCAAAGTTATGCGCATGCTCCTATCCCCCGCATGACTAATACCTACATGTTGTCGGGCGTTGGGGAGCCAGAAGAAATTTTAGCATCCGTTGATAACGGGGTTTATGCGGTTTCATTTGGAGGAGGACAAGTCGATATAACATCTGGTAAGTTTGTATTTTCTTGCACAGAGGCGTATCGCATCGAAAACGGAAAGATTACAGCGCCATTGAAGGGCGCAATGTTAATAGGAAATGGCTCCGATGTGCTACGTCGTGTTTCTATGATTGGTAACGATATGGAACTAGACCCAGGAATTGGAACTTGTGGCAAAGAGGGCCAAGGTGTTCCTGTTGGTGTTGGGCAGCCGACCTTAAAGATTGACCAGTTGACAGTTGGCGGTACGGCAGTTTAGTTAAGGAAAGTTTTTACTTACAATATTTTTAGGGCGGCCTGATTGGACTGCGTCGACAGTGACGATGGGGCTCTCTACACCTGAACTATGAGCAATGATATTAAAATTGCGATTGCGCAGATCAACACCTCGGTAGGGTCAATTAAGTCTAATATTGACAAAATAGTTGCTGCTCGTGCCAAAGCGGCGTTGGCTAATGCCGACTTGGTTATTTTTGGAGAGCTGACGGTTGCCGGTTATCCACCCGAGGATCTTGTTTTGAAACCTGCATTCCAGCATGCGGTGGAAGTTGCTGTTGCTGGACTAGCAGAAAAAACAGCTGACGGAGGGCCGGCTTTGTTAATCGGCTCCCCCTGGTGTTTGGAAGGACATCTTTACAATGCAGCCTTATTACTTGACCGGGGTATGATCAGCGCTGTAAGGACCAAAAACCAATTGCCTAACTATGGGGTATTTGATGAAAAGCGGGTTTTTACAAAAGGACCGCTAGCCGGTCCCATAGCTTTTCGTGGACTGCGATTGGGTGTGATGATTTGTGAAGATATGTGGTGCGGAGATGTTGCCGAGTGCCTTGACGAATCTGGTGCGGAAATCTTCGTTGTCATTAACGGTTCACCATTTGAGACGGATAAGCAAGATGACCGCCTTAATTATGCTATCGCGCGAGTAACCGAATCAAATTTACCCTTAATTTATGTAAACTTGGTGGGAGGGCAGGACGAACTAGTGTTTGATGGGAGCTCTTTCGTTCTAAATCCAGATAGAAGCTTGAGCCTTAAGGCGTTGGCATTTGAAGAAGAGTTGTTAATGACTCAATGGCGACGTAGCCCCGACGGCTGGATTTGCGATACGGGACAAATTGCAGACGAAATGGAAACTTTAGACTCTGTCTATCGCGCACTAGTTCTTGGTGTACGTGATTATGTAAATAAGAATGAGTTTCCCGGGATACTAATTGGTCTTTCTGGTGGTATTGACAGTGCACTTACGACTGCGATTGCTGTTGATGCAGTAGGGTCCGAACGAGTGCATTGCGTCATGATGCCATCGCCGTACACATCTCAAGCAAGTTTGTATGATGCAAGCGAATGTTGTCGGCTTTTAAATGTAAAACTGGAGAGTATTGACATAAGGCCTGCGATGATAGCATTCGAGAAAATGCTAGGGTCATACTTTAAGGACCAGGCGGTAGATGTCACAGAGGAAAATATTCAAGCAAGAATACGCGGAATGCTATTGATGGCACTTTCGAATAAGTTTCGCTATATGGTTTTGTCGACTGGTAATAAATCCGAGATGTCTGTTGGATATGCTACTCTTTATGGTGATATGTGTGGAGGATATGCTGCACTCAAGGATGTTTATAAGAGTACGGTTTTTGAATTAAGCCTTCAGCGTAACAAAAAGCGTCCGCCAGGCTGCCTGGGGCCTGATGGCAACGTCTTTCCCCATAGGATTATTACCAAGCCTCCATCCGCAGAACTTAAACCTGATCAAATAGATCAGGATACATTGCCGCCCTACGAAGTGCTTGATGAGATTTTGTACCGAATGATCGAACAAGATATGGTAAAAGATGATATAGTTACTGAAGGTTTTGATTCAGCTATTGTTGAGCGTATTTGGCATATGCTTAATGGTGCGGAATACAAAAGGCGGCAGGCGCCGCCTGGTGTGAAAACCACACGTCGTGCCTTCGGGCGTGATCGCCGCTATCCTATTATTAATGGATTTAAGGGCGAAATGTAATGCTAATGATTCATGATACGCTTAGTCGTTCTAAAGTGAAATTTACACCTATTGATGAAGAACATATTCGTATTTATGTCTGTGGCCCGACCGTTTATGACTATGCTCACATTGGCAACGCTCGCCCAGCAGTCATTTTTGATGTGCTTGTCTGCTTATTAAGGCAGCTCTATAGCAGGGTCACTTACGTACGTAACATCACAGACGTTGATGATAAAATTAACGCGCGCGCATTGGAAACAGGTAAAGGTATTAGTGAAATAACTGCGTCCACTACGAAATTTTTTCATAATGATATGAAAGCTCTTGGAGTAGAAAAGCCCGATGTTGAACCTCGTGCGACAGATCATATTTCTGACATGATTGAATTGATAGAAGTTCTTATAGAGAAAAACCACGCTTATGTTGTGGATGGACATGTGCTGTTCAGTGTAACGAGTATGAAGAACTATGGGAACCTCTCAAAGTTGGACAAGCGTGAAATCGTAGCAGGAGCAAGGATTGATGTTGCTCCTTATAAAAGTGATCCCTCGGACTTTGTTTTGTGGAAGCCGTCGACATCAAATGTTCCTGGATGGGATAGCCCGTGGGGACGCGGACGTCCCGGTTGGCATATTGAATGCTCAGCGATGAGTCGTAAACACTTGGGGGAGGCTTTTGATATACATGGTGGTGGCCAAGATTTGATTTTTCCACATCATGAAAACGAAATTGCGCAAAGTACGTGTGCATTTGGTGAAGGGATGTTCGCGAAATACTGGATGCATAATGGTTATTTAATGAGCGAAGGGGAAAAAATGTCCAAGTCGCTTGGTAATTTCTACACTGTCAACGAGTTGCTCAACGAGTTTCCAGGTGAATCTATACGTCTTGCTCTGTTACAAACTCACTATCGCCAACCTCTAGATTTCACCAAAGACAATATACTTGAAGCAAGGCGCTCACTAGATCGTTGGTATCGAATGGTTGATAAAATTGAGGTGACGTCAGGCCCCCCAGAAAGTGTTAGAGCTGCCCTTTGCGATGATATGAATACACCACAAGCTCTAGCGGAAATCCATAAATTTGCACGTATAGGTGATACGGAGAGCCTGCTCGCGGGAGCGCAATTTTTAGGATTGGTGAAGCAGGATCCGGAGGAGTGGTTTAAGTGGGCGTCTATTGGTTCAGAGGAATGTTTTCCTACGGATACAGCTATTGAAGCGCTCATTAACGAGCGTTCAAAGGCTCGTCAAGAAAAAAATTTTGCGCGGTCGGATGCAATTCGCGATGAGTTAGCTGCTCAAGGTATTATTTTGGAAGATGGCTCGGGCGGGACGACGTGGCGGCGAGGGTAAATTTAATAGGATATCAAAGCGGCATCGTTAAATAGAATGCGATTAACCAAAAGCGCGGAATCGGCGCTTTATTTCTTCTTCATCCATGTCCTCGGTAATTTTTCGCATGGATTCAAATTCCTCATTTGTGCTTGTGTTGCCTGACCACTTGTCGCCGGAGTATGGTAACGGCAATGCATTTGTGGCCAGCCGCTTAGCCATCTTGGAAAAAGTTGCTACTAAAAATTTATAGGCATGTAATTCCAAATCAGCAAACCGCATTTTTGGGGAAATCTCGAACCATTTGACTGCAACGATAGGCCCAGTATCTACCTGTGCTGTCATTTCATGGACAGTAACGCCATATTTCCGGGCTTTTTCGTAAATGGCGAAACTGGCCGGGTGAGAGCCAGGATAAGTGGGCGGGCCAGGATGAAAATTATATGCAGGCCCATTTAGGTTATTCAGTATTCGCTCAGGCACAATTGCTCGAGTGCAGAAGGCTATTAAACGACGATTCTTTCCATGCGGTAGCGCAATTTCACAAGCTGCGCTTAATTGGTCCGCCGTGTCTACATGCACAATGTTTATCATTGAATTGTGGGAGTGGAGCATTGAGCTCAGATGCGGAGCCTCCACCTCTCCCGTCAACAATATAATTTCAGCGAGCATGTTGGACGCTACCATATGTAAGCAAGTTTCGGTAGTCTTTAGCGGTATAAATAACTACATGGAGGAAAATCACCTGATGAGTGATATGATTGCGTTAGTAGTGGAGATTTTGAATGATGCGTTGGAGCGGGATCCAGAGGCTATGACGGATCTCATAAATCTGCGAGCCGATTGCAATGCACAACTCGCTACACATCCAACTATTCAAGTTCAAAAGTACGGGGATGTTTATCGGGTCGGAGTCTTAGGTATTCTCAACGGGGTTTTGGGAGGTGGACCGAGTGGCGACATAGGGGCCAAGGGTACCGTTAATTCACAAACAGGTAACTTTTTACGCATAAAGAGGTTTGTTGATCTCAGGGTGGAACGGCTCGATGTGATAATTTGAAAAATAAAGAAAGATGGAAACAAAAACATTTAACGTTTTTCACAGAACAATATTTAACGGTGGGCTTGTTTTTTTAGCTGGGCTTGACGAGGGCGTGGTCAGACTTATCATGCTGCTACAATGTATCATTTGACCTTTCAATTGGTGTTGATCCTTTGTCGAATTATTAACCCGGTCTTCTTATAAAAGACCGGGCTAAGTGTCATTAATCTGTCACGCCAATTTTAGGAACTTTAATCATGAATAATCCCCTTTCAACCGATAACCGTGTTTATATCTTTGATACTACCCTACGTGACGGAGCGCAGACCCAAGGAGTTAACTTTAACCCTTCCGATAAGGCGTTTATCGCACGGGAACTCGACAATGCAGGGTTTGATTATATTGAAGGAGGATGGCCGGGAGCCAACCCCACGGATGATGCTTTCTTTGCAGATCCGCCAAATATGAAGCAGGCTAAATTTACGGCTTTTGGTATGACTCGGCGTCCAGGGCGCAGCGTTGAGAACGACCCAGGTTTGGCGGCACTTTTAAATACGCGGGTGCCTAGTGCTTGCCTGGTTGGAAAAACATGGGACTTCCATGTTACTGATGCGTTGGAGATTGAGCTTGAAGAAAATATCTCCATGATTGCAGAAAGCGTTCGCTTGTTGACCGATAAGGGCGTTGAGGCGATATTTGATGCGGAGCATTTTTTCGACGGTTATAAGGCTAATCCAGAATATGCGGCAAGATGTTTGAAGGCCGCCTATGATGCTGGTGCGCGTTGGGTCGTGCTTTGCGATACAAACGGCGGGACTCTTCCAAACGAGATAGAGACAGTGGTTGCTGCTATATGCACGGTGATACCGGGAGAAAACGTTGCGATTCATTGTCACGATGATACGGGTAACGCGGTGGCCGGATCGTTAGCTGCTGTTCGTGCTGGTGCGCGAATGGTTCAGGGAACATTGAATGGTTTGGGCGAGCGTTGTGGGAATGCAAACCTTATTTCTGTCATTCCTTCTCTTGTTTTAAAGATGGGTTACACTACTGGGCTAATGCCAGAGGACTTAACAAAATTAACCCCGCTCTCTCGAATGCTGGATGAAAGATTAAATAGACAGCCTAACCGTGGGGCACCATATGTTGGAGAGTCTGCTTTTACCCATAAAGGAGGCCTTCATGTGTCCGCTGTGGAAAAAGATCCAACTACTTATGAGCATATAGATCCAAATGTTGTGGGCAATCATCGTAATATAGTAGTTTCGGATCAGTCTGGGCGTTCCAATATTTTGGCAAGATTTCGAGAAATAGGCCTTGAGATTGATCCAAAGGATGAAAATCTGAACCGGCTTGTTGAATTGGTTAAAGAGCAGGAATTCAATGGGTACGCCTATGATGGTGCAGAGGCGAGCTTTGAGCTCTTAGCTAGACGTATATTGGGTACTGTTCCTGATTACTTTAAATGTACGAGCTTTCGGGTAATTGACGAACGTCGCTGGAACGCTGCCGGTGAATTGGTGACCTTATCTGAGGCAACCGTTCGCATCAGATGTCGAGGTATACAAGAGATAGCCGTGGCAGAGGGCAATGGTCCAGTCAATGCTCTTGATGCGGCATTGCGTAAGGTGTTAATTCAACACTATGTATGTCTCGCTGATCTTCGACTTGTAGATTATAAAGTTCGCATTCTCACTCCAGGTGATGGCACTCGAGCTATCACACGAGTAGTGATTGAGTCCGCTGATAGTAAAAGGGAACATTGGTCTACGCTTGGGGTTTCTACTAATATTATCGACGCATCTTATAATGCGCTCCGCGATAGTATCATCTATAAATTATTTAAGGATGGCGGGTCTCCTCCTCGGACATAACTACCGAAAGTGCCTTACACGTGAATGATGACGCTGAACTACAGGATTTAGGACCTTTAGCTCCAGGTTTCGCGGTAATATTAGTAGATCCACAATTAGGCGAAAATATAGGTATGGTGGCTCGAGCTATGGCCAACTGTGCGCTTGGAGATCTGCGGCTTGTTCGACCGCGCGACGGTTGGCCTAATCCGGCAGCTGTCGGAGCTGCTGCGGGAGCAGACAAAATCTTGAATTCTGCAAAAATTTTTCAAAGTACAACTGAAGCTATTTCAGATCTACAAACTGTTTTTGCGTCTACAACGAGACTGCGTGATATGACCCAAGACGTATATAGCCCAAGAGAAGCCGTTAAACGGATGCGACTTGATGTCGCACATGGATTAAAAGCGGGAGTGCTTTTTGGAAAAGAATCAAGTGGCCTCAATAATGATGATGTAGCACTTGGATTAGGCGCACTGACGGTATCATTAAACCCAAAGTTCACCTCTCTAAACCTTTCCCATGCAGTATTAGTAGTGGGGTATGAGTGGCTGCGATTGGTGGATGAAACGCCTGACGTTAAGTTGGCACTCCCAAAAGACAAATGGCCAGCTAAAATGGAAGATATTTCGGGCTTCTTTGAGCATTTGGAAAGAGAGCTTGATGCTTGTGGTTTTCTAGGTATTGAGGAAAAGCGCCCAATTATGGTTCGGAACATTCGCAACATTTTCCAGCGTGCACGTCTTACTGAACAAGAGGTACGTACCCTCCGTGGTATAATCAGCGGGCTTACTAAAAAATAAAAAAGCACTAACGACGCAGTTCCTTCTAGGGGTTATCTAAGAAAATATGCAACTAATATACGCAGTGGGCTTATTGGCGAATTTACTAAAGTGGTTATTCCTTTGATACTAAAACTCTCTCAAAATATTAAGTGATAAAGCAACCTATTGGGCGATAGTATTTCCAGGCCTAGAAAAAATTTCTCCAAATCCTTTGATCTTATCATTTATACCGGCACGCCTAAGGCAGCTCCAAAACTGCGCCTGATTGCTGGTGATTACCGGTTTGTTAACAATGTTTTCTATTTCTTCAACAACTTCGAGAGATCTGACCCCTCCGCAACTCAGAAATATTGCATCGGCTTCGGGCTGATTAATCTCCTGCGCAAAGCTCTTCCAATATGAGGGGGTGACCTGTCCAAATTCAACTCCTGTCTTGAGATTAAGGCCTTGGATATTAAGAACATTAAAACCTTTAGCTGTTAGAAATTCCGCTTCAACCGTATTAATTTCGTCTAGGTAAGGGGTGCCAACGACAATTTTTTTTGCAGTTATTTCACGTAAAGCATCAATAACAGCAGTAGCAATACACATTGGTTTAGCCCAAGGTGCCCCCTTTTTTATCTCGTCCATAACTACTTTTTCCCCAAGAACTATCGATCCACTAGTACAGTGGTAGCTTATGACGTCGGGTTTCGTATCGGGTTGAATACGAGAAGCCGCTTCTGCCATATGCTCAATATGAAGCCTTAGTGTTTCATTAGTAGTGTAATCAGCAGTTTTTAGCCGAGTGATGTGTACGGCTACAGCCTCTGGTACCATAGCAAAGAAGTCAGCCTCTGCTGCCAAGTCAGTAGACATTAGGATAAATCCCAAACGGGCTCGATGGTGTTCCCCGTTGTCGAGCTCCGGTTTGCGTAGCGTTGATTTTACTTTGTCGCCAGATTGGAACACCTTTTCACCTCTTCACTATTACGGTTTCAAGTTCTTTTGGATAGTTTGTAATTCTAGGTTTTTGATGTATGTATACCGTCCATTTTTCTGCATAGTTAACGATTTTCCATGCTAAAAGAAAAAATATAACAGTGATAAAAGTTAATTCCCATCGAATTTGAGTGTCTAAGTTCAATGGGTATTTATCGAGCTAGATTAAGAGAGTAAATTTCTAAAGTGAATGATCGGTTGGGAATGGAATATTTGAATGGATTAGCTTCATTGAGGCCAAATCTATTAAGTAAACTTATGTTTTTATCCTTTAGGTTTATCTATGGTAGATAGCAGGTGTCAGAAATGGGATATTGCGATCATTGGCGGTGGAATTATAGGTTCTGCCATCGCTTATTTTTTGGCACGGACAGGCAAAGCCGGGCAAGTCGTGGTTATAGAGCCGGATCCAACCTATTCAAAAGCGTCAACGCCACTCGCCAATGGTGGGATTAGGCGACTGTTCAGTCTGCCCGACAATATTGTTATGGCTCAATATGGGCTTGATTTTTATTCCAGGTTTGCGACGAAGATGGCTATTGAGGGAGAAGAACAACCTATTTCGTTCTGCCGGCAAGGTTATCTCTTCCTTTCGGACAGCGGCAACCATTCAGTGATGGAGAAAAATTACGAGATTCAATGTGCAAATGGAGTTGATGCGAAACTTCTAGATTCCTCCGCTCTTAAGAAACTTTTCCCATCCATTAATACAGATGATATAGCGATTGCGGTCTATTCCCCAAATGACGGGTGGGTTGATCCTCATTCGGCTTTATTTGGTTTCAAACGAAAAGCGCGTTCACTTGGAGTAACGTATCTAGACGAACGTGTTATGGATTGGGAGAGCAGAAACGGCTTAGTACGAAAAATTTTTACAGGGGATGGTCAATCAGTAGAAGCAGATACTTATGTAATAAGTTCAGGTGCATGGTCGGGAGAAGTTGGGCAAATGATAGGCCTGCATCTACCAATTCAGCCAATGGCAAGAGAGAACTACTTTTTCAAAACCAATACCTTGATTGAGCCGCTACCTCTTTTAAAATCTGAGTCTAATCTTGCATTCAGACCGGAAGGACAGGGTTATACGGGTGGTATCCCAGATTGGTCGGTGCAATATGGCTGGCGTTCAGACATCTCAGTTGATTATTTTCAACGAGTAGTTTGGCCGGCGCTTGCGCATCGTATACCTGTATTTGAGAATCTCAAACTAAATGGTAGTTTTATTGGCCATTATGATACAAATAGCTTCGACAAGAACGCGATTATAGGCAGTTGGACTGGGTCGGGCGCTGAAGTTTGTGGTAATGTATATATAGCAGCGGGATTTTCAGGCCACGGTATAATGCACGCACCTGCAGCAGGCCTTGCCTTATCGGAGTTGATTCTCGATGGCGATTATAAAACGATGGACCTTAGTCCATTCGGATATGACAGAATAATCTCAGGAAGACCTTATAGAGAGATTGGAATTATTTGAGGTTCTGCAAAAATTAGTTGCTCAACGTTTGTAAATTTTTGGGTCGAGTAGGGACTAATCATTTGGACGATTATTGATGCAAAGCTAAATAATCGATTATGGGATTATTGGCAAACTGCTGTGCGTTTGCCAGTAATTGCGGTTCATTATATTCCTATATTTACAGGTGGAGACTACAGTAAGGGTCTCTCAGATGGAGGAGCGAGTATGAGCTTGGGGTTAGAGAGAGAGATCGTTGATCAAACGACTTACGATCAGAATGTGGAAACCCTAAGAGGAATGGGAATAATCTTGCCACGTATTGGTTATCTTGCGGACCCCGTCCAACAGCCTGGTGAAACAATAGAAAACTTATCAAGTATTAGTCCGGATGCGCCGGATCCTGGTAATTTATTTCGAATACACTGGTTTAATAATGAGCACCGTAAAGAATTGGTGGAAATTCCAGAACATATTGTACTGGGAACAGAGCTAACTGGTGTGGAAGCTAAGATCATTGTTTTATTTGGCAATAGGTTTCCGATGATTCGTGCTCATAAGCTTTTAGCTGCGTATGGTTGTTTGGTGCCGAAGTTACTTTCGGGGAAATTTAATGTTGCCGAACAATGTGCTGTTTGGCCTTCAACGGGTAATTATTGCCGGGGAGGGATTGCCTTGTCGCGGATACTTGGCTGCCGCGGAATTGCGGTACTGCCGGAAGGTATGAGTGATGAACGGTTTCGGTGGCTAGAGAATTGGTCTACGGACCCGTCGGATATTATTCGCACTCCTGGCACTGAGAGTAATGTTAAGGAGATATACGATGTATGCCATAAACTTAGTCAAGATCCCAACAATGTCATCCTCAATCAATTTTCGGAATTTGGAAACTATGTAATTCATAGGGCGGTTACCGGCCCGGCACTAGAACATGTTTTTAACTTTATCAGTGAGAGCACACCACTTCATGCGCGCGCTTATGTTTCTGCGTCTGGGTCTGGTGGGACGTTAGCAGCAGGTGATTATTTAAAGGAAAGATTGGACGTAGATATTTGCGTAGTTGAAGCAATCGAATGCCCGACTCTGCTTTATAATGGCTATGGTGATCATAACATCCAAGGTATCGGCGACAAGCACGTGCCATTTATTCATAATGTGTTAAATATGGATTTTGTTATCGGGGTTTCAGACCGGGCAAGTGATGGTCTAAGCTTGTTGTTTAATACTACGGTAGGGCGAAAGTATTTAGCAGAACGGACTGGGATGGATCAGCAACGCATAGCATCGCTTGGCGATTTGGGCTATTCAGCAATAGCTAATATTTTAGGTGCTGTGAAATACGCAAAATATATGAATTTAGGGCCTAATGATGCAGTGCTCACAGTAGCTACAGATGGTGCGGAGTTGTACGCCACAGAGTTGGGTGTACTCGAAAAGCAGTTTGCTGGTAATAAGTTTGATAAACTTAATGCTGCTGAGGTTTTCGGTCGCTATTTATTGGGTGTGACAACAGACCATATGATTGAGTTAGATCGAATTGGTCGGGAGCGTATATTTAACCTTGGTTATTTTACTTGGGTAGAACAACAAAGTGTATCAATAGAAGATTTTGATTCGCGTAGAGATCCAAAATACTGGGACCGATTGATGGAGATGGTTCCGATTTGGGATGATATGATTTCGACCTTTAACGCGAGTTAAACATATTTTATATGCCGAAGCCCGTGGGGCTTTAAGCTAACCTCAAACAGAGTAGATGAAAGCTGATGAAGATAGGCTAATGCGTGCAAAGGCTTTTTCATATTGGGTACATAAGGTCTCACAAATTAAATACGGGCGCTCAGCCAGATTGCCAATTTTGAGCCCGCTTTTATAGTAGCTCTTAAAGCCTCGTAGCCTTGTACATTTTCTGCTCCATGTTCAAGACCTATTACCCGGTGTTCTAATTCCTCCTCGCGAAATTGAGCACAGATATTCTGCAAGTTACGATGTTCTTTATAGGGAGCGAGAGCTGTGATCTGGTCAGCATAATGCTCGTCAATGGTTTCTTCGATAGCAACTGTACATGCCATCGCTGCCCTTTCTCCCATAAGTGCTGTTGCAGCTCCGAGAGCGAATCCTGCTGCATGCCAGAGAGGAAGAAGCGCGGTAGGTCGAACTCGCTGCTCCATGATTAAGTTTTTAAACGTTGCAAGATGTTCTTTCTCCTGTTCAAGCATATCCTTAATAGTAGATGCTATCGTGGTATTTCCTAGAACTGCCATTTGACCTTCATAGATTCTTACTGCTCCGTATTCTCCCGCGTGGTCAACACGCAAGATTTTTTCTACAATTTGTTCCGCTGTTGGATCTCCAGGCAAACGGTCGGGTCCCCGAGGTTTTTTTATATCATTCATGACGATTTCCAAAGACGTTGAGCAACATTAAACGTGATCCCTGCCCAGATTAGTGAGAAAAAAGCATTGTAAGTGGCCATAGAAATACCGAATAGCGTCCAGTCAACTGTATTACAGGGTTTTGGGGGTTTCTGGTTTAGCATCTGTATGAGTTGATTTGATGAAATTTGTTGACTTAATTTGCCATCACATTCAAGCGCAGACTGCCATAATTGCTGCTCAATCCCAACGTGATAAATTGCTATAGCAGATCCAGCTAGAAATACAAATCCCGCTATTGCGGTTAAATTACCTGCCGATAGCCAATTCGGATGCTTCAGACCTATCCATCCGATCACAGCAATTCCCGCATAGGGAATGCGCTGAATTAGACAGAGTTTGCATGGCTCATAATTAAATATGTATTCTGCTATATAGACCGCTAACAAGGTGCCACTACCTATTAAGGCGAGAATGACGGGATACGTTTTTTGCAGCCGCGTCGGGGTAGGTTCAAAGCCCATGTTTCCGATATACGCTAACTACTCCCAAGATACCAGGTGTCTTTATAGAAAATATTTTATTGCTAAAAATCCGCCAACTAAAGCAGTGCAGAATATGGTAAAAACAATGCCTAAGTGTGCTTCAATAAATTCACGGATAGACAGTCCAAACTTCCATATTAACGCTGCAATTAGAAAAAAACGAAAGCCGCGGGCCATCAAAGAGGCGACGATGAAAACTACAAGATCAAGTGCAGTAACCCCAGATAAAATCGTAATCACTTTATAGGGAAACGGTGTAACTCCAGCAATGAATACTGCCCAAGCGCCCCACTCATTATAAGCTTTTTGAAATTCTAAAAACTTTGGGCTGTAACCGTATAGCTCTAAAAGAGGCTGGCCTAGTTCCTGAAATAAGAACATCCCTATTCCATACCCTGCTAATCCACCCATAACCGACGCTACTGTGCATAGTAAAGCAATCTTCCAGGCCCGGGATGGTGCTGCTATGATCATGGGGATCAATAGAATGTCTGGAGGGATTGGGAATATTGAACTTTCAACAAAGGCAACTATTACTAATACCCAGAGGGCGTGGCGGTGATTGGATAATTCAAGGGTTCTGGTATAGAGTGATTTGAGCACTTTAAAATCCTTTCCAAATAGCCTTCGGGGCTTGTAACAAGCAGCCCCAGGGTGCGCAACGGTTAACATGTTCGATTGCATTGATTGCCGACCGCTCCGCATCTCTCTAGCCAATATGACCCGCTTAAATGGCCACAAGGCGTGGCGAAATTGATTGCTGTACTGGGGGCAAAAATTCCCAAATTATAGTCTTTTATTATGATTCTAATCCATGTTATAATAACGACGTTACGTCTATCTCAGTGGGAAATAAAATTAGAATACGGCTGTATCAGGACGTTTATTAAGTGTATTAACACGCACGTTATTTAAGTAGACTATTCACTAGTATACGAACGAGTTATATAGTTGTTAGGTATTAACCCTATTGCAGGTTCACTGGGT